>JBGAKI010000087.1:0-11317 GCA_044224525.1 Polyangiales bacterium | reverse complement strand
TGCGCTTGCGCCGATCGACCCTGACGCGATTCAACACCTTGTTAGTGGAATCGACGTGTCGACACTCAATCAGTGGCCAAGCTATCTAATGCAACGTATTGCCATCGACGAGCTGACGCGTAGCCGCATCGAACGTATGACGCATGCCGATCAACCAATGCGCAACGCGCAACCGGCGGCTGGTAAGGCTTAGCGCAATGACACCGCGATTGATTGTGTTAGGTGGCTCAACGGGTGTAGGCAAAACGGCCATTGCAGTGGATCTTGCAATGAAACTCAACGCTGAAATTGTTGGAGCCGACAGCGTGCAGATCTACCGGGGTTTTGACATCGGGTCGGCAAAACCCACGACGCAAGAGTTAAGGGGCGTGTCGCACCACATGATCGACGTCGCCGACCCAAACGAAGCATTTGATGCCATGCGTTACGCTCAGTTGAGCGACGTCGTTATTCGCGAGATTCATGAACGCAATAAGATTGCGATTGTGGCGGGGGGCACGGGGCTGTGGCTGCGCGCCTTGTTACGCGGACTTGCGCCTCTACCCCCGGTGGATCCAGCGTTACGTCAGCGTCTTTATGACGAAGCAAGAACACTTGGTAACGCACACTTGCATCGTCAACTTGCGAGTGTCGATCCGCGAGCTGCAAGCAGCATTCATGTGCAAGACACCTTACGAATCGTACGCGCGCTTGAAATTTATCAACAAACGGGCCAGACGGCCAGTGCTTGGTGGCAACAAGATCAAAATAAGCCTGCGCGCTATGACAGTCACTTCGTTTGGATCGACTTGCCGCGGCCGATTCTGCGTGAGCGCCTTGCGCATCGGTCGCGCCAAATGCTTGAAGCTGGCTGGATAGAAGAGTGCGATACGCTGATCACGCGCTGGGGTCCAGACGTACGCGCAATGCAAAGCGTGGGCTATCGCGTTATCCGAGATTGGATTCTAGAAAAACAACCCTTCGACCGCGAGCAGTTGCTCGAGAAGATTGTCATCGACAGTGGCCGCTATGCCAAGCGACAACAAACATGGTTCCAAGGCGAACCTTTGGTGACGCTGCGAATTACACCAGCCGAGCTGATGACCAACGAACAACTCGAAGCGATGCGTCGTTTTATGTTACAACAATGACATGACGTGGTTTGCGCGACTTCGACGAATCAACCCGACCAGTTGGCTTGTGCTTGCCATCGGGCTGCCATTGGTTGTGCGTATTGCGCGACCAGGTGAACTCGTTGCTTTCCCGCATCTGTTTGATCACGGCGAACTTGTGAGCGCGGCTTGGCGACTCGGTGGCTCGCACCCGCCAGGGCAACCGCTTTATAGCGTATTCGCCCACCTGTTTATGCTTTTGCCGCTGGGCACGCTAAGTTATCGTGCGGCATTTTTTAGTCTTGTGTGTGGTGGGCTCGCCTTATTGGTTGCCGCGAAGCTCTGTGCACGCATTGCACAAGTCTTTGGTCTTTGCGATCACATCCAGCTGTCGTTAGGTTGCGTCGTTGCGCTTATTACGTTGAGCACGGCAAGTTTTTACGAGCAGATTGAGCGCCCTGAAGTGTACACGCTCGCATTATTGCTCGCACTCAGTGGGCTGTATCTTTTTATTGTGGCGGGCATCGAGCACGCCTTTGGTCGTGCGGCACAAGGCACGTTCGTGTCGATGTTGTGTGCGTGCGTTCATCCGGTATTCGCGCTGACCAGCCTAACAGTGGGGATGGGCTTCTTCTTGTTATCGTCGCAACATGGCAATATTTTTCGAAACCTGGGTCGCTGCGCGCTTGCAATGCTCATAGCAACGACAGGGCTGTTTCCGCTCTCTTTTTTGTATTTGCGCGCCCTGGCAGGCGCTCCGATGTGGGGAACGCCCACCGACTGGAACGGGTGGCTGCGTTATGTGAGCGCACAAGCTTATCATCACAATCTCAGCAGCGATACGACGTGGCTCAACAACGTTCGAAGCGCCGCGGGCTATCTATTTGAAACGTCGTATTATCTTCCGGCACTTGTGTTTGTGGCGTATGTTTTTTTGTTATACCGCGACAGAAAGGATAGTTCGCCTACGCGGCGACTATCACTTGCGCTTTTTGCTTGTTTGCTTATCGCGACAATGATAGCCGGCACGCAGCCGCTCAAAACCAGCAACCCCGACAACATCGCTTATATGTCGCTCGCGTTCATTTGTTTGGTAAGCGTAGCGCTGGTATTTTCGGTTGTCGTCGGCAAACGGTTTGAGCGCGCGCTCTTTGGTGCAGCAATATTTACCGGGCGTTGCAATATGGGTCATCGTTCGTTTTTATCAACCGTTACATCTGCGCGACCGCGTAACGCTTGAATCTTTTCAAGGCGTGCTGGTGAATACGCCTCCGCCACGCGCCCTGACTTTGCTTGAAACTGACTTTGTCGCGGGCACCTGGATGCTCGCGCAAGACACCGAAGGCGCACGACCCGACGTTGCGCATTTTGTACGAGGCCTTGCCACGTCAAGTTGGCAGTGGCAGCGCTTGAGCAAGCACCCCGCGTTGCATCAGGGGCCAATCGCTAGACCGGGACCTGACGCACAGACCCGTTATGTCGAAGGCGCTATGTTCTTGGCGTGGAGCAAAGTTGCCGTGCTCAGTGAGAGTCGACCCGTCGCCGCAGACTATCCCGTCATGCAACTAGGACCCTACGTGCTCGAGCAAAGCCCTGCCCTTTCGGTCTCTCATGCGTATCCTTTCAAGCGCACAACGCCAGAGTTTGATCGCTATTTTTTGGCGCTGCACAAAACGCACTCCAAGCGTGCGCAAGAACAATGGGACCACTATCTGCTGTTCAATAGCACCCGGTTAGACAATAGCCTCGAGTTTGAGGTGCTGCGCGACGCTATGATTGCGCAGGCCGTACGTGTTTTTGCTCAAGGTCAGAGCGGACGCGCGTTTCACATGCTTGACCTTGCATCAGGACACCGAACGCGCGGCAGCGCAGCGCAATGCCCCGCGGGCAATACCGTTGCCCCATGGGTTCCCAGCGTACGCGATAGCGACGCCTTTTTGGCCACACCGGAAGATGCTGTACGCCAAGCTGCAGTGTTGTGCTTGCGGCTTGATCACTTGGCCGCCGCGCAAGCGCTGCTTTTAGCGCAACTTGAACGCGGGGATACGTTTTCTTTATTGCAACTTGGCTGGATTAAGTATGCCGCAGGCAACGACGCCCAAGCCTTGCAGGCGTTGCAGGCGTTTACGAGCAAGCACCCCGAAGCGTCCCGTTTTGGGATCGCACTTAGTGACGCGCTTCACGTTAACACCATCGACAATACACAAAAGGACTGAGTGCGGTTCAAACGTTTGAGAGCGGGGACAGTCCTGCTTAGGCGGGTCCCGCTCGCAACGGCTGAACGACGCCTACGCGCCCGTCCCCTTTCGTCGGACCGCTCCCGTGCCCAAACGTCTGACTCGCACTCAGTCCCTTTGTTTATAGTAAGCGCTGGGCAAACGTGGTAAATAGCAACGATGTATCGCAGCCACGGCACCGGGCAGTTTAGCCCACGCGATCTGGCATCCTGCGGCGAAGACTGTGTGTTTGAAGCCGGGGCATTGGTGTTTCATCCTGAAACCGTACACTTGGGGCGCGGCGTCTACCTTGGACACTATGCCATCTTGAAAGGTTACCATCAGAACACCATGCATATTGGCGATGGCACCTGGATCGGTCAGCAATGTTTCTTTCATAGCGCGGGCGGTTTGCGCATCGGCGCCCATGTAGGGATCGGGCCGGGAGTACAGATCCTAACCTCCAAACACCAGCTCGTTGATCGTGCGCTGCCGATCGTGCGTTCACCGCTCGATTTTGCGGCCGTAGTAATCGAGGATCATGCGGATATCGGCGCGGGTGCCGTCGTGCTGCCGGGTGTACGCATTGGCAAAGGCGCACAAATTGGCGCCGGGGCGGTTGTCAGCGAAGACATCGCGCCCTATACCGTGGCTGCAGGGGTACCTGCGCGTGCGCTGCGCGAGTGGCCCTAACCATTTTATGCTCGAACTCACCCCTACCGATGGCCTGTCCGTTGTTGTTTTTGCGTACAACGAAGTTGAAAATGTCCGTGCCGTGCTTTCGGCATTGATAACTCACTTGAAGGAACACGAACCCAACAGCGAGATTATTTTTGTTGATGATGGTTCGCGCGACGGTAGTGCTGATGAGGCCGCTGCCGCCCTTAAAGAGTTCCCTTCGCAGGTGGTTAAGCATCTGTATAACCAGGGCATCGGTGCAGCGCTCAAAACAGGCGTACGGCACGCAACTAAAGCATGGGTGACTTTTATGCCCGCGGATGGCCAAATCGCGCCCAACGCGATCACCACACTGCGTAACGAAGCGCAACGAAGCCATGCTGACGTTGTCTTTTCGGTTTATGACAACCGCAATGATGGCGTTTATCGCAAGATTTTGTCGACAGGCGTACGCGCGTTAATCGCCGCGCTCTATCAAACGGTGATGCGCAGCGACGGCCCTTACCTATTCAGACGAGCGTTGTTTCTTGAAGAACAACTGGACTCGAATAGTTTCTTTTTAAACTTTGAATTTCCGCTGCGTGTGCTCAAAGCGGGGCTGCGCACCAGCGTGGTAACAATTGAGTGCCAGAAGCGGCGCGCAGGGCGCTCTAAATCAAGCGACCTCAAGCACATTCGGGCAGTGGCCCACGATTTGACGCGCTTTCGCCTGAACTCGCTACGTAAAGTTTTTTTGGGGCGCTAATTGTTCTTTCGTCAGTCGTTCTTTCGTCAGTCGTTGTTTGACCCGCCGCCGACTTGCTAAATTTCGCTTTTTGAATGCGGTCACGCAGCGTTGAACGAGGCACGCCCAGCGACCGTGCGGCAGCGGAAAGATTTCCTTGATGCTTCGTCAGCGCGACTGCACACGTTTCATGATCCAGCGTTTTATCGCAGGCTGCCGTGGCGCTTTGTGCAAACGCTCGTTCAATATCAAGCGCACTCAGTGCGACATGGGCTGATACCAGCGCTGCATGCGAGAGCACGTTACGCAATTCACGGATATTGCCGGGCCAAGCGTGTTCCTTTAGACGCGCCAGCGCGCCCGCAGAAAGGTGACGCTGGCCAAGTGCCTGGGGCAGGTTCGTTAAGAAGTGCGCAGACAACACCGCGATGTCCTCTTTTCGCTCACGCAACGCGGGAACACGAATCACAACCCGCGCCAGCCGATAAAAAAGATCTTCGCGAAAGCGCTTTTGTGCGACCACGCCTCTAAGATTGCGATGCGTCGCTGCAACCAAACGCGTACTTGGCGTGATGAGTGTGTCGCCACCCAGACGATAGAAGCCCTGACCCTCGAGCACCCGCAACAATCGCACCTGCACCTCCAGTGGCATGTCGCCCACCTCATCGAGGAAAAGCGTGCTGTGATGTGCGCGTTCAAATGCACCATGACGCTGACTAAGCGCACCTGTAAACGCACCCTTTTCGTGACCAAAAAGTTCGCTCTCAATGAGGTCACGCGACATGCCGCCGGTATTGAGTGCAACCATGGGACGCGTGGATTGTTTTGAACGCGCATGAATGCGCGCCGCGATCAATTCTTTGCCAACGCCGCTTTCGCCGATGATCAGCACCGGCCAGGGCAGCTCTGCTGCGCGGTCAACCTCGGCAAGCGTTTGTTTGAGCAACGCAGACTCGCCGACCAGGCCAACCTCGCCAGAACCATTGCGACGCACCTCGGCGCACAACCACATATCGGTGGATCCGATGCGCACGATGGTGCCCGGTTGCACAAAAACATCACGAACCCGCATGCCGCGGATATAGGTACCTGCACGCGAACCCAAATCGCGCACGCGAATCGAAGAACGCGCGCGTTCGATGCGGCAATGGTATTCACTCACGTCGGTATCGTGTAGCACCAATGTGTTATCCGGCGCCTTACCAACAAAGATGGGCGCGTTGCCCAAGAGACGCGTGCGCGCCTCGGCGCCCTGGCCGACCTTCACGCAGATGGTGTCGAGCGGTTCGTCGTGCGCGGGTGGGGTTTGCGTTGAGGTCGTTCGTGGTGATACGACCCGCAGCAGTGCGTGGTAGCGGCCAAGTTTAAGCTTTTGGCCCAAGGGCAAATGAAAACGCGTGCCCAGCGTTTTGTCGCCCCCGGCATGCACCACGTACACGACAAGCGTGCCGCCTTCAATTTTGATCAACCAATGTCTGGCTTCAACCTCGGGATCGTTGACGACGATGTCGGCACAAGGGTCACAACCAAGCTCGAGCCCGTCGCGCTCAACGTCAAAGGTGCCTAGCGCGTACTCGCCGCAGTATAAAACCAGCATTTGCATTGTTTCTCCCGTTTCTAGCGGTGGTAAAGACTAATCGCGCGCTCATCAAAGCTGTTGCGTGAAAGCCGACGCACGGCTAATGTTCGCTGGTGACCGACAAAAAAACCCCACTTTATGACGATCACGTGCGCCTTGGCGCACGCATGGTGCCCTTTGCTGGGTGGAGCATGCCGGTGCAATACACGGGGCTCGTGGCCGAGCATCACGCCGTGCGAAAACAAGCGGGGCTCTTTGACGTTTCGCATATGGGGCAGCTCGATTTGCTTGGCCCCAAGGCGCTCGAGGTGGCCAACGAAATCGTCGCCAAAGACTTAAGCAAACTGCCTGTCGGCAAAGGCGCCTATACCGTCGCGTGCAATGAGGCCGGTGGCATTCTCGATGATCTAATCGTTTATCGCCTAAGCGCCGAACATGTCTTTATTATTTGTAACGCATCCAGACTTGGTGTAATCGCGCCGCATGTTGCCAAACGCTCGCTCAACCGCTGCGAGTTTGCCGACCGATCCGCGTCGTCGGCGCTGATTGCGCTACAAGGCCCCAGTTCGCTCGGCGTGCTTGCAGCGCTCGATGCACCCGCTGAACTTGGCGCGCTCAAACGTTTTGGGATTGCCGCAGTTAAGCTAGCAGGCATTGAAGTGCGGGCCGCGCGCACAGGATATACCGGCGAAGATGGTTTTGAAATTGCCTGTCACGCCGAACATGCAAGCCAACTATGGAACGCGCTGCTTGAGGCGGGCAAAACGCTGGGGCTTGCACCGGCCGGGCTCGGGGCACGCGATACGCTTCGTCTCGAGGCCGCTTTGGCCCTTTACGGCAACGACATCGACGAAAGCACGAACCCCATCGAGGCTGGGTTGGCTTGGGTCGTTAGCCTCGATAAAACACCTTTTGTAGGCCAAGCCGCGCTCAAGGCCATCGCAAGCAAGACGCTTGCACGCAAGCTGGTGGGCCTAAAAATGACTGAACGCGGCAACGCGCGCCACGGTTATGCGGTTCTTAATGCTCAGGGTGAAAAGGTGGGCGAGGTCACAAGCGGCTCACCCAGCCCTACCCTTGGCTACTCGATCGCGCTAGCTTATATACCTACTTCGCTAAGTGAGCCTGGCAGCAAAGTGCGCGTACAAATCCGCGAGCAAAGCGCCGAAGCTCAAGTCGTGCCGACCCCGTTTTATAAACGCCAACCCTAAAAGGAGATCCATGTCAGCCGTTCCCGCTAACCTCAAATATACCAAAGATCACGAATGGGCCCTTATCGAGGGCGATCTCGTCAAAGTGGGCATCACCGATCACGCGATGCACCAACTGGGCGATGTCACGCTTGTCGATTTGCCCAAAACGGGCGCGACGCTCGAGGCCGGCAAACGCTTTGGGGATATCGAGTCGGTCAAAGCGGTCAGCGAGCTTTTTGCGCCAATCAGCGGCGAAATCGTCGAGGTTAATACACAGCTTGCCGACAAGCCGGAACTTGTTAACGAGGGCCCTTACGACAAAGGGTGGATGGTCGTGATTCGCGTCAGCAACAAGGCGGAGCTTGAAACGCTGATGAACGCGGACGCTTACAGTAAGTACCTCGAAACGATCGACGGCTAATTCTTGATATAAAACCATGCGTTACCTGCCCCATACCCAAACAGAAATCGACAATATGCTCAAGGTCATCGGCGTCAAAAGCCTTGATGACTTGTTCACCGACATTCCTGAAAGTTATCGCCTCAAAGGACCGCTGAAGTTAGAGCCCACGCTTGACGAAGTGACGCTACAAACGCGTATCAGCGAACTTGCTGAGCGCAATCAGGCCGCCGGCATGCTGTCGTTTTTGGGCGCGGGGATGTATGCGCATCATATTCCCCCGGCGGTTGATCAGCTTTTGCTGCGCAGCGAGTTTTACACGGCCTACACACCTTACCAAGCTGAACTGTCACAAGGCACTTTGCAGGCGATGTTCGAGTTTCAAACCATCGTTAGCGAGCTCTTGGGGCTCGATGTGGCCAATGCATCGATGTATGACGCTGCAAGTGCTGTTGCCGAAGCGGCGCTGATGGCGCGCCGCGTCACAGGCAAAGACGTGATCGCGGTGTCTGCGGCGCTGCATCCTGAATATATCGAGACGCTGCGCACCTATTTGCGTGAGTCCGATGGCCGCGACGCGCATGTACAGCTCTTGCATCTTGATCCACGTGGGCAAACGGATACCAACGCAAAGCTAGATCAGAATCTAGCGGCGATTATCATTGGTTACCCAAACTTTCTTGGCTGTGTTGAAGATTTAAATGCGTGGCGCAAGATTGCTGACGGCGCCCAATGTTTGCTTGTGAGCGCTACGCAAGAAGCCTACGCGTTGTCGTGCTTAAAGTCGCCCGGTAGCTTGGGTGTCGACATCGCCGTGGGCGAAGGCCAGTCGCTGGCCGTGCCGCCGCAGTTTGGCGGCCCCGGGGTGGGGCTCTTTGCTTGTAAACAAAACTTCATTCAGAAAATGCCCGGGCGTCTGATCGGCAAAACCGTCGATCAAGATGGCAAGACCGGTTACGTGCTCACGCTGTCGACACGCGAGCAACACATCCGTCGCGAACGTGCCACGTCGAACATTTGCACCAACCACGGCTTGATCGCGCTGTCGATGACGATTCGTTGCGCCATGCTGGGCAAAACCGGCTTTGTGCAAGCAGGCAAACTTTGCCTGAGCAAAAGCGAATACCTTAAGCAAGCGATCGGCAAACTGAGTGGTTACGAGATCCCGTATGCGACCCCAACGTTTAACGAGTTTGTCGTGCGCAGCAAAACCAAGCCCGCGGCAGAGCTACTGAAGGCGCTTGAAGCCAAAGGTATCTTGGGCGGCGTGCCGCTCTCGCGTTTTGACGCCAAAAATACCCATGACTTTTTGGTTGCCGTTACCGAACGCCATACGCGCGCGCACCTCGATCAGCTCGTCAGCGCACTTTAGCCACTCATAATCGGACACAACGCCCTTCGAATAACCCGCTGTTTTTACTATAGATTGGAAGCTAGAAGGCTTTAAATGGGCCTTTTTGCTTGCGCACTTGTTACATGCCTGACACTGTATCAGTGGAGGTAAGCTATGAACTTAGTTAAACTACAAGGTAAGATAAACACGTTCATCTCGCTCGGTATCGTGACAGTTGCAATGGGGCTTGGGTTTCATTTGGCGTCATGCACCAGTCAACAGGGGGACAGCTCAGACACCCAGGTTGCCGCGCAAGATGAGGGTCAAATTGTTGACTCGCTTGATTTGGCACCAGGCGTTCATTTTAAGTTCTGTGGCGCAGACAGCGATTGCGATAAGAATATTCAGTGGGGTGGCGACAAAGCGTTCGCATATTGTAAGAATCAACAACCTCGCGAGGTATCCTGCGGTCAAGTCAAAATCGATGACACCAATGGCGTATGGCATCGCTTGACGTGCCCCCAGCAATGCGGCGCGGGCAGCGACGGTGCTACAAAGGCATGTATTCTCGGCCAGTGTCCTGAGAACAATGAAGCGGCACATAACGAAGCTTGGCACAATGCTGTTAGCAGCGTGGTTATCCGTAAGCCCAGTGTGCCGGCCGACTGCCCCAGCATCGATCAGGTGTGTAACGGCCCCACGGGCGGCGTCTCGGGCGCTATCGTGACCAACCGTACGGACCTCAAGGCGTCAGAGAACCCCGACGGCTTGCCTGTAACCAACAAGTATCTTCGTCAAGTCAATGACGAAGGCGAGTACATCGCTACCAAGAATGAGGATGGCGCGTTCACCTCAACCGGTGAAATCGTGACACTCAACGAACGCTGCGATGACTTCGTTTATTATTGCGCTGCGACATGGTGCCCTTCGACCACCACACGCGTGGCCAATGATGATACAAAAGAGTACTACTGCAAAGCGGATCTTGCGCAGTAACACTCGTTGATCAGTCGTATACTGAAACGAAGCGAGGGCGAAAGCCCTCGCTTTTTTATGTGAAGGGGGGCCAAGCCAGGTGTAAACGTGGCAACCAGCAGTTCGGGTTGGCGCTAGCACGCGCTTGCGATAGGCTCACCATCAATCATGGCTGAATCGAGCGAAAACACCAACCTTACACGTCTGAACGAACTCAACACCCAAGCACTCGAGGGGGGCGGCCCAGAGCGCATTGCCAAACAACACAAAGCAGGCAAGCTCACCGCACGCGAGCGCTTAGATAAACTTTTTGACGAGGGCAGCTTTGTTGAAGTCGATCGTTTGGTTGCGCATCAATGCCACGACTTTGGCATGCAAAAGCAACGTTTTGCTGGCGATGGGGTGGTCACGGGGTATGGATTGATCGATGGCCGCAACGTGTTTGCGTTCTCGCAAGACTTCACGGTGATGGGTGGCTCGCTTGGGCTCGCCAATGCAAAAAAGATTTGCAAGGTGATGGATCTGGCCATGAAGGTGGGTGCGCCTGTGATCGGGCTCAACGACTCAGGGGGCGCGCGCATTCAAGAAGGCGTCGATTCGCTCGGCGGTTACGCCGACATATTTTTGCGCAACTCGCTTGCGTCGGGCGTGGTGCCGCAGATTTCGGCGATCATGGGCCCATGCGCCGGCGGCGCTGTGTATAGCCCAGCGCTCACCGATTTTGTCGCGATGGTGAAAAATACGTCGTATATGTTTGTGACGGGCCCTGACGTCATTAAGACGGTCACCAACGAAACCATCGACAAAGAAGCGCTCGGTGGCGCGATGACCCACAACAGCGAAAGCGGTGTTGCGCATTTTGTTTCCGACAACGATGACGATTGCCTCGAATTGATTCGAGAACTGGTGGGCTTTTTGCCGCTCAACAACATGCAAGACCCGCCGCGCGTTGCGTGTGATGACCCACCCGATCGTGAGATCCCTGCGCTTGACACGCTGGTGCCCACCAACGCCAAAAAGGCGTACGATATGCACGAGCTCATTCATAGCGTGGTCGACGACAAACACTTCATCGAGGTGCAGCCCTTTTATGCCACCAACATTGTGATCGGTTTTGCGCGTCTAGCG
>JBGAKI010000086.1:0-11405 GCA_044224525.1 Polyangiales bacterium | reverse complement strand
GGCTCAAACCCGCTTGCTCGTTGTCGCACCGCTGCGCGCCGCGCAGGCGCTACGCCTTCGGCTCCGCGAATCGTTCGCTACTGTTTGAGCCTCTCGAGTCAGGCTCACTTATTCTCAGCAGATGTTCTGAGCGGTTAGAACTCGCCGAACAGGTCTTGCATGCGCACGTCGAGCGCCGCTGACACTTTGTACAGTGAGCTGATCGATGCGCTCGATTCGGCACGCTCGATCTGTGAAAGCAACGATACTGACAGACCGGTGCGACGCGCCATTTGCTTCAAGGTGAGGGCGCGCTGTTTACGCAGGTTACGAATCGTTTCGCCGATGACGCGGTGCAGGTTCTCTTCGGGTGATCGCGACAGCCCTTTTTTGCGCATCACGCGTTCGATGACCTCGCGGAAGTCTTCGGGATTGAAAGGTTTCTTGAGATAATCAATGACCTCAAACTTCATCGTGTCCACAGCGCTTTCAAGCGATGGGTAGCCCGTGAAGATGACCACAGCGATGTCGTCGTCGACTGCACGGATGCGCTTGAGCACCTCAAGACCGTCCATTTTGGGCATCATCAGGTCCAAAATGACCAGGTGGTAGTCGCCTTCGCGAACCTCATCGACGGCGCGTTGAGGGTCTTCAAGTGTTTTGACCTCAAAACCGTCCTTCTTGAGGAAAGTTTCCATGTATTCACGGATTTCACGGTCGTCATCGACCACTAAAATACGGACTGGCTGCATGGGTTTCGACATTAGGGTATCCTTCTGGTGCGCTTAAAGTGCTGAGTTAGCGCCGCTTATCGGCGTACGTGCTTATTTTGATTCATATTACTGATTTCTAGTGTGTCTGTAAAGTACTAATTTTATCAGCCCTGTAAAAAGGCCCTTTTATGGTCGGGGCGAGAGGATTTGAACCTCCGACCTCACGGTCCCGAACCGTGCGCGCTACCAAACTGCGCTACGCCCCGCTACTGCCATGTTTCAATCGCAGCGGAAACTAGTGCCAAAGACTTGAAAAGTCAATGTCCTCGGTGCTTTTGCCACGCAGCAAGCTGAAAGCCATCCATGTCGGGGTGCACCCACGCGCCGAGTCGCAGCATCGTATCGGCGTCGTCTTGAAGGCCCAGCGTTATTGCAAGTCTACTTGCCGCAAGCGAAATTCGCGTTGCATCGGAAGTGTCGCGCGAAAACAGTGCGACACTTTCGGGGCCTTCGGCCTGGCTAAGCGAGCACACCGCGTAAAGCAGTCGACCGCCAGGTTTGACCAAGCGCCACGCATTTATTAAGATCGCCACTTGCAATGTGCGCAGGCGCTCTAAATCTTCGGGTTTCAGGCGTTGTAAAATCTCGGGTCGCCGTCTTAACGTGCCGCTGCCGCTGCAGGGTGCATCGACCAGCACGCGATCAAAGTGTGCGTCAAGGCCACCCGTGCCAACCGACATGTCGATGGTTTCGGTTGTCAGCGATGCAACTTTGTCGCGCAGGTTGAGACCTAAGCGCGTGACATGTTGCTCGAGCGCTTCGAGCTTTTTTTGATAGAGGTCAATCGCTGTGATGGCTGCTCCTGGGTTGAGACGCTGCAGAAGCCACAAGGTTTTACCGCCATGGCCAGCGCACACGTCGGCGATATGGTGCTCGGGTTGTGCATCGAGCAGTTCAGCGACGCAGCGCGCGCCGCTTTCTTGTAGGTAAAACAAGCCTTCATTGTAACAACCCGTGCGCCGCATATCGCCTGCACGCCGCACGACGATCATGTCGCTGAGCGTTGGGTGTGGCTCAATTTGGGCCGTGTCGCGCAGCTCGGCGCGCAAACGCTTGATGAGTTCGGCGGTGGTTGTTTTGGTTTCGTTGACGCACAGATTGAGCGCAGGGCTTTGCTTTGGGAGTTGAACAAAGGTGCTGAGTCGATCGCTGCCAAGCGCGCTCATTTGTTTGTTCAACCAATCGGGTAAATGCAGTTGCTGCCAAGCAGGGTCGTCGCGGTCTAGGTGTTTCAGTGCTTTGCGTAATACGGCATTGGTGAGTTTGGCCATCGTCTCGCCGCGCACTTCGCGCGTCAGGCTGACGGCTTGGTGCACAACGGCGTGTTCGGCTTCTTGCATCACGGCCAGCTGATGAATACTGCTACGCAACACAGCACGGGTCCATGGTTCAAGATCTGCAATGGGTTTGGTGAGGAATCGTGTAAGATAAGCATCGATTTGTGGCATGGTCCTTAGTGCGCCATACACCAACTGCGTGACCAGTGCGCGTTCGCTAGACTCAAGTTTATTGCGGTTCAGCTCGGCATCGAGCACGCGTACCGCGTAAGCGTCGTCGTCACATACGCGCGCGATGACGCGCGCTGCGATGCGGCGCACGGCTAGCTCAGGGGACGCTTTTGGTAATCCAGCGCGTGGGGTGGTTTTTCTTGTTTGCGTCATAAATGCCGAAAAGCGTTCTTTTTTCTTGACGTTTTATTATCACCTTGGGCACGCTAAAGCTATTAGAAGGTAGACCGGTGCAGCCATAATATGCAAAGCGTTGTGCTCGTGGCAGAAGATGACCCCTTTAATTTGCGCCTTCTGCAAGAGGTTTGCGAGGCAGCGGGCCATCGTGTGCTTACCGCAGCCAATGGTCGCGAGGTGCTTGATACGGTGGCGCGGGAGCGGCCGGATGCGCTGCTGCTTGATGTAAAGCTTGTGCAGGTCGATTGTTTTGAGGTGATCCGCATCTTAAAATCCGATCCCGAGCTGTGTGCGATTCCGATCGTGACGATCGCGGCCACGGATGATATTGAGAGCAAAAGCCGCAGCGTTGAACTTGGCGCGGAAGATTATGTTACCAAACCCTACCGCGTGTTTGAGATCCAGCAGCGCTTGCGTAATGCACTTAGGCTCAGGCAAGCACAAGCCGCAGCGATGGGCGCTAAAGAGTCGGCGTTCGTGGATGCGGTGACGTCAGCGGGCACCGCGCAGCAGCTGCATATTAGTTTGAACTACGAGTTTACTCGTTCGCTACGTTATGGGCACGCGCTGACCGTGTTTGGCTTGGCGTGGCAAAACCATGACGCGACACGAAAAGCGGCGGGTGTTGATATCGCTGATCAGGTCCTTGCGCATTTAGCCAAGGGGTTTCGTGGGTGCTTGCGTGCAACCGATCATGTGTTTCGTTATGGTGATGCGTTGCTTGTAGGTGTATTGCCTGAGACCACTGAGGATGGAGCGGGGGTGGTCAAGCAGCGCCTCGATGAGTCGATCCGCGATGGTTCGCTGTGGCCTGCGGGTACGACGCCGCAACCATCGATCAGTTTGGCATATGCGTGTCATCCAACGCAGCGTCAGGTGAGTGGCGATGCGCTGCTCAACGTTGTGCTGCTGCAGCTCAACGCGCCTGCTTAGAGCGCGGGTTGCGAGAAGGTTGATTCTGTTCGTTTGGGGTATGGCCTACGCGGACAAGAGGAGCGCAGCTCCCCCCATCGAAGCGATGGGGCCCCCCTCAGATGTCCGCTGCGGCCATACCCACGCACTACCAGAATCACCTCTCGCAACCCACTCAGCTCGCGCAACCCCGTTTTTCTTCAAACGTCGAAGGTTTTGACGAGGTCTTGCCACATGGGCGACTCGCCGGCGAGTTCGACCACCATCACTAACTTCAGCGGCTGCGCGATCCGCGCGGCTTCCTGTTTTGACAAATGCGCGCGTCAGGGTTTCTGCCAGCACAAAACGGGTGACCCAATCGTGGCGAGCTTGCGGCCATGTCGAGCGGTCGATCCAGTCGAGGCTCCAGATTTCATCGCAGAGCCAGTCGCGCAAAACATGCGCGGGCTTTTTTTCTTTTGAGCGTTTTTGTGCGCGATCGAACGCGGCGCTCCATGGGCGGGCGCTTGGCAAAGGCATGTGCGTTCCCTGCCATTGGTGAACGGCATACGCGAGCCAAATCATGGCTTCATCGAATGCGGTGCCGTCGGGATCGGCGGCAATCTCATCGGCGGCTTTGCTCCAGTCTTTGCGCTTAAGCTTGGGGAAGGGTTTGGCCTTGAGTGTTTGTTCGATCGAGGCACCTGACCAAATGGCTTCAAGAATGGTGTCTTCCATTGCTTTGAAGTCGCTGAAGGCTATTTTTTGGTCGCGCTTGAGGCGTATCTTGCCCTCAACGCGTGCATTGGCGCTGAGGCGGCCCGCCGAATCGCGTAACGCAAACGTTGCGTGTTCTGCTGTAAGCTTCGGGCTTTCTCCAAGGCTGCGGCAGGGGCAGCGATGCTCGGTGGTGACGCGCCCACCATCGGGTGTGGCCACTAGGCCGTAAGGAAAGCGGCGGCAGCCATCGGGCTTGGCGATCTCGGCGAGCTGCGCGTGGATCTGACAAAGCCGATCGATCAAGAAGACACAATGGTGATCGTTCTTGGTGCGCAGCACATCTTCGTTGATGTCGGTGTCGCGCACCACCGTGAGTGGGGAGATAACTTGCAGAAATCGCTTTTCTTTGCGTGTAATAGGACCCAAGAGATGAATGTCACTGCAGCATAAGCCATCGCCGTGGCACTTGAATTTGGCATGCGGTCGAATAAGTAAAGGTCGAATGCTATTCATTTGGGTGTGGTAAGATAACAGGTAGCGTCGCAATGACCAAGAAACTATCGCCACTTTTAGGCTACAACACCAACATTCGCCATAAGAATAAACTCTATCATGTGCAGACCGAGGATTCTGGACTTGGACACCCGCACGTGATCACCCATGCGTTTGCGGACGGTGGTCGGATCGTGGCCACGCTCAAGACCAGTTATCAAGATTGGGTGGCGTTTGATGACGTGTCCAAGCGCGTTGAGCGTCTGATGAAAGAACAGCATCAGAACATGCTGCGTGCGCTGCGCGATGGTAAATATAGCGAACCGCCGCTCAATGCGGAACTGATTGAGACCGAGACGCTTGCGCGCGATACGATCGTAACGGCGCTTGAACCGATCGACGACACGCTTGAACCAAGTGCAGTGCAACGAGCGCTTGGTTCGACCACCCGGTTGGACCGTAGCGACATTTATAAGGGTCGCGCCAAACCCGCGTCGGGTGGCTTGGAAAAGGCGGTGATCGACAAGTCACTGGCGGAGGTCATCGACGATCTGATAGAAGAGGAAGAACACATGCTCGGCTGACGCCGTGGCAATCATTGACGGGTATGCACTTCTCGCGCACAGTAAATACGAGGCCCTATGAAAGACTCTCTACAAAAAAGGCTGTTTCAGTTGCTTCAAGATCCGCGGGTGGCCAAGCTGATTCAGCATCCGGCTACAGCGAATACACTGATGAAAGTGTTGAATGGGGCCAGCGATTTGCGTGGTGTATTGATGCACCGCGTGCATGATTTGGCCAAGTCGCTTGACTTGGTTTCAAAACAAGAGCTGGACGCGCTTCGCAAAGAGCTACGCAACGTGCAACAGGAGCTAGCCAAACAGCGTGCGAAAGCGGGTGTGAGCGGGTCGGGTCCGTCGTCGAATACGAACTAACATATGAAAGCGCTCTTAGTCATAACGTGCGAGGACGCGGCAAGTTACTCGGTCGCCGCCAAAGCAATCGATAGCCTTTCGTTAAGCGATCGGCGCGTTGATGATCTTGAGGCGTTGTCGGCGCACGATGGTGCAAGTATTTATTTAATGATGCTGCCACATGCGCGCGCAGAAAACCATGCTGCGCTGATCGACGTGCTTGAAGAGCTTGGGCGCAACTGGATGCTGCTTGCACTTTCGCCTTTGTCGCAGCTTGAGCGTGCGGGGGAGCGTTTGCTCAATCATCCACGTGTCGATTGGTTAAGTGTGCCTTGTAGCGAGCAAGAAATCGCTTGGCGCATGGCTCGCCTTGAAGAAACTAGACGCCAGGCGGTTGAAGAGCGCTTGGCGCTTGAAGCACGCCTTGCCAAAGCACAAGACCAACTGACACCGACCGAACGGCAAACGATCGTGGCCGAGCTTGCGGGCACTGCGGCCCACGAGCTCAATCAACCCTTAACGAGCATTTTAGGTTATGCCGAACTGATTCGCCGCCGCTTAACCCAAGCGCAAGACATTCGTGCGCTCGATATCATTATTCGCGAAGCCGAGCGCATGGCCGATGTGGTGAGAAAGCTTGCACATATCAACGAGTACAAAACCAAAGACTATGTGGGTGATCAGCGCATCTTGGATTTAGACAGTGCAAGCTCGATTGGATCGGAGGCTTCGCGCTTTCAAACGCCCTCTGAACCGGTGCGTGTGGCGCCCTCGAGTCAACCCGGTAAACGAACAAAATAACGCTAGTACGCGTTTAGTTTGAGTTGAGCGCGGCTTACGTCCTCGCGCGTCATCCTCACCGAGGTTTTGTAGGCTCCGGTGACGCGCGAGCCGGGCGCGCTCACGCTCAACTCAAACTAAACGCGTACTAGTTGCCGATGATGATTTCTAGCATCGAGCCGCGTCCGCTGACGCGGTAGCTGGGCGTGCGTCCGTGTGCGAACTGAATGGTGAGTTCTGCGTGGTCGCCGCGGTTGATGATTGTTGCTTGGCTTACGGCTGGGTGGGTGGATGCAATGGGCTTGGCTTTGTCGAGCGCAAGGCTACCGGGCACGATCACGTGAAAGCCATTGGTGGTTGTACGACCGATGACGCCGTCGATGGGTTGGCTCATGCGGATCAAAAAGGTGCGGCCTGATTTGACGTTGGCTGCGCCGAATGAACGGCTGCCTGTTCGAGTGGCTTCACCGCGCGTTGTGGGTGAAGGTTGGATGCGTGTGTCAAGCTTATTAGGGCGGGCGGGTGTGGTGGCACGCTGCGTGGCTGAAAACTCGGGTGCGCTTGGGTACTCGGGTTCGGGAAGGCGGCCCTCGCCATAATTGGGCTCAGGTAGCGCGCGCTCGAGGTTTTCGCTTACGGAACCAGCACTGCCAGCGCTACCGCCGTAGAAATCATCTTCCGAAGGCATGTTTGCGCCGTCCGCAGGTGCATCGATGGGCGCGGCTTGAGGCTGACTCGACGGATCGAGCGCTGGGTCGACGCTATGCATGTTAGGCATCGTAGGCATGGCCGCGGGGGTGTTCGGTTGAAGCGTTTGCGATGGGTTGTCCGATGAAGCGTCGGTGCTCTTTGACGAACCAAATACACCGTAAAGTGCGAACACAAGTAATGTGGTTGCTAATCCGGCAGCGAAAAGTAGCACGGGGCGGCCCGCTTTGGCTTCGGTCTCGGGCATGTGACGCGCGCCTTGTGCACGATAGTTTGATGGGCCGGTCACGATGCGTTGCTGGCGCACTTGGCGCTGCCCGATTTGCGCTGGCGTTAGGCCCACCATGCGCAGCATGAAAAAGTAGAGCCGGCGAAGCATTGCATTGATTGGCTCGGCGATTTGCGCCAGGACGGGTTTGATGTCGGTCCAGGCCAAACGCAGGCTGCGCCATGCCTGGCTTGCGGCCACGGCAGAGCGTTCGCGCGCGGCGCCAAAGTTCAAAGCGAGTTGACGCGCTATGCGTTCGGCGTTTTGTTTGCTTTGAAATGACGACGCGGTGGGTTCTTTTTGATTGGGCGTAAACTCAAATTCGTCCGATGCTTGAACGAAATGATGGGATGCAGGTGCCGCGTCCTTTAGATCAAACGATTCGGTTTCTGCTGGTGTTTCGTCAGCACTTTCGGGGCGCAAGCTAACGGTTTTTCTGACTTCGGATAAGTCGATCACGTCACGTGAGCGAATAATGTCGAGGTTAGGTTTGGGGCGCACGCTGGTGCTGACCGCCGGAAGTCCGCTGTCAAAAATGCGAAAATCGCGCCAGGTTTCGTCGGCTTGGCGTTCACGACCTAGGTGTGTATCGACCTCTGGGTGCGCGAAGGTCATCACCAGTTTAGGGGTGGTTTGATCGAGCTCAAGTTCGACGTTTTGAATGATCGCTTCAGCGGGTTCTTCACCCGAAGTGGACAGCGTGACTTTATCGCCGATCTTCAAAAAACCGAGCGGTTGCTCAGCCACCAAGGTGCTGAGGTGACTGTCGCGCACCGTTGCGGTGATGGGAGCGCTTGCACCTTGAATATGAATTTCAACTGACCCTGGGTCTTGTGAGCTTGGACGACCCTTGAGTTTGTCGACCAGATGATCGAGTACAGCGGCGTCATCCAGATGCAATTCTAAAAAGCGCAGACCGACCATCGATTCGGTGGCATGTGATTGCACCCATACAACTTCAACTTTTGCTTCGACAGGTTGATCGTCTAGACCGACATCGATTTGGCATTTCCACTGCGAGCCAATTTGCATCGACGCACCTGGGCTGGACGTCATGCTGCCGGGACGCAATGATACGCCCCCAGCGCTTAGGTTCACGCCTCGTCCATGGATGATTTGGTCAGGATTATAGGGGTTCCTGAGCGCAATATCTCCTTGAAACAATACGCGTTCCGCTCGGGCGTTTCGTCTTTCAGCAGCACTCTGCATACAATTCCACTCCTCGCACTACATGTGCCATGAGCCCAGTTTGTTGCCAAAACTTAGATTTCGTCCAGTTTTTGGCATATTCTGATTTTGACCTCTCAACTGTTATGGGCGTGCAGCTTTGCTTGAAATCGCATTGGCCTAACGAAGACCAAGGCGAGTTACGCTATGGGTTCGAGCAATCACGCATACTGATTGGTCGTAGCTCGAGTGCCGACGTGCGAATTCCGCATCCAGCAATCAGTCTAAGGCATGCTGTTATCAGTCATGAATCAAGCGATTATTACATCGAAGATCTCGATTCGACCAACGGCACCTATGTGAACGGCGAGCCGATCGTGGCCCGCAAGAAATATAAGCTGCGCTCGGGGGATCGTTTAGCACTCGGTGGTTTTGGTGTGTTCTTCGATAGTGGTGTGCCCGTTGCCAACCCGGTCTCAGCTGATGAAAGCGCGGCACTGGCACGTGCTTTACTTCGTGCGCGGCTTGAGGCGCAGGCCCACGAGGAGGTTTGGGCGACACTCACATGTACCCAAGGAGAGGTGTCGACGACCACGTTGCGTTTAGCGGTGCGTGATGAACCCTATACTTTGGGTGAGGGTACAGACTGCGACGTGCAACTTGGTGGATTGGTGGTTGATGGGGCGCCCTTCAACCTGACGGCCGATTGGGGTCGCACTGTGATTTATGATTTGTCACGCGAACCGCGGATGCTTATCAACAACAAACCGTGCAACGAACGCGTGCTCAAACGTGGCGATGTGCTTGAGCTTGGCTCAACCACGTGGCGCTACGATGACGCGGCCGATAAGGCGCTCGATGAGAGCGAGCAAAATGACGATTTGATTTTGAAGGATCATCCGGCGTCGCTTGACAATGCGTGGCAGCGTGCATTGCTCGACGATTCAGACAAGGGGCGCCCGGTACGTGTGTCGACGCGGCCCCCGGTGCGCAAAGCGGACAAAACGTCGAACCGGCCGGCAGCGCTCGCCGAACACGAGCGGCATTCGTCGTGGATCGAACGTAACCAAACCGAGCTATTGATTTGGACGTTGGCCTCGCTGATCGTGTTTTCAAGCATTGGTGCGCTCATCTATCTTTTTTCAAAGCGCTGAGTTATGTTCAAGACTCGATTTGGTCATAAGGGAGAAACTGCGTGAATGCATGGTTTATCAAACCGCTTTATTCGATACAGATCAGCGCGCTGATCATTGTTGCCGCAGCCTGTGCACCCTCGCCCAGACGTTACGGGCAAAACCAAAACACCTTGCAGGCAATTGCTGCCAGTCAAGCGGCCGCCAAGACCGAGCTTGAGCGTATCGACACATTTGCGCAGAGCAAGGGTTATCATCAGGTGGGCAGCACCATTCAAGCGCAGCTTGCGCAATTTGGTGTGACCAGTTACGCGTCGCAGATCGAAAAAGATGAGTGTTATCTTTTTGTGGGTTTGGCTGACAACGCGGTTGACCTTAACTTGGTGGTGACTGATTTTAACGGCCAGACGATCGGGTATGACGTGCAGCCGCACGCGCACCCATGGGTGAGCGTGTGCAATGTAGGCGACACGTGGCTACAAACGCGCATTTTAATGCAGCGCGGCAGTGGACCCTTTACGTATGCTGTGTTCTCGCGCAAAGCTGAAGGTGATGCGATTTCGCTGGCTGAACTGTGGAACAGCACTGATGTGGCGGGCAGCACACAGGTTGTAGCGACAGGCGCGACGATGAATTCACGTGTCAGTGATCTTGATCAACGGTTGGCGAACCAGGGTTACCGACGCGTTGAACAGCCGCGCGGTATGCGCTTTCAAGCGAATGTTGATCAGACTTTTCAGATTAGTCTTGTGGCCGGCATGTGTTATCTGTTTGCGGGTCTTGGTGAAAAATCGCTGGGTAGTCTGACGCTTGCAGTCGAAAAGGACAGCAAACGTGCGGTGGCTAAACAAAGCAGCAACGATGGCGAAAGCCTGGTTGAGTATTGCACCGATAAAGCAGGTGTATTTACGTTGCGCGCGGGCACCCGCGAAAGTGGTGAAGTGTTTGTCACCGCTTACACCAAGCTTAACGCGGGTCACGGCGAGGCAACCACAACGAATGTTTCCTCAACGCCCGACACGCCGCCTGCTGCTGTGCAAACGACTACGTTTTCTGACGTGTTGAACGATAGCTTGAGACTTGGGGCCGCGGACATGCAAGCGCGTGGTTATGTGCCCTATGGTGAGGCGCAACGTGGATCGCTTGTGGGGCAAGGTCATGTACAGTTAAATGCGCAAACCAAAGACAAGGCGTGTTGGGCGATCGTGCTTTATACCAACGTGAGTCAAGGTATCGACACCATGCGCTTGGTGCAAGCACGCGGCGCGTCACGGGCGCCCGATCCCGACAGCACAATGCGGCGTGCGCTATGGCGCGTGTGTACTGATCAAGCGCAAGCCAATACGGTTGATCTGGGTGCAGGCAGCGAGCCATTTCAATATGCATTGCAAACGTTTCGTTGGCCGCGAGGCACGCAGGGCCCCTTTGGTTTGAAGGGGATCGTTTATTTGCGCTTGGCCGAAGCGACATCGATGTTGAATGCCGATGGTTATCAACCAGATCCTGCGTTTGGCATCGAACGTGGTAATGTGCCTCGCCAAGGCGCGGTCGATAAGAACACCGTACAACTTGAAAGTGGCCATTGTTATGCGCTTTTGGCCGTGGGTGATGAAGGTATTCGCCATCTCACGCTGACATTGAAGACCGCCAAGGGCGAAGACGCTGCACATTCAACCAATGCGCGTGTTCCTTATTCAGACATCCGCTTTTGCCCCAAACAAAGCGGCGATCACATCTTGAGTGTGTCGACGCTGCAGGGCAGTGGCAAATACGTCAGCCAAGTGTTCCGTCGCTAGATTGTCTTTCAAAAAGGTTGCTTCAGGCGCTCAGGCATATCGCCTACGCGAACGAGAGGAGCTGCGCTCCCCCCATGACTAAAGTCATGGGGCCCCCCT
>JBGAKI010000085.1:0-11795 GCA_044224525.1 Polyangiales bacterium | reverse complement strand
GGCCAAACCCGCTCACTAAGCGCTACGCCTTCGGCTTCGCGAATCGTTCGCTACTGTTTGGCCTCCCCCAGACCACCTCAACTCATCTTCTCGGACGCGATACTGGTATGTGGTGCTCAGCGCGCGGTGCTTGCTGCAAGCTCGGGGGGCGCACACCGCGCGTATTCATTCGATACTTCTGCGGCAAACTGTCGCCACACATGATGATGTTGTTTTAACATCACGTCAAAACGCTCTTCAAGGCAATCGTTCTTAGGCCACGGCGCACGGCGCCCGCGTGTCTCGAGCGTCACGCTCATCTCGCTAACCGTTAGCGTATGAACGGATTGCACCTCGCCTCGATACCACATGATAGGATCGTTACCCCATGCACTCTGTAGCGACGCAGCGTAGGGAGGCGCTGACGACAACACATGCTGTAGCTTGATAGTGTCGCGCAGCTCCACCATATCGCGGCGCATATTTTCAGGCGTGTGAAATAAATAAGCCTCACTCTGCTCAAACAACTCATCGTCAAGTTCATCGCTGAACAGAAGCCGCTCACTCGCCACAAAACGATCGATATCCATCTCGTCGCTATGATAGCTCAACAATCCAGACCGACGCTGTGCAAAGGCGGTATCGAGCCAGTCTCGCAAATGAACAACGAGTGCCGGACACAGACCATGACTCAAAGACAAACCGATCACATACGAGCAAGTTCGAGCCGACCAACGAGACCTGATCGTACAGCGCACCACCCTTTCTGGCGGCTCAAAAGCGCGCGATTCATCGATGGGGATTGCGATCATCACCGCACATAACAACCACAAGTGCTTCATGGCGCTGTCACCTGCGCACAAAGCTCGGGCAACCACGTTTGTACTTCAGAAACAAGCCACGACGCAAAATCCGATCGTGCATCTTCAGGACACACCGGCTCGAGAAGAAGACTGGTCTTGCCTTGCGCCCAGCCCACACCGTTGGGGTCACTGAACTCAAGCCACTTAAAACCAACTGTCGAAATCTCATTCGCTTGATTCATTCGTCCTTTCGCAAAGACCATCACCAAATCAGCGGTGCCCGGATTGCCAATATTTTGTGCGACAAATCGCATACCGTTCGCAACATCACCTGCACTCAGCGCATACCTTTGCATTAGCGAACCATCGGCAAGACCACGCACCAGTGAAACAAGCAACGCATGGCTCAACCTTTCGATCACCACCAATCTACCTGGTTCACCACACGCCGGATGCCAAAGTGGTACTCGCTCAGTCACCACGACACATCGTTCGTTGATCTTCTGCCAACGATCCACGCCCTCACGCATCGTGCTGTCATTGTGCGCCTGCGTACACCCAACCAGTGACACTTCATCCGCTTGACTGGATCCCTCGGCAGACGCACTCAACTCGAATGGGTCTGCACTGCAGCCCATCATGGCGAACAGTAACAAACCCGCAACACACGCGTGTGCAGCCCTGCAAAGCGGTATTGTCCTTCTGTTAATAAGCCAGAACATCACGGCGCGTATTAGTACTACGTATCACAAACAATGCTAGTGAAAAGGTCTGGCCCTAGGGTATAATGAATAGTGATACCCTAATGAAAAATACTTTCTTCAATATTTTCCACTACTTACTGATCATCACCCTAAGCCACTGGACTGCATGTGCAATCGTCGTCGACCCCAATCAAGGCCGACTCGCCATGCTCGACGAGGGCGACGCTGGCAACAACCTGAACAACACCGACGGTGCCGTTGAAGATGACGCGGGCACCCAACCCGATTGTACGCCGCCCGAAGACCCCCTTTGTGACGACAACACGCCCTGCACAACCGACACCTGCAGCAGCGACATGATGTGTGTGCATACGCCTGTCGATAGCGATCACGATGGCTACCCTGCAAAACAAATACTGGGGAACATGTGCGCAGGCGGCACCGATTGTAACGATGCAACCGCAAACGTTCATCCGGGAGCCAGCGAACTTTGCGACGGCGTCGACAGCAACTGCAACGGACTATCCGATGGTGCCGATAACTGCCCCGCAGACACCTGCGCCAACGCCTCCATGATCACGCTCACCAACAACGGCACAGCGCGGTTATCCGGTAACTTTTCCTTTGTCGACTCTGACCACGCGGTGTGCGCACAAAACATGCCCGACATTGCTTTTCGTGTGCAAGCGCCGATGGTGGGTTGCCTGTTTGTAAATCAAGCACGCAACGGCGAATTTAGCGCCGACGTCAACGTTTGGATCTCTAACAACGACTGCAGCACCACAGGCCTGTCGCTTTGTAACCAAAGCCCGCTCAACTTCCAAAATGGTTTGGCCGTCACCCAAGGTGAGTTTCTTACCATCGTTGTATCCGCACAAAACGAACTCAGTAAACAGCGCTCATTTCGCCTCGATATCAATTTTGGAAAATGCAACTAACCACGCCCATAAAGCGGCCCACCTGACGCGCTCCATTTCTTAAAAAGCACATCGACACGCCGTGTCACGTCCGCGTCCTCGACAAGTGCGGGTGCTTGCCACGGCTTAAACCGAGCGTCGATAACAAGCGGCCCCCGACAACCCCAATGTTTATCCTGTATCGATGCGTCAACCCCCTCGATATCGCGTGCAGGGTCCGAGCAGGTAAACGTTGTCCACAAAAAATTGTTTAAGGTACGCGAAGCAAACTCGCTGTCATCCACCAGCACCACCCACGCCAAGCCGGGTTGCACACCCATGGCCCCAAGCAGCGACTGAATGTGTTGTCGTGCGCGCTCGTTGTCTTCATATCGTGGGCCTTGCACCACGCACACACCATCAAGCGCAAGTCGTGGCGCCACAAACCCCTCAGGCAATGACCCAAACACCGGCAAACTGTTAGCAAGTGTTCTCACTCGGGCTCCTGTCGCGGCCATCACCACCTTTGAACCCTGATTTACACCTTCACCGCTATAATCAAGGGTGTCGATCGTTGTCTTGGTGTAAAAATGCACATCACGACGAAAATCCAAACGTTCCAGTACGTGCTTTAAAAATGCCGCCACGTCGCCAATGGGCGGCGGTTCACTCTGTTTGCTTGCGATCAACAAATACTTTGCAAGCGACAGTTGCCCTTGGCCCAAAATGGCATTGGCTTGAGTCAATAATTCTTGTGGTGCGTTGGGTTTTTGAAAAGGCTGATAACGCTCGCTGCCTATCGCAAGCAAAAGTGGATGCACACCCGTCGCATCCACCGCATGCACCGCTTCGACGCCAGGTAGCACCGCCGGAATCGCCGCCCCCGTCAACTCATGGATCAGCTCACCAAAAATGGTGTCTTCTTGCGGTGGGCGACCTACCACGGTGAAGGGCCAGATGGCATCGCGACGATGAAACACTTTATGCACGTTGAGCACTGGATAAGCGTGCTTGAGGCTGTAATACCCCAAATGATCGCCAAAGGGGCCTTCAGGAAGCGTTTGCGTCGGATCAATCGTTCCGCATAGACAAAAATCCGCGTCCGCCCAAAGCGGCAGGCCATCGAGCGGCGATCTGGCCATCTTAACGCGCCGCCCACCAAGCACACCCGCGAATCGCAATTCGCTAAGCCCCTCAGGTAAGGGCATCACAGCCGACAAAGTCATCGCCGGCGGCCCCCCAACAAAAATATTAACCTTCAAAGGTTGACCAAGTTCGAGCGCATGCTGGTGATGTACACCAATGCCGCGCTGGATTTGATAGTGAAGCCCAACTTGCTGATCACGCACATATTCATTACCAGCCAGTTGAATGCGGTACATGCCAAGATTGGATTTGTTAAGCCCAGGCGCCTTTGGATCTTCTGAGTAAACGATCGGCAAGGTGATAAAAGGCCCGCCATCGAGCGGCCACGAGGTAAGATGAGGCAATGCACTCAGCGTAGTTGTAGACTCAAGCACCGCGCCCGATCGCACTTTGCGCGGAAACGCACCAAGCGCCGCAAAGAAGGCGGGCACATAACTTAGCGGGCTGCGCATCAGCGCTTCGGGCCCGGCCTTTAGCGCGATCAGCTTCTCAACAAGACGATAGGTATCGCGAAAAATAAAACGCGCACGTTCGAGCGTGCCAAACAGATTGCTCACCATCGGAAACGTGGTGCCTTTAACGCGTGAAAAATAGAGCGCAGGCCCACCCGCGTGAAACACGCGTCGCTGCACTTCAGCCATCTCAAGATAAGGGTCCACCTCATCATCGATTCTCACCAGATGATTGTGTTGCGCTAAATCATCCACGCATGCTTTGAGCGAACGATACCCCACGCTGCTCTATAGCACCCCTGGCCCCCTCACGCCGACGACTATTCACGCTACAACCGGTGACATGCTACAACCGGTGACATGCACTTTAGTGCGTGTCACCACGCCCCTTCGACTAGAATCGGCCAACCCGACGATTATTCGCGCTTCGCGAGAATCGTCGAGTATCAGTCAAAACGAAAGCCAATAAACGCGCCAATCACCGGCAACTTCACATACCGCGTATAAATGTCGTTGAGATATTGATCGAGCGCAGCAGACGCTTCGTTAATGGTGCGCTGACCATCAATATTACGCGTGCTCAAATCAACTGTCGTTTTGGATGTCAGCACTTGAAAATAAGTCGCTTGTAAACGCAAAAATAAATTCTCGACCAAGAACATCTGGTAGCCGACCCCCAGATGAAACCCGTGCAGCTGCGACTTCATCGGAGCGTTTACATCGGGCAATCCTGTGCGATCAAACGAGCGACCCAATGCTGCTTCGACCGTGTCCCAGGTGCTAACCGAGCCACCAAGCGCCATCGCCGTATAGCCGCCAAAAATCTCAAGCCCTTTCCACACTTTAACGCCGCCCGACAAGCGCAAAAAAAACGAGTTTTGAATACCGTTGTTGATCAACTCTTTAGTCTTGTCGTTATAGCCTGCATATTGCTGCACCACATCGTTCATCAACAAAACATAGGGTTGCGGCATATAACCAATGTCAAGAGACACCTGATAGGTCTCCATGATCTCAAACAACCCTTGCGCACTGACCGCCATCGGAAAAAGTGTACCGAAGCTTAAATCGAAGGCGAGGTCGCGGTTCTTTTCTTCGGGAGGTTCTTCGGTCGGCGCAACGTATTTCGGTTCGAACTCTTTATACAAGCGATCGCGATTGTCTTGTCGACGCTGTTCATCTTCAATCGCGTCGGTCGAGTTGCCCGTTGGCTGAGCATACACGCGCGTGGTGAACAGCGAAGCGCTGCTCACCAGCACAAACAAGCCTAACCCATACGTCGACAAGCATTTCATGTGTTAGCCTGACGCATCCTCGATCGAACTTAACAGCAACTGGCGCTGCATTTTGAGCGCATCAGGCATTGTCTCGCCGATCTTCTTAAAGAACTCATCCTGCGACTCCAGCTCGGCCTTCCACTCACCCAAGTTAACGTCGGTTGCTTGGCTGAAAGCTTCACTCGAGATGTTCAACCCCGACAAGTCGATGTCGCCTTCACGCGGCACCCAACCCATTAAGGTCTCTTGACCACCCACATGTCCAAGCGCACGATCGGTGATCCATTTTAGGACGCGCATGTTCTCACCATAACCTGGCCACAAAAACTTGCCGTCTTTGTCTTTACGAAACCAGTTAACCAAAAAAATCTTGGGCGGGTGTTTGATCTGACTGCGCATCTTAAGCCAATGCGCAAAATAGGTACCCATGTCGTAACCACAAAAGGGTAACATCGCCATCGGGTCACGACGCAACACACCTACCTGTCCGGCGGCAGCAGCGGTCGTTTCCGAGCCCATCACCGCACCGAAATACACGCCGTGAATCCAGTTAAACGATTGCAGCACAAGCGGCACCGTGCTCGCGCGACGACCTCCAAAAATGATCGCCGAAATGGGCACACCGTTGGGGTTATCCGCCTGACGTGACAGCTCGGGGTTATTGGTCATCGGCGCTGTAAAGCGACTGTTGGGGTGCGCTGCTTTTTCGCTCGAGCCCTTCTTCCAGGGTCGTCCTTGCCAATCGGTCAGCTCATCCGGAGCCTCGCCATCGATGCCTTCCCACCACACATCACCATCTTTGGTGAGCGCCACATTGGTAAACAATGTGTCGCGCGCAATGGTTTTCATCGCCGTTGGATTCGACTTTTTGCTGGTGCCGGGCGCAACGCCAAAATAACCCGCTTCGGGATTCACCGCCCACAAGCGACCGTCTTCGCCAACACGTAACCACGCAATATCGTCACCCACCGTCCATACGCGCCAACCATCAAAACGCTTGGGCGGAATCATCATCGCAAAGTTGGTTTTGCCGCAGGCGCTCGGAAACGCAGCCGCAACATAAGTTGTTTGACCTTCGGGGCTCTCAACACCCAAGATCAACATGTGCTCGGCAAGCCAGCCTTCTTTTTGACCAAGATAACTGCCGATGCGCAACGCAAAACACTTCTTGCCCAAAAGTGCGTTGCCGCCATAGGCACTGCCCACCGACCAAATGGTGTTGTCTTGCGGAAAATGACAAATAAAACGTTTGTCGGGGTTCACGTCAAGCGACGCATGTAACCCGCGATTAAAATCATTCGAGTCACCTAGCTGATCAAGCGCCACTTTGCCCATACGCGTCATGATGCGCATATTCAGCACCACGTAGGCACTATCGGTGATCTCGATGCCCACCTTTGAAAACGGCGAACCCACCGGACCCATGATATAGGGCACAACATACATGGTGCGCCCCTTCATCGAGCCGTCATATAGTTGACTGAGCTTTTGGTAGGCTTCATCGGGCGCCATCCAATTGTTCATTGGTCCCGCTTCGGCTTTGGTGGGCGTACAAATAAATGTAAGATGCTCGACACGCGCCACATCGTTGGGATTGGAGCGATGCAAATATGAACCCGGGCGCTTTTTTGCATCGAGTGGAATCAACGACCCTGCCGCCACCGACAGCTCGACCAAGCGTTTACGCTCTTCCTCGGAACCGTCGCACCAAACCACCTGGTCAGGCTTGCAAAGCGCGGTCAGGTCCTTGACCCACGCTAAAAGAGCCTTATTTTGTGTAAGATTCGTCTGACTTGCCTCACCTGACATGACAACCCGCCTTAGTTAAAAGTGTACGAAGCCTTACCACAGCTTTCGCCGATGTTCCAGTTGAGTTAGACTAAAGATAAGGCAGTTTTTACAGGAAAATACGTGACCGACCTCAGCAAAGACAACGAACTAGACCTCCTAACCGAGGACGAAACCGACGAGGCACTCGAACGCCCGCCGCTCTTTCGTGTGCTGCTGCATAACGACCACTACACGACACGTGAGTTCGTCGTCGAAGTGCTGCATTCGATCTTTCACAAATCGGAAAGCGAAGCGGTGCAAATCATGCTCCACGTTCACCATAACGGCGTGGGCGTCGCGGGCATTTACCCCTTCGATATCGCCGAAACCAAGATCCGCATCGTTGAACACATGGCCAAAGAACATCAGTTCCCATTGCGTCTCACCATGGAACCCGAGGATGAGTAAAGATGAATAAGGAACAACAATGCCACGGCCGATGATCACCAAAGCCCTGCAAGCAACCCTCAAGGCGGCCTTTCAATCGGCCAGCCGCATGCATCACGAGTACGTGACGCTTGAACATCTGCTCTTGGCCTTGCTCGACGACGACAAATCCGCCGATGCATTGCGCGCATGTGGCGCCAACCTGAACAAGTTGCGTAAAGAGCTCTTTACATTTCTCGACGAAAAAATGTCAAAGTTACCCGAGCATCTCGATCGTGAGCCCATGCAAACGGTGGGCATCGAACGCGTGTTGCAACGTGCCGCCATTCACGTGTTGTCATCCGATCAAGACCACATTGAGGCCACCTCGGTGCTCGTACAATTGTTTAAGGAACCGCACAGTCACGCTGTCTTTTTATTAAAACAACAAGGCGTTAGCGATTTTCATCTCAAGCAATTCTTGTCGCACGGCGTACGCCCAGAAAGTGCGCTGCAAAGTGGCGAACTTAGCGAAACAGGCGACTCGGGTGTGTCCGGTGCCCCCGATGGCGTTGAAGGCAAGGAAGCACGCGTCAACCCGCTAGAGGCTTATGCCGTCGATCTAAGCCAACGCGCGGCCGATGGGAAAATCGACCCGCTGATTGGGCGCGACAAAGAGCTTGAGCGCATGATTCACGTGCTGGCGCGACGCCGCAAAAACAATCCCATCCTTGTCGGCGACCCGGGCGTGGGGAAAACAGCCATCGTAGAAGGCCTGGCGCTGCGTGTTCACGACAAACAAGTGCCCAAACAGCTGCTAACAGCCAAGGTGTATTCGCTCGACATGGGCGCCCTGCTTGCCGGCACCAAATTTCGGGGCCAATTCGAAGAGCGTCTCAAAGCAGTCGTCAAGGCGCTCGAAAAAGAAGACAACGCGGTGCTTTTTATCGACGAGATCCATACCATTGTCGGCGCAGGGGCCGTCAGCGGCGGCTCGATGGATGCTTCCAATATTCTGAAACCTGCCCTCGCCTCGGGCCAACTCAAATGCATCGGCTCGACCACTTTTCAAGAATACAAAGCGTCGTTTGATCGCGACCGCGCACTCTCTCGACGTTTTCAACTGATCGAAGTGCTCGAACCCTCGCTCGAAGACACCATCGCAATCCTTAAGGGGCTTACCGGTCACTACGAAGAACATCATCAGGTCAAGTACGACCCTGACGCCGTCGAGGCCGCCGCAAAACTCTCGGCGCGTTATATCAACGAACGCCTCTTACCCGATAAAGCCATCGACGTGCTCGATGAAGCCGGCGCGCTCGTAAAACTACGACACTCCGACAACAACGATCAAAAACACGTGACGCTCAAAGACATCGAACATGTGGTCAGCATGATGGCGCGTATTCCAGCCAAAACAGTGTCGACCGACGATCGCGGTAAACTCAAAGAACTTGAAGGCGACCTTAAATCAGTCATTTTTGGTCAAGACGAAGCCGTCAACACCGTCGCCTCTGCAATTAAGCTTTCGCGCGCAGGACTGCGTGCCATCGACAAGCCGATCGCATCGCTGCTTTTTGCAGGACCGACCGGCGTCGGTAAAACAGAGCTTGCCAAACAGCTGGCCAAAGTGCTGGGCATTGAGTTCGTGCGTTTTGATATGAGCGAATACTCTGAACGCCACAGTGTCTCGCGACTGATCGGCGCGCCGCCCGGGTATGTGGGTTTTGATCAGGGCGGGTTGCTCACCGATGCCGTGCGCAAGTTCCCGCATTGTGTGGTCTTGCTCGACGAAATCGAAAAAGCGCATCCAGACTTATTCAATATTCTCTTGCAGGTCATGGACCACGCTGCGCTTACCGATAATAACGGGCGCAAAAGCGATTTTCGTAACGTGATTTTGATCATGACCACCAATGCCGGTGCGTCCGAAATGAGCGCCGCATCAATCGGCTTTGGTGGCCCGCACGCCGAGGTCAACTCATCCAAAGCGCAAAAAGCACTTGAGCGCACTTTTTCGCCCGAGTTTCGCAACCGACTCGACGCCACCGTCAGCTTTGCGCCGCTTGCTCAAACCGTTATGCTTTCAGTCGTCGACAAGGAACTCAAGCTGCTCGAAAACATGTTGAAGGAACGCGAGCTAAAACTGAACGTATCACCCAAGGCCAAACAGTGGCTTGCAGAACACGGCTACGACGCTGCCTTTGGCGCGCGACCCTTGGCACGCCTGATTGAACGCGAGGTAAAAAAACCACTCGCCGATAAACTCATCCAAGATGCGCCTAAAGCGGGCACAACGATCACGCTCAATCTCAAAAGCGGCGTCTTGGCTTTTTCATATGAGATGCGAAACGCTAACTAGTGTGGTAGCACAAGCGCATGCGCATTCTTCATACGATGATCCGAGTGGGTAATCTTGAACGCTCGATTGCTTTTTACACACAAGTGCTCGGCATGCGTTTGCTGCGCATGCGCGACTACCCCGAAGGCAAATTCACCCTGGCCTTCGTCGGATATCAAGAAGAAAATGAACAAGCCTGTATCGAACTAACGTACAACTACGGCATCGAGCGCTACGACCTTGGCACCGGATATGGCCATATCGCGCTTGGGGTCAGTGACATTAAAAAGTCATGTGACCAAATTCGGGCTGGAGGTGGCATCATCACGCGCGAACCGGGTCCGATGAAACACGGCACCACCATGATTGCTTTTGCACAAGACCCCGATGGCTATAAAATTGAGCTCATCGAACGTGCTGACTAGCACACCGCTCAGCGCACCAACCAGCGCACCGCCCACCGGCACCGAACGACTCAAAGGTTCGTTCCGTTATGCGCGCGAAGCCACCCGTCTGGTATTCGACACCAATCGAAGCGTTGCCCTGTGGTTGGTGTTGCTCACGATTTTGAGTGCATTGTTACCGGCCCTCATTGCGTTGATCGGTAAACAAATCGTCGATAGCGTAGTGAACGCAAGCAAACATCACAATGATCAGCGCGTTGTGATGTGGTTTCTCGTCGCGGAACTGATCGCTGTGGTCGTACTCTCGGCCGCACAACGTGGGTTGTCTTACTGTCAAAACTTAATGCATGCCGAGCTTGGTCATCGCATCAATGTTTTGATCTTGCAAAAAGCAGTCACGCTTTCGTTGTCGCAATTTGAAGACGCCGACTATTACGACAAACTATTGCGCGCACAGCGCGAGGCATCGATGCGGCCACTCAATCTGGTCAATCGTTACCTGAGCTTCGCGCAAAACGGCATCTCGCTGGTCGCATTTTCGTCGTTGCTTGGTCTTTTTTCACTGTGGGCGGTTGCAGGTCTGGTGCTCAGCGCGCTACCCGCATTTATTGCTGAAACCAAATTTTCGGTTCAAGCCTTCCGCCTCTTTCGTTGGCGCTCGCCCGAGCGACGCAAGCAGGTGTATTTAGAAACGGTCATCTCGCGCGAGGACCACGCAAAAGAGATCAAACTCTTTCGTATCGCGCCGCTTTTATTGAAACGTTACGATGACGTCTTTCGCAATTATTACGACGATGACCGCGCGCTTGCAGGGCGCCGCGCGCGCTGGGGTTATGGGCTTGGGCTAATTAGCACGCTCGGATTTTACAGCGCGTATGTGTTCATCGCATGGTCCGCCGTTCGCCTCACCATCACGTTAGGTGAAATGACGATGTACCTGATGCTCTTTCGGCAAGGGCAAAGCGCAGTCAATGCGTGCCTTAACGCGATCAGCGGCATGTACGAAGACAATCTTTATTTATCAACGTTATTTGAGTTTTTGGACGAACCCACACAGGTCGCTCAAGGCACACTGACTCAAGGTCCCGAGCCAACCGCCGGCTTAACGCTTGATCATGTCACATTTAGCTACCCGGGCAGCAACCACAACGCGCTCGAAGGCATCTCATTCGACGTCAAACCGGGGCAAAACCTTGCCATTGTGGGCGCCAACGGGTCGGGCAAAACCACGCTTGTTAAACTGATCACGGGTCTTTATCATCCTACACGCGGCCAAATTAAGCTTGAAGGTGCAACGCTCGGCGACTGGAACCGCGAGGCCGTGGCCGCGCATTATAACGTTATCTTTCAAGATTTTGTGCGTTATCAGTTTCACGTTGGCGAGAACATCGGCATCAGCGAACCCAAATCGTTTGATAACGAGTCGTCGTGGCGCCAAGCAGCCGCGCGCAGCCAAGCAGCCGCGTTTATCGAAACGCTGCCCGACCAATACCGCACCCAACTTGGTAAATGGTTTAAAGAAGGCGTCGAGTTGTCGGGGGGACAATGGCAAAAAGTTGCGCTTACGAGGGTGCTTTTAAGGCCTGATGCGCGCATC
>JBGAKI010000084.1:0-12603 GCA_044224525.1 Polyangiales bacterium | reverse complement strand
TTTACAATGACGCGTTCCACTTTTCTACGCACTTGAATTTTTGATCCGGTCTTTTTGAGCACAGAAATCATTTGTTCACTAATGCTTTGCGGGCCGTTGACCGGGTAAAAGGCCCCGTCGAAAAAATGTTTTGAAATAAGTGCGTGATAACCCAGGGCACTTTCATTCGGCGTGTTACCAAAATTGCCCCACTGAGACGCAACTAGGGCTTTGAGCTTACGATTACTGAAGACTCTATCTAAATAGTCAACAGTGGGTGCGAAGACTGCCGGAAAACACGATTTGATGACTGTAGCAATGCCCCTGCCAAACCAAGTAGGCGAACTTTTGAACCAAAGATAGGTCAGTAATATCTTTCGCGAGATAACTACATCTCTAAAGTATTTTTTAACGCCCTTGGCTTCTCTTGGAAACAGATCAATCATGAGCTCGCGAAAACTTTTTGTCGTAGATGGCACGCCAAAACGCAGACCAGGATAAATGAAAATATCGAATATTTCGGGCAAGCTGCGCCAGCGAATACCGTTGTCGGAAAGAAAGTCCAAGGCCCACCGATACATGGTTCCTTTCTTCATTTCGCCAACGTAATGCACGCCGGGAGAAAATCTGAATTTGCCTTTCGAGCCCTTACGCGAAAATTCATGGAGTAGGCCGCCGGCCTTAAAGTGTTGTTCAAGAATTAACACCTTCTTTTTGGCGACTCGTGCGAGAAAAAGTGCCACAGCAAGGCCTCCGATACCGGAGCCAACAACAACAGCGTCCCACTTTTCGCCGTCAGCGACGGTTCCCTGGTTTTGGAAATATTTCATCGCAAAACCCCCCATGTTCCAAATATAGCACTTGGGCAGACTTTGGCCAAAAGCTGGAGTAGTCGTGTATGATCCTTGATTAATGGTCCAAAGCGCAAATGCCAGTGATAGCAAGGGGTTCGAGGACTACCGGCGCGCATATAACGTTGAGGCGCTGCGCCTTGGAGCCTATCAGTTGTCCTGGAGTCAGCTGCTCTTTGTGGTTTTCGAGTGGCATCAAATGCGTGATGCGTTCTGGCTCATTCAAATATCCCGTGCGGTATGGCTTTCCTTGTTCTGGGTTGCGCATTTTCTCATAAGACGAAAAAGCAAGTTCGTCGCATTGTACATTGATCACATCATTACGGCTCTCTTTGGGTTGGTAATGGTACATGTGGTCTTCTTCTCCTTTTTCCATACGGGTTACTCATCACCATACATGTTCGCATTAGCTCTTACTACAGTAGGAGTTAGCTTCAATGCGCTGTGGTATGCAGGCCGAGGAATCTTCTTCTGTGCTCTTGCGTACTTCATCTATTGGGTTCCCTATCTCTTTTTTAATGCACCCGTTGGGAGCAACACCTTCTTCTACGGGTTTCAGATTTTCTTTCTCACTTAGCTCTGTTGTTGTCTTTTCAGCAGATTAAACTACGTGCAATCGGACGACTGTTCCTTGAAAGCACCCAGTAATGCGTCGTGAACGATACACAAAGCGCGCTTCCGTTCCCCTGGACCCTCGCGAAGACGAAAGTCTCTTCTGATCAAGACCGAAGAGAGAAGAACTTTTCGTGGACTTCAGTATGCACTGGTTTTTCCCGCACTCATACCGCCACTCTTCTTTCCTGTGGTGTGGACAACAATGCGTCCATATTTCTGGTACGTTGTTATGTTCTATGCCGTTTGCGCCTTCTTCGTTACCACTGTTTGGTATTTACGACGAGCGCAGACCGATTTTGTAAAGCGTTGGGTCGATTACATTACGTTTTTTGGTCTTCCTTTTTCCCGGATGGCTAAGCTGCCTTGCTGCAATATTTCATAACGGCTACGAGTCACCATACAGTGTAACACTACTATTCACTGTTACGGGTGTTGGCTTCTTCTTCATGTGGTCAATGCATCGCCCCTCGCGTTTTAACGTAACGCTTTATCTTTCCTTTATGGGTATTCGCTTATTCCTGGTTTATACCAATCTTGAGAATGTTTTCATTATCTACAACGAATCATTATTAATACGATGGCGATGTTCTTAAGTTTATCGAAGCCAGCGCGTTTTGCAATCGAAAGACAAGCGTTTATCGGTAACTTGCAACTTGAGCGGGCGAAGGCGGGGTTGGAAGTCGCCAACGAGAAGCTGCGCTTGCTTGATAAGGCGAAGAGTGATTTTTTTGCGAACGTGAGCCATGAGTTACGCACGCCGCTTACGCTTAGTATTGGGCCGCTTGAGGCGCTCTTGGGTGAAGAGAATCGCTCGGTGAAAAAAGAGCAGCTTGAGATGATTCGGCGCAATCAGTTGCGATTGCTTCGGCTCATCAATGACTTGCTTGATTTTGCTAAGCTTGAGGCGGGCAAGAGCACGCTCGACATCAAACGTGTGCAGCTGCAAGAGATGCTTGGGCTTTTGGTTAGCACCGTGAAGGGTGCGGCTGAACTGCGCGACATTACCTTGAATGTCGATATGCCCGAAGAGCCCGTCTATTTGTATATCGACCACGACAAGTTCGAAAAAGTGTTCATGAACTTGATTTCGAACGCATTCAAGTTCACCGATGTGGGCGGTACCATCAAAGTGGCCGTTGTTCGTCGCGACGACGAAGTTTTGATTGCAGTGAGCGATACGGGCATTGGCATTCCGCAAGATAAGCTTGAGATGATTTTTGATCGCTTCTCGCAGGTGGATACCTCGACCACGCGCAAATACACCGGCACCGGCATCGGCCTTGCTATGGTGAAAGAATACACCGAGCTGCATGGCGGGCACATCGAAGTCGCAAGCGAGCTTGGTAAGGGCTCTACGTTTACGTTGCATTACAAGCTAGGCCGCGCGCATTTGAACGAGGCCATCGTGCAGGCAGTTGAAGAGTCTGAAGTGGACGATGACAAGCCATTGAAGACGGGCCTGACCGATTTGATTCGTGCTGAGCTTGATGGCGAAGAAGACGAGAACTCTGAGCGCATTCCGCTTGAGGCGCTTGCCGACCTTGCTGAAAGCAGCAACCCGCCGCCCGAGCTTAGCGACGATGTGATGACGCATTTGGCGAACATCGAGCAGCGCATGCTCGACGATGCCAAGGTGTTGGTCGTCGACGACACGCCCGATATGCGTCGGTATATCCGCGGGCTTTTGCTGCCGCACTATCAAGTGTTCACTGCCACCAACGGCGCCGAGGCGCTTGAGGTGGCGCGCGTGGTGATGCCTGACCTTATCATCAGCGACGTGATGATGCCCAACATGAGTGGTGACGAGCTATGCCAACACATCCGCAAAGAACCTGGCCGACTCTCACGCACGGCTATCATGCTGGTGACTGCGCGTGCCGACCCAAAAGGTAAGCTCGAGGGGCTTGAGGTGGGGGCCGACGACTACCTTTATAAGCCTTTCGTGCCGGCTGAGCTTTTGTTGCGTTCGCGCAACTTGATTCGTCAGCGTCGCCAAGACCGCGCGCTGATGCTTGCGCACAACGAGCTCAGTCAAAAACAACGCGAGATCGACGAAGACTTGGCGATGGCGCGCGACTTTCAGCAGGCGCTGCTTTCATCGAGCAGCAAGGGCTTGCCTGGGCTGAAGCTTGCGACCGTGTATCGCCCGGCCTCGGCCGTTGGTGGCGATTTTTATGATATTCACACCTTTGGTACCGATCACGTACGTGTGTTTATTGCCGATGCGACCGATCACGGTGTGCAGGCGGCGCTGCGCACGATGATGATCAAATCAGAATATGACCGCCTCAAATCGAGCATCGATAGCCCGGCCACGTTGTTGACGCAGCTCAATAAAGTGATGCTTGACCGTTACCCCAACGAGAAGAACAAATACTTGGGCAGCAACGTTACGTTTGCTGCGATTTGTGCTGACATTCAGCTTGAGGCCGGTGCGATGCAAGTCACGCTTGCGGGCGGCGGGCACGAGCAGCCGATTAAAGTTAGCAACAAGCGCGTCGAAGAGATGTTTGTGGCGGGGCTGACGATTGGGCGCATGCGCGGGGCGGCTTATGGCGAAAAGCGCTTTAAGCTTGAGTCGCACGAGCGCGTTTATTTATATAGCGACGGGTTGATTGAACAGACCAATGCGCAACAGAAGATGTTTACGCATGAACGCTTGCAAGCGGTGCTGCAAGCTGCGCACGAAGAAGCCGATGTGCAGGATGCGGTGAAACACATTGTGCGGTCTTGGGAGCATTTCAAGGGTGAGGTGCCGGCTTCGGATGATATGACGATTATTGCGCTTGAGTTGTGAGGCGCGCGTGCGAGAGAGAGGTGACACGCACTAAAGTGCATGTCACCGCCAAGGTATTGGTGACATGCACTTTAGTGCGTGTCACCTTACGTGGTCACCTTAGGCGGCGAGTTTCAGTAAGGCTTGGTTGATGATTGTTTGATAGCCGACGCCCTTTCGCTTGGCCTGTTTTTTGGCCCAGGCGAGCACTTTGGGGTGCAAACGAATCGATACCGGCTTGAACTTTTCTTCGAGTTTTGGCGGTCGACCTGGCCCGGGTCGCGGTGGTCGCTTCACGCCAAGCGGATTCTCGATCATCTGCCGATACATTTCTGTTTCTTCAGGAGTTGCGCGACGCGCTCGTTCAAATGGAAATGTTTTTGTTTTGCTCATATACAACTCTTTCCGTTCGTTACGAATGTTATTTCGGTATATACCGAAATCAAGTCTTTCGCAACCATGGTAGATAATCGGCCGCGCTGCGTGTAGGTTGTGATGGCAGCGAAAGTACGAGGCGCGATACGCGTGTAGGTTTTTTACTTACCTTAAGTCGAGTTATCTTGACTCATACCCCTAAAAGATCGGATCATTAATGAACGATGCCCGCGATCATTTCTAAAAAGGGTGAGGGGAACGAACCTGACCAAAAGATATATGCTTCTGGTGGTTTATCGCTCGAGGTGAAGCCTTATCCCGAGCACCTTTGGATGGCATGGAAAGGTCGCAGTTCGTCGCGTGTCATGAGCGATGATTTGGTCGATTTCGTTGAGCAATGGTTCACCGGCGACTACGCGGCGCGCGATTGGGAAGTGCATTTTGAGCATCTTGAGCATGCCAACTCGCAAACGGTGGGGTTCATCACTGGCTTTATTGGGCGCACCTTTGATCGCAAAGCGCCGTCGATTTTCTTTTACGATCCCAATAGCAATTTTCAGCGCGTCTTATTTCGAGCACTTGAGCCTATGCTTAAAGAACGGCAGCACGTGACGTTTCAAACCGTGCATCCGCCAAAGGCACCTTAGTTCTGCACTTATTTGTAGGGTATTGCACAACAAAGGAAGACAAAGGATTTACTGAAGATGTCGCTTGGTTTAGATCAGGTAGAGCAAAACGATTTGCTGGTGTACGAAATGCGTGCGCCGCGCATTCCCAAACTGTGGGAAACAGCCGACGTGCTCGTGCGCTCGATTGAGCTTGCGATCAGCAACTGGTTTTGGGCACCCTTTGAACGCCAAGCGGTGACCACCGTATGCACCGAGTTGCTCGAGAACACGATCAAATATTCGGACTGGAAACAAAAAGCGTCGCCAACGTTTTATTTTCAGTGTTACGACAATCGCAAAGTGACGGTGCGCACCACCAACGTGGTCGATCCGAACGACGAACACTATCACAACTTTCAACGCATTGTGGCGCAGCTCAAAGATCCCGAAACCGCGCAGGCCGCTTACGATGCGCGCATGTGTGAAATCGCGCTCAGCAAAGAACCCGTGGGCGATCAAACGCAGCTTGGCCTTTTGCGTTTGGCCTACGAGAACCGCTGCAGCATGAGCTGCAAATTGAGCAGCAACAACGTGCTTGAAGTCAGCGCGACGATGGACCTGAACTGGCTCTGGAGCTAGCTACTTGTCGGTGTAGCCGAGTGCGCGCAGGCGCTCGACCGCTTCTTCGTCGTTGGCGATGTTGACTTGGGCTTTGCGGGCGGCGCCGCTCGATGCATTTTTTGCGAATGTTTTTAGTTCACCGCTCAGCGCGACGGCTTCGCCCTTTGCGGAGTCGCTCAGGTTGTTTTTTTCGAGTGGGTCTTGGTTTAACTTGTAAAGCTCAATGGCTTTGAGGCCGCGCGGGTTGTTGGCGTTGGCTTCGATCACTTTTATTTCGCTGTTGTTCTTTTGGGTACGATAGGCGCGAAGCACATTGCCCTCGTGATCTTCTTCGGCGTAGGTTTCGGTGGTGCCGGGGGCGAATAAATCGCTGCCTTGTACGCCGGCGGGCACGCTGACTTTGCTGAGCTTCAGAAGCGTGGGCATGATGTCGATGTGTTGCACCCAGTGCTCAACCGTTGTGCCGGCCAAATGATTTTTGGGAAGTTTCACCAAAAGCGGAATGTGCAGCTGTTCATCGTAAAGGGTGGTGCCGTGCCAAAAGCCACCATGGTCGCCAAACTCTTCGCCGTGGTCGCTGGTGACGATGATGGTTAAGTCATCGTACAAGCCCTGCGCTTTTAGTTTGCCGATCAGCTCGCCGAAGTTTTCGTCCCAATAAGTGATCTCGCTGTCGTAAAGTTTTTTGAGCGCTTCGGCTTCTTTTAGCGAAGGGTTCGGATGTGCAGCGCGCGAATAGGCGTGGCCATTAAAGGGGTGGGCGTAATAGGGATCGTGCGGATCCATGTACCCGAGCAAGAAGAAGAATGGCTTGCTGCCGATTGTGTCGAGTGCTTCGAAGAAGCGTTGATTTACCACTTCGGCGTCTTGGTAAGCGCTACCGCGAGGTGTGTTGTGGGTTATCGCGCGCACGCGTTCGATGCCGCGGCGTAAGATTTGCACGAAGAACAATTTTGCGGTGGCGTCGTTTGCGCCGAGCACGAACTCGGGCTCGAGGTATTGATAACCGTCAAAACCTTGATCAAAGGCGAAGGTGGGCGCGAGGTTGTAGTTGGTGACGATGCCGTGGGTAGTGTAGCCGCCGGCTTGAAAAGCCTCGGCGATGGTGGTGAGGTTTTTTGGTAATGCGTCGCTTTTGCCCATGGTGCGATGGCTTGCTGCGAAGCGCCCGGTTAAAATCGTTGCAAAACTTGGGCGGGTCCATGATGCGTTGGCAAACGCTTTTTTGAAGAGCACGCTTTCGCGAACGAAGCCATCAAGGTTTGGTGTTTTGCCTTGGGGATAGCCATAGGCAGGCAGCTTATCGGCGCGCAGCGTGTCGACGACAATCAAAAGTACACTGCCTTGTACGTTGGGGTGGACTGAGCTTTGTTCTTCGGCAGCGTCTTCGGCGTTTTGGCGTGTGGCGAGAAAGCCGATCAAACACAAAATTGAAATGCCTGGCGCGATCAACAACGCTTTTTGGCGCAAACTGCCGGCGAGTGACGTGTGCGCAAAGCGAATGGCGATTGCGCGTAAGACAAAGAACACGACTGCTGTGGTTGCTAGCGCGCTAAGCAGCGTGATCAAACCTTGGGCGCTTGCCCAGCTGAGTTTTTCTTGGAAAAGATCACGTTTGGCGAAAAATAAGCCCATGGGCAATGCCATCAATGCAAACATCGCGAAACACAATGTCAGCATACGCGGAGCAGTGCGCGTGCGGCCCAAGCTTAGCTGCCAAGCGATTGCCGCGAGCGCGGCAATGCCAGCGCCGATCAATGGATAAAGCAACCACGTGTAGCTTAGGACGCTGAGCCAACTGTTTTGCTCGCCCTGGCCAAGGATGCCTTTGAGGTAGAAACTTTCAGCGCCGCCGATGAGAAGGAATGCGGCAAATGCAGCAATGACGAAGTGTTCGAGCGTTTTGAAAAAAGATTTTGACATCATGAGTACCGCTTTAGATGGATTCGACTGTTTGGTTGCGAAAGGTGTCGAGCACGGCCTGCACGCCGGGGCGTTCGCTGACGCGTTCAGAGCCTTGCACTTGAATGGCCGGTTGGTAATCGAGCGGACGAAGCATCAGCACCAAACCACCAAAGGCTGAGATCGCCATTTCGACAGCGAAGCCAAGCACGGGGATCAGCGTGGCTTGCGCAACGCTTAGGCCAACTTTGCCATAAAGGGTGACGGCGGTGGCCTCGCGTAAGCCGATGCCGTTAATGGAAGCGGGCACAAGCGTGACCAATACCTGCATTGCCGAGACGAAGAACACTTCGCCCATGCCAAGCTCAAAGTTGAGTGCGCGGGCGCTGGCGACAAAGATTAGGTTGTTACACGCGTGCGTGCCAATGGCGAGAAAGAAGGCTTGAATTAAAAGACCGCGATGCTCGTGATATGCGCACACCGCATCGATGGCGCGCTGCAACTTGCTGACAATGGCGTTTGGCAGAATGCTCGACAACTTGCGTAGCCACGTGGGATTGGCGAGTAGCGCGAGCACTGCAATGATCAACGCGACAAAGCCGGCGTCAACTAGCGCGATGCCTTGTAGGCCAATATAACGCACGCCAAAGAACGAGCCGATGATGACCACCACGCCGAAGGCAAGCTGTCCAAGCAACATGTCGACGCCCACCGTGGTGACCGCTTTGGTGGTTTCGCCCGTGTGTTTGGCGATGTCGTAGATGCGGTAGCCTGACAGACCCGTCCAACCGCCGGGCGTGAACGCGCCAAAAAAGCGACCGATCATGAACGAGCCGAATAAGTGTTTGAGCGGTGCCAAAATGCCTTGGCCGCGCAGAAGCCTGTCCCATCGAAACACGCTGCAGGCGATGGCGAGCATTTGAGCAAGCGCGGCAACCGCCACCCAACCCCAGTTGAGGTTGGTGAGGCGTGCTTGAATTTCGTCGAACTGCGCGCGTGCAACAACCATCTTGCCAATCCAGGCGATGAGGCCGAGCGATACCAATGCTTTGAGCGTGATTAGAAAAATGCGTTTGTTGGAGCTATTCATGACTGCTTGATACTACGTAGGTTCAAAATGGGGAGCTACTTTTTGGTGGTGTTGGGTGGTGACATGCACTTTAGTGTGTGTCACCGAGGCTTCTGGATGGTGACACGCACTAAAGTGCATGTCACCGAGGTTGCGCACTAAAGTGCATGTCACCCAGGTGTCACCGGAGTGTGTCTCACGTGGGATTGAGGAAACGTTCGGCGTCTTGGATGTCGCCTTTGCTGCCGATGAAAAGCGGCACGCGTTGATGCAGCTCTTCGGGGGTGATGTCGAGGATGCGTTGTTTGCCCGTGGTGGCGGCGCCGCCTGCAACTTCGGCGATATAGGCGAGCGGTGACGCCTCGTAAAGCAAACGCAGTTTGCCATTGGGGTGGCCCACATCACCAGGATACGCGAACACGCCGCCCTTAAGCAGCACACGATGAAAGTCGGCCACAAGCGTGCCGATATAACGTGACGAATAAGGTCGGCTTGTTTCGCGCTCGGGTGTTTTGAGCCAGTCGATCCATTCGCGCACGGATTGTTCCCAGCGCGAACGGTTGCCTTCGTTGATCGAATAACATTTGCCGCGTTCGGGCATGCGAATGTTTTCGTGTGACAAGAAGAACTCGCCCACATAAGGGTCGAGGGTAAAACAATGCACGCCGTCGCCCACGGTGTAGACCAACACCGTGGATGAGCCGTATAAAATATAGCCTGCGGCGACTTGGTCGCGGCCTTCGCGTAGCAAGTCTTTCAAATTGCCTGGGCCTTTGCCCGACTCGCGCTTGTAAATCGAAAAAATGGTGCCTATGGACACGTTGACGTCGATGTTCGAGGAACCATCGAGCGGATCAAACACCAATACGTAACGGCCTGATGGGTATTCAGGCGGAATGTTGATCGGGCCTTCTTCCTCTTCGCTTGCCATCACGCAGACGTTGCCGCCGGCTTCGACGCTGCGTTTCATGGTGGCGTTGGCAAACTCGTCGAGCTTTTGCACTTTTTCGCCGTGCGAGTTGGTCGAACCGGTGACGCCGAGCACATCGGCCAAGCCCGCTTGGTTGACGCGGCTGGCGATGATTTTGCCGGCCAGTGCAATCTGTTGAAAAAGCAGGGTGAAGTCGCCAGTTGCGCCTGGGATATCGCGCTGGCGTTCCAGAATGTGTCGGTCAAGCGACCAGCCAAGTTCTTGATGTTTGAGCGGTCTGATGGAGGATGAGATCATGGTGATGGACCCGAAGGAGCCCTGAATATAGCGGATCTTGTCGCAGCTAGCCAGCGTACAATGGGTGTGGCTGGGTTAGTTAGATGCGGCTTTTTCGAGGGTGCTTGCGCACGAATTGGGCGGCAGACCTGTGCCACTACCACAATCAATTTTGGCGGCGTCAACATAACCCATCGGCTCTTCAAGAAATTTGAGCACGCCGCCTAGCGCGTCGCATTGATCACCAAGGTGGTGCATAAGTTTGTCGGCGTCGCTTCGGGCGTAAGTGTAGAAGCCAAGTTTGCGCTGGACTGATTCGTTGAGGCTTTCAAGGCCGTTGTCACCTGGTAGAATCCTGTCGTTACAGGTTGTGCGTGTTGCGGCGGTGCAGGGATAAGGGAAGTAGTGCGTGCGCGACATCACGATTTCAATCGGCGCACCTCCTTTGATGATTTTGCCCCTCCAAATAGGGATATTTCTTTGGTACGTCAGATCAAAGAAACGGGTTTGTTTAAGCGCTTGGTCGATTTGTGCCAACCACGGCTCAAACGAGCCTGACTTGTCGATCATCATTAATGCTTGCGCACTGCCGTAGGTGCGTGTTCGTAGTGGCGCCTTCACGGCAACCGCTGTCGACTCGGGCCCAAATGTCTGGCGGTTGGGCTGACACTGCACAAAGAGTGACTTGTGCGCGGTCGCGCTGATCCAGCAGGTTTCTTCGTTCGTGTTGTCGGCGCTGTTCTCTTCGGCCGCCAGTGTTGGTGTTGCCGCGTCGCAACCAAAGAGCGCAACACAGGTGACCACTACGCTAGTAAGATAATTAAGGAAACTAAGATAATTAAGGAAACGAAAAGCCATCGCGAAAATCCCCGCACATGCTGAGCAGGGTCATGATATCACGATTGACAGCATGGTCAAATCAGGCAGGTTGCTTAGCCCTTCGCCGACCCTGCAAGTGTTAGATGTGCGTGATAACGCTATTCGGCGCTGTAGACATCACGGGTTTGTAGGCCCGAGTCGCTGGCGCGCACTTCGGTGATGCTTGCGATGCGAAACGCGGCGCTGCCGCCCGCTTCAACCGCGACGATCAACTGCACTGCTTCGCCAACAAATGCCGACACGGCGTCGGCAGCAATGCCGCCCGCGAGCGCGACAAGGCCCATGGTTTTGAGCAAGTCTTGCGAGTCTTCGGCGCGCATGGCGACGCACAAACCTTCGCGCAAGGTGGCTGCGCTGGAAATGGCGACGTGTGTGTCTTTCATGCCTTGTGCGTCGATGACAATGCGCGCTTCGCCCAGCAACCTAAGCCGCGACACTGCGTCGGCCCAGCCTTGTTCAGCAAGGATGCGCAATGCATAAGGGCGTGACTCCAAACGCAAGCGCGGTAACGATTCGACGCAGATTAAACGCTCGGATGCGGGTGTTTGTAGCGCGAGCGCGTTGAGCACTGTGCTGACGCCAACGGGGTGTGTGCCGCACACAAAGATGTTGCGTAGGGCGGTGTGCGCATTGCGAATTACGGTCATGGCTGCGTCGTCGAGCACATTGCGTTGTTTTAGCTCGTCGAGCGTTAAGCCTTGCACGGTTTGGCGTTGTAGCTCGACACATAAGCCTTGTGTTGCGAGGGGATGTGAAATCACCGTAAGCAACCAGTTATTTTTGATGGGCCATGTGCCGAAGCTGAGCGCATTGCTGAAGCTTTGACCTGAGCGCGCGCAGATGCGCGCCAAAATGGTGCGCACTTGTTCTTGCGTTGAGAAGAACGCGTCGACTTTATGAAAGCCTTGGCCGTGATCGAGCAAGATGTTGTGTGCACCTTGGATCGAAATCGCCTTGATGGTTTCGTCTTCAAGCCAGGGTGTTAGCGCACCAAAGAATACGGCTTCACGCAGCGCAGCTTCGCGCAGTGCGGGGATGTCGAGTGCTGAGCTGAGCAGGCTCTGTGCGTCAAGTTCGTTGGTGATGCTATCGATCAGTTCGCGAGCGCGCGATTGTCGTGCTGAGCGCGGTGATGAGGGTGCTTCGGGGAAATCGATGCCAAAGTTTTGGCTGAGGCGCTGCATAATGTAGCGCAAGCCCATCGCAGGTGAATCGGCCTGTGGGTCGCCTTTTTGTGGGCCTTTGATTTGATCAAAGCCGCGCGCGACGGGATCAACCTGCATGGCGATCGTGTTGGGGCGCTCGTCGCCAATATTCGACAAGCTACTGCGTGTCAGTTGCACCGGCACCGATGGTGTTAAGCGGGGGCTTGGTGGTGGCACTGATGGCATTCGCGCTTGGGTGGCTGGGTGCACGCTGCTCGATTGGCTGGCACTGGGTGGCAAGGCAGGGGGTTCGCCGGCGGCGGCTTGTTGCATTAACCCAAGTGCGACTTCACTTGAGCGCTGCGCGGTGACACGTTTGGATGGTTGCTCGGCTTCGTCTTCGCCTTCGGGTGGTGCAGCATCGCTTGCCATGGCGCCCATCTCATTGGGGTCGCCGTCGATGCGCAAAATATAATCGCCAACATAAATTTTGTCGTCGTCTTTGATGACTAGGGGTGACACAACCTTACGGCCATTGACGAAGGTGCCGTTGGTGCTTTTCAGGTCGACGATGAT
>JBGAKI010000083.1:0-11998 GCA_044224525.1 Polyangiales bacterium | reverse complement strand
ACCCAGGCATGGGCGAACTCATGCACCGTCAGCGAAAAAAGCAGCGCGGGCAAGCCCACAAGAATACCGCGAATGGTCTCATTATCAATATGCATGCGTGCGCGCAAGCCTAGCACGCGCGGCCAAACCCGTAAAATCCATTCTCAGACCAAAGATCGGTTAGGTTTTAACAGCGTACATGGACGATATGAGCTAAAACGCGACTAATAGAGCTCGACTTTCACGGGTGTGGGCTGCCGCGCGACAGAGCCGTCGCCAAGCTGACCAAAGTCATTCGCGCCCCAACAAAAGGTCTTGTTTGCTGTGGCGGCGCAGGTGTTGTTTGCACTGCTTGTAAGCGCGATAACCGGTTCGCTTATATTGATGACTGGCATTGCTTGCGATCGATCGAGGGTGCTGCCATCGCCTAACACACCAAAATCATTTTTCCCTAAGCACTGCACTGCACTTGCTGTCGCTGCGCACGTATGAGCATAGGCGGCGGTGATTATTGTTGCGCTCTGAAGCGCGGGCACACTGGTTGGCGTAGAGAACGAACCTGGTTCGCCTCCTTGCTGACCGTAATAGTTATCACCCCAACATTTTGTTTCACCAGAGTTGAGTATAGCGCAGGTATAATAAGCACCGGCTTCAATGGCCACGACATCTGATAAGCCCGCAACGGTGACAGCGGTGAGGCTGTCATCGGTCGTGTCATTGCCAAGCTGGTAGCCGCTGTTGTCGCCCCAACATTTAACTTCACCGCTGCTGAGCAGCGCACAGGTGTGGTATGAACCCGCCGCAAGTGCTTTAGCACCCGTCACGCCGGTGACACTCACTGTGGCTGTCGTTGTCTTCGTATTGCCGTTACCTAGTTGACCGTAATAGTTATCGCCCCAGCACTTAACTGCGCCCGCAGCAACCACTGCGCAGTTATGACTTTGACCAATCGCCAGCGCGGTGGCGCCACTGATGCCTGTCACAGCGATGGGTGTCGACGAAGAACTCGTTTTTCCGTCTCCCAGATAACTATAAGAATAACCCCAACACTTGATGCCGCCCGCCGCGAGTGCGCAGGTGTGATAGGGCCCAGCTGCGATCGCGCTAGCGTTGGATATCGCGCTGATGGTAAGTGGGGCGCTGAACAATAAGTTTTCATTGCCACCAAGTTGTCGAAAGTCGTTATTGCCCCAACATTTAACTGCGCCGCCATCTAATGCACACATATGTCGCTCGCCGCTCGTAAGTGCACTAACGTTTGTAAGCGAAGCCACTGGGTTTTTTGGCGCAAATTGTGGTCCGCTTACTGTATCGCCCAGTTGCCCATATTGATTTGAGCCCCAACATTTCACATCGCCTTCAAGCAGCGCGCAGTTATGTGATGATCCGCCAGCAAGCATTTGTGCACCCTTTGTGCCTACTACCTCGACAGGTTGTGTCATGGTTGGCGCAAAATCGCTGCTAACCTGGCCGCCATCGTTGTTACCCCAACATTTGACGCTGCCACCTTCTAGTTGCGCGCAAGTGTGATCAGCGCCGGCAATGACAGATGTCACATTGGCGAGATCTTTAATCGCAACCACTTTGGCCGAAGAATTGGGGCTTGTCGTACCCAATTGACCTTGTCGATTGCTCCCCCAGCATTTTAGCGCTGCGCCAACCAGTGCACAGTTGTGATAACGGCCCGCAGCAATCGCTGTCGCGCCCGTTACTCCGCTGACGGTCACCGGGTTATACGACCAGTTGTACGTTTCATCACCAAGCTGTCCATCATAGTTTTGCCCCCAACACTTGACTTTGCCTTCCGAAAAAAGCGCACACGTGTGATCGCCCCCTGCGGCAATCGCGATCGCGCCTTTCACGTTCGTGATGTCCGCTGGTTTTATTTCGTGATAACCGTTCTGCCAGACTAAACCAATCGAACCCCAACACTTCACTTCACCCTCAGCCATAATCACACAAGTGTGTTGAGAATTGGCAGTGAGTTTGGTTGCACCGCTTACACCTTTGACATCAAGAGGCGCCATGCTTGTCGCATTATTGCTGTCGTCGACTTGATGACGCAGATTATCACCCCAACATTTTGCGGTGCCATCGCTTAGCAATGCACAACTGTGCGTGCTGCCAGCGGCGATAGCGATGGCGCCGCTAAGACCTTGTACGCTCACTGGTGTGACAGAATCGCTAAGCGTGCCGTCGCCAAGTTGACCATGCTCGTTTGAACCCCAGCACCTTATTGTGCCATCATCGATTAATGCACAGCTGTGCATATCACCCGTTGCCACCTGAGTAGCGTGCAATGGTGGTGGTGGCTGCATTGAAACGCAGTTGGGGTCATCGGCCTGACATTCATTAGTCGAATGGCTTGGACTCGAGCCACAAGCAAACATAACTAGGCAGAGCAGAGCTAAGCAATTTATTCTAAGTACTAGTCGTTTCATAAGACCTCTCAAAACTTCACGTCGACGGGCACATATGAACTTTCGGTGGTGCCGTTACCGAGTTGGCCTTTGTTGTTCCAACCCCAGCATTTCATCGTACCGTCGTTGAGTAGTGCACAGGTGTGACCTTGGCCGCCTGTGACCCCTTTCACATTGTTCAACACGGTTTCCTTAGGCGCGAGGCGATAATTTGTTGTGCCATCGCCCAGCTGACCGTTGAAGTTGCTGCCCCAGCACTTAAGCGCGCCGCCACTTAGCACTGCACAAGTATGCGTGTAGCTTGCTTCCATCGCGGTTACTCCTGTGATATCCAGCACGTTAACTGGTGTCTTTGAAGCCTTGGTTGTGCCGTTACCCAGTTCACCTACCACGTTGTCGCCCCAACATTTCATCGCCCCGTTTTTGACGATGGCGCAAGCGTGAGATTGTGCCGCATCGCTGACGCTGATTGCACTCGCATCGCTGATGCCGCTCACGCTGACAGGGTCCACCGACTGCGTGAGGGTCGCGCTACCAATTGGACCCATGCCCCAACACTTTAAGCCGTTCCCAGACGTAATCGCACAAGACGCCAAGTAGCCCGTTGCCGTCGCGGTTGACCCGCTCAGACCATTGATCACCTGACCAATATAAATGTCTCTCGTGCCGGTATCGGTCAGCTGGCGGCCCCAACACTTCACATCGCCGCTGTTCATGACAGCACAGGTACGCATGTATCCCACGCCTAATGCTTTTACATCTGTCGCTTCGTTCACCTCGCCGGTGCCGTACATGCTGGTGCCCCAACACTTCACATTGCCGTTCATCAGCAAAGCACAGCTCGTCCATTGGCCAATTGAGATAGCGACCGCATTGCTTACGTCGTTGACGAGCAACGGTTTTGCTGACGAGTCATCGGTTGTCGCGCCACCGAGTTGACCGTACTTGTTCGAACCCCAGCACTTGACCGTGCCATCTTCAAGCAACGCGCAGGTGTAATCTTCACCCGCGCCGATTTGCGTAACTTTTTTCGGCGATTCGGGATCGATGTTTGGATCAGTATTCGGGTCGGTGTTCGGATCGGGCTCAGCACTTGTCATGTCGCAATTTGGATCTTCTGCAGCGCACTCGGGAATCTTCATCGGTCCACCATCTGCTGAGCAAGCAAGCACACCGAATAGAGCCGCGAATATAACCAAGTTTGCGATTGTATTTTTCATTTTAAGCTCCCCGTTATTACTAAGATTTCAAGTCAATTTGATGGTATTTGCTTTTACGAGACTACAGATAGTGTCAATAATTTCACTCGTTCATAGGAGCACGCAAACGTCAGCGACTGAACGCGCCCGCCCGGAATGCTCCAAGCGCCATACTTTTCCAACAATAACGTTTTGTCTCTGTGACAGAACGATGGCGAACATCACAGACGCACGCTTACGCCTGCGCAAACCGATGAAAAAGCAGGGTTCAATTAACAACAGAATCGGCGGACAAATCCTTGGTACGACTTTTGCTTCGTATAAACAGTTAGCGGAGTCCGGGTGGCGACTTGCATAGCTTGGGAGAAGACATGAACGCACTTAATTTAAGAATCAGCAACTTAACGCGCACACTAAAAAAGGCATGCGTACATCTCATGCTTCCGGTTTTTGTGTCGACGGTTGCCTTTTCGCAAAACGCATGCACTAAAGAAGTGCAAGCCGACAACTTTGACGAGAATCAGGGCGCAGCCAATGGCTTACCTTGCGGCACTGCCCAAATCAACGGCACCAACTTCTTTGAAATCTTCAAAGGCACCGTTCTCGAAAACCCCATCTGGAAGCTGCACTGCAGCGGCGACTTTGAAACCTCGCGTGTATTCAGCTACGACCAACTCTATGCTGCCGATTTGAGTAACGCGCCCGTGTGTTATCACGTATCCGAGTGTACAAGCTACGTGTTCCACGGCAACGCCTTTGACTTCAACATATACTCGGCAGCGCACAACCCTGGCTTCAAAGCTGACCCGAATGCAAAGGAATATGTCGACGGGCTGGGCACGTGTTACCCCTCCGGCGACCCGTCGGTTGCAGGACAAGTCACACTGCCTGACGGCTCGCGACAAGACATCTATAAGTCTCCGTTTGCATGTTATCAAAACCAATCGATTGAACGTGTCGTATTAGTAACGGTTGTAACGACGATCGCGGTTGTGGGTGCTGCGGCAGCGGTGCACGCGGTTGTCGCATATGTTGGCAGCAGCGTTCTTATCAAACTTACCGCCGAAGGCATCGCCTCGATACCGGTGATTCGCACTGTCATTGAAGAAAGTCAATCAGCGCTGGCGCAAGTCAGCACAACGTTGACGCCTGAGGTGATGGCGGGCTATTCGCGCCTGCAAATCCTTGGTCAACAGTTCGTGCCTCGGGTTGTCAACGTTTCACAGAATCTCGTCAACGTTCGCCTTCAACAGCTGGCAGGTTCTGCCGTCGATCCCAATCTGATCAATTCGATTCGCGACGCAAGACCTGCCATTCAAGCCTGGCTGAATCTAACCGTAGTCAGTTCATCTGATGCTGAACGCACCGCAGCCATCAACGTGTGGCATCTAACAGAACGCATTCTGGGTGGCAACTAACACTCAATCGGAATAAGTGCCACATTCTGTGGCGCTACGCTCGCTGTACGGATATTGGTCTTGGCAAAACTGCTGCAGCTTGTCGTACACTTTCGTCAACAAAGCCCCATGCATGGCACCGGTGCTTTGTGCGCCGTAAACGAAGGAACTTATCCGCCCACGAATGTTTAACCGGCTGCACTCGCGCCAACTGCCCACCTCAATCGAGCTCATAATCGAAAGTTCGCCTGCAACCGTGGTCGCCCTAATAACAAATAGGGGAACAATGTTGTGCTCTCTATTTAACATCGCTCGGCCGATCTTGCCTGGCGCAATTAGAACACCTCCAGGAAACACACTCAGCCCCTGAGCGCTTAAGGCCTGCGCAATGTCGTCCAACCATGCCGTAGGCGTTTGGCTGTTATCGATCTTTCTTAAGTAATCATCGAAGTAAGGACAATGGGTCTGCTTAACGAGCGTTTCGCGAATAAACACGCATGACCCATCCAAACCCCATCGACGACCGTCGCGCTTTTCAAGTCTATCTCGGGTTTGTTTGTTGGCGCTTGTGATAAAAAGCTCAAAACCACTCAAATTTTGTGCTCGACCGCGGGCATGAAAAAAAACCACAAGCAAGGCGCTTACCCCCATCAGGATCACAACGAATTGTGAAAAGCACCGAGCAACGCGGTCTGTAAGCGATCGACCAGCTATCTTCATAACCGTTAACCTAGCAGCTTCAGCGATAGTATCAACGATGAAAAGGAACCGGGCGACTCACCCCAACAACGCGTGCCCTACGACGACGCCACGCGTGGAATTGAGTGCACCCTACCTTGCACATGCGCGTAACCCAGGTCACAAACTACCCACATCCTTTTCATGTTACGCCGCAAACCTATCGACTTCGCCGTAGTGCATCATGGCCAACCCCAACTCGCCAAAAAGCTCACTGCATTCGACCTGATCGTTATCGGCGTTGCCGGTACGATCGGCGCTGGCATCTTTGTGCTCACCGGCACCGCCGCGGCCACCAAAGCTGGCCCCGCGGTGATCTTGTCGTTTATGCTCGCTGGACTCGGCTGCGGTCTAGCGGGTCTCTGTTATTCCGAGCTGGCCGCGTGTTTACCGGCTGCGGGCAGCGCCTACTCATATGCCTACGTGTCGCTTGGCGAGTTTGCCGCGTGGTTTGTCGGTTGGGCACTCGTCAACGAATACGCCGTTGGCGCACTGACTGTTGCCATCGGCTGGTCGGGTTATTTGGCCAAACTGCTTAAAGGCTTTGGCATCGTTCTGCCGCACAACCTCACGCACGGCGCACTGGATGGCGGGGTTATTAATTTGCCCGCTGTGCTTTTGGTGCTCACCATCACCGCCGTGCTGATCGTTGGTGTAAAAGAATCCGCACGCGCCGCCGGCATTTTGGTCTTGATCAAACTTGTGGTGATCGGACTTTTTGTCGTGCTGGGCGCAAAACACGTTCGCTCAGAAAACTGGAACCCCTTCATGCCCTTTGGGTGGTATGGCGTGGTGATGGGCGCCGGCGCCATCTTTTATGCTTACCTTGGCTTTGATGCGGTGAGCACGGTCTCGGAAGAAGCCAAAAACCCGCAACGCGATTTGGTGATCGGCACGCTTGGTTCGCTCGGTATCTGCACATTGATCTACATCACCGTCGCGTTGGTGTTAACCGGCGTCGTTAAATATCCCGAGCTCAATCACCCAGCCCCTGTTGCACTGGCCCTTGAGCGCGTCGGCATTCATTGGGGCTATCTGCTTGTCACGCTGGGCGCCGTGGTTGGTTTGGGTTCGGTGATCGTCGTGCTGATGATGAGCTTACCGCGCATCTTCATGGCCATGAGCCGCGATGGCCTGATCCCCGCTTTTATTGCGCGCGTACATCCGCGCTTCCGCACACCGCACTTGTCGATCTTGGTGACAAGCGCGCTCATCTCAACCGGTGCCGGCATTTTGCCGATCAGCGTCGCCAGCGAAATGACCAGCATCGGAACACTTTGCGCGTTCGTTGCCGTATGCGGCTGCGTGATCTCGCTACGCAAAATTCATCCAGAATTAGAGCGCGGTTTCAAAGTGCCCTTTGCACCTTGGGTGCCCCTTGCCGGCATCATCGTTTGTTGCGTGATCATGACCGGGCTAAGCCGCGTCGCGTGGTACACATTCTCGGTTTGGACAGCGCTCGGACTTTTGTTATACGCTTTTTACGGCCGCAAAAACTCGGCTTTAGGCCACCACCATGCCCGAACAGAACAAGACGCCAAACTGGCCGAACTGGCTTAACCTGCCCGCTAAAACACGCACGCTGATCGTCGGCGACGTGCACGGTTGTCTTGATGAGCTCAGAGCGCTGCTCGCCAGCATCAACTTTAACGTGGCCACCGATCAGCTGATCATGGCCGGAGACCTCATCGCCAAAGGGCCCGCAAGCGCCGAGACGCTCAGTTTCATCGCAGCGCACCAAGGGGTCAGCGTGATCGGTAACCACGATGCACGCTGGCTGCGCTGGCATCATGGCGTGGTGCACGGTGGCGACACGCCCGATCTAAGTGACTTTCATCAAATCGAGATTCGCCGCTTAAGCGACGACAACTGGAGCTGGTTTCACGCGCAACCCGACGGCATTCTTTTGTCCGATTACAATATTGCCATCGTGCACGCAGGCTTGATCAACGGCGTGCCCCTCGCCAAACAAGACGTTGAACTGATGCGCACCATGCGCAGCATTTTGTCAAACGGTAAACCCTTCAAAAGTAGCACCGAAGGTGTCCCGTGGGCGTCGCTGTGGCAGGGCCCCGAGCACGTGGTCTTCGGTCACGACGCGCGCCGCGGCTTGCAACAATACCCGCTTGCGACCGGTCTTGACACCGGCTGCGTATACGGCGGCAAACTCAGTGCGCTGCTTCTACCCGAAAAGCGCATCGTCAGCGTGCCCGCCGCGCGCCGCTACGCCGACTTTGACTAACTCAACCCGGCGGCCGCCTTATCTCACCGCTGCATCAATACCAGCAGCGGAACAAATCCATGCCCTGCTTACGCGAGGAAATGCGCTGAACCAACAACCAACACTCGCAATATTACTTGAGCGCTTTGTTAGCACGCTCGGCGTACGCGCCTTTAGGCGCTAACTCAAGGTACTTTTTGTAGGCTTCGCGCGCCGCAGGTGCATCGCTCTTGGATTGCACTTCGCCGAGCCAAAAATACGCTTCAACGTCGACTTGCGCAGCACTTATCGCGCGTTTCAGCGATTCGAGTGCGTCTTTGGTCTTGGGCTTTTTCTGGCCCAAGTGCACACGTGCGATCAGCACATCAAGGTGCGATTGCCATAACGCCGGGTGCGGCGCATCGTTAAGCTCACTTTGTGCGCGCTTAAGTTTTTCAACCGCGTCTTTCGCTTTATTCATCTTGATGTCGATTAACGCAAACCCCATCCACAAGCGCGGATCGTTCTTGGTGCGCAACCCAGCCTTTTCAAGCGTGTCTTTGGCATCACCAAGACGCCCAGCCGCCGTTTGCACCTCGGCCAAGTCGATCATTAAGTCGTTCGGCAAACTCGCCTTGCGTAACACATCAGCCGATTCCTTGAAGCGACGCTCAAGCTCGCCTTCTTGCGCGGCCACACGCAAGCTAATCAACGCATGCGCGGCCTGTTGCGCATCGCTTGCACCAAACTGCTCGGCCACCTCGCTTGCCCCTTCCAGTTTGCCGACCGCAATCAACGCGCCTGCCAAACGATAACGCGCCATAATCGCCAAGTCGCTTTCCGCACCACCGTTCTTAGTCGCAAGCTGTACGGCTTCACGATAGGCTTTTTCCGCGTCGTCAAAATGACCCAAACGCTGATGCACGTCGGCAAGGCTCAACGCAGCGCTGGCCGACCACGGCGCATGCTTGAGTGCACGCTGATAGTCCACCAACGCCTCGTCATGGCTACCACGTTGCTCGTTCACGTAACCGCTCAACATCGCCACTTCACTGCGCCAAACATTCGTGTCCGCAGCTTCGCTTAGATGCTTTTTCGCAAGGGCCCACTCGCTCTTATGGGCGGCCATGTCGGCTTCAGCCAAAAGACGCCAGCCTTTTAGGCTCATATCGGCAGCACCCTCTTTATTTTGTGCATGAAGCACTTGCAACATCCGTGCGGCGCTCGCCTCATTGCCAAGCTTCAATAATGCGCGCACGTGCACCGAACGCAAAAAGTCGTTGGCGCTGGCTCCTTTTTCCAAGAATCCTTCTGCATCCGCTGCCGCAAGCTTCAGGTTCACCACATCATCAAGATGCAAAAAGGCAAGCTCACGCAACGCGGCCGCCTCAGAACCCCCAGCATTGGCAAGCATCTTCAGACCCAGATCGTCGGCTCCCGCCGCCACATACGCGCGCGCCAGCAGCAACCGAAACGCGGGGCTCGCGGGCGTCATATTGAACGCCTTGGCCGCAAGCTTGCTGGCTTCAAGTGCATATCCTGCGTCCACCAGGCTATCGGCCAAACGCGCCAGTGTCCGAGGCTCCATTACCAAGATGTCGATATCCTTGGGCAACGCCACCGGATCATTCGATGTGTTGTGACTCAAGAACGCAGCCCATGCGAGCCCAGCATCGACTCCGCGAAGTTTGTCGCTTGGGGCAGACAGAGTCACACTTTCGCCTTTGAGCACCGCCAGCAACTCAAGCCAGCGCGTTGCACGCGGGTGGTTCGGATACGCTTGTAAGATCTGCCCAAGTACTTCGCGAGCTAGGTTATATTGTTGGTGATCGATAGAATATTCAGCGCTTGCAAGATACGCCGCACTGAGCGGTTTGGTCGCTCGCAGCGAACGTGTATTGAGCGCGGTGAATAGCTCATCATCACCCATCAGCTGCGCCATGCGCGCACAAAAATGCGCAAGCTCAAGCGGCATCTGATTGAGCGCACGTTTACACTGCGCCTGCGTGGTGCCCACACGCCCTTGCCTGAGCGCCTCAAGCGCCACACTCAAACTCTTATAGTGCGTCTTGCCGCCCAAACGCGCGAGTGCAAACGCAAGCGGCTTAATCGGTTGCGCGCTGCTTTCGCCTTCTTCAAGCAAACGCAGCAAGCGCACCCGCAACAAGGCTTCCACGGCTTCGTGATCTTTAGGATTAAGCTTACGCGCTTTAACCACGTCACGTTCCGCAAGCGTCAATTGATCCGCGCCTCCCACAAGATAATGCTTGTTCGCACTGGCCAAAAGCGCATGATAACGCACATGGCGGGTTTGGTACCAATCCCACCAATACCATCCACCATACCCAATGCCGCCCAGCACCAGTACCGTGACAAATGCCATCGGCCAAAACAGCTTGGTTGTCTCGCGCTTAGGGTTATCGAGCCAAACATGATTGGTAGTGTCTTCGTCGCGCAACTTCGGCGACCGCTCTTCGACCAACGCCGCGGCGTATTCAACCTGCTCAAACGAGGCCGGGCGCGCAGGCGCGGCCGCGTTGACTTGATTCATGGCAACATTGTAACGCACCTGGTCTTCGTCCACGACGGTTTCGGCCGTGGGCGGCTCACTGAGCATTTCAGTTGGCAAATCGCTGGGTAGCGCAAAACTTGCGGGAATATTTTGCGAAGCAAATTTCTCTGACGCCTCGTCCAAAAATGATCGTGTTTCGTCAGTGCGTTTGGCCGAACGCGTTAACGGCCCTTCAAGCGCTCGAACCTGCGTTGGCGCACCCTCAAGATCACCAAAGGTGTCTTGCGTTTCGCGCTTGTTCGACACACCCGGCGAGGTTTTTACGCGCGGCCCGGCGCTCGCAAGCTCGGGCATGATCACCTCACGCGTAGGCGGCACATCGCTCAACTGATCCTTGCTTGAAGCTGCCGCCACGCCCGGTGCACCCGGTGGCCGCGAACGCTCGCGATCACTTTCAACTGCTTTGGGCATCTGCACCCAACCGCGAGCGGCTGCATCACCCGGTGCGTCGCTACCAAGTTTAGCCGCGGGGCGAAACGCAGGCGCTTTGATCTCGCCGGGCTTGTTAGGCAGATTTGTTTCGCCTGTCTTCACGTCGCTCGACTTTGCTTCGGGCGCCTTGGCAGCCGCGGGGCGAAACGCATCAGGCTTACCCGCACCTGCGGGTTTGAGGACGTTGGGTTTAGCGCCGATGGCCCCAGGTCTTAGCAAAGGCTTTTCTGGAGGCGCGGCGTTATCGGCGATCTTGGCCAACCGTTTGGCCTTGGCGATGCGCGACTCGAGCTCAGCCGCATTGGCCGAGCGTGCAATCGCCTTTTCAAATGCCTTCAGCGCACGCCCCGGATCCCCACGCTTAAGCAGCACATCCCCGAGCAGCACAAGGGGCTCGGCGTCATCAGGCATCACCTTAATCAGATAGGTCACAATTTCTTGCGCCTCGACAAACATGCCCTCACGCAAATAAGCCTGCGCGAGCATCAGCTCGCGATTGGAACTAAAGTTCGCGTTGTCGCGCAAACGCTGCAGCACCTCGATCGCATCACGAAAGCGCTGCGCATCCAACAGATCACGCGCCAAAGAAAGACTCTCGTCTTCAGGCAACGCTTCGTTGGGTTTTTGTGCGCGAAAACGCAGCAAGCGCACATCAAGGTTTTGAGCGGTCATGGGCTACAATGAGGGCTAACGGGCTGTACACTATCGCGTTTCTTAAAATAACACAATTGATGCAACCCCGCGGACAAATACGCCTATGGCGTCACTGGACCACTATTTAAGAGGCAATTTTTCGGTAGTCACACGACATTCGACACTGGATGCCCCTGCGTTACCCCCAGAATAACAGATCGCTTTGCTCCCTAGAGGACCATCGCCGCGTAAATCATTGAACGCTTCCACCATCCGCGGTGTTCGTCCACCCGGACTCAACTCACCTCGCAAGAGCTTCTCCATTCGATCAACGGCAGTATTGCAATCGGCATAATCACCCACCTTGGTAGGCCGCGCAGTAACACGCAACTCGTTGTCAACCATACCTACAAGCCACTCAACCGACT
>JBGAKI010000082.1:0-12119 GCA_044224525.1 Polyangiales bacterium | reverse complement strand
CTGCGTCAGCGTTTTCAAGAGCTCTCTGGCGCGAAATGCCGCGCGCTCGGCGCCTAGAACCTGGTGCCTTTCAATCATCTGATTGTGCTCGGCGCCAAGCGCCGTGTCCCGACAAACAAGCGACCACGCATGTAACAGCGCGGCAAGATCCTCGCGTTTGGTCAGCTTCTCGGCCAGTTCGATGCGTTCGCCAAGCGATGCGTGATCAAGCGCAACGTCCAAACGTTTGGACTCGTCCAATAACGCTTCGTCGACGATCTGCGAAACGCCACCATGGTGTCGAAATACAACCCGTTGGCAACGTGAACGAATCGTCGTGGGCAACATTTTCGGTCGAGCCGTCAGCAGCACAAAATGCAAGTTCGCGCGTGGCTCTTCTAAGGTTTTAAGCAATGCATTTGCCGATTCAGCTTGCGCGCGCGGAAAACACAGCTCCGCTTGTTCAAACACCACCAGCGCATGCCGACCCTCAAAGGGCGCAAACCGCGTAAAAGGCAGCAGTTCTTCTCGAATCTGCTCAACCGGAATATTACGGTTGCCTTTATCGCGCGGCTGAAAGAAACGCACATCTGGATGTTCGCGTTTGGCAATGCGCATACAGATGCTGCACTCGCCGCAGCCATTCCCTGGTGCGGTCAGACAGTTGAGCGCCTGTGCAAGCGCGATCGCGGCGAGCTGCTGTGGCGCGTCGTCAGCCCCCTCAAAAAGATAAGCCGACGCCACACGCGCCTCGCGTACTGCGCGTGCGAGCGTGGCCGCTACGATCGGCTGTTCTGGCAACTCTGCGATACCCATTGCGAATCCTCACAGAACATAGCAGAGTAGCACAAAATGACACATCCATCTGGCAGCATGGCGCGTCTGCGCGAGGTAATGAAGACACTGCTTGGGCCTCAGGGTTGCCCATGGGACAAAGAGCAAACGCTGGAGTCGCTGCGTAGCTACGCCCTCGAAGAAGCGCACGAAGTTGTCGATGCCATCGATCGCAAAGCGTGGGATGAGCTCAAAGAAGAACTTGGCGACCTTCTGTTGCAGGTCGTTTTCCAAAGTGAACTTGCCGAAAGTCAGGGACTCTTCACTTTCGAACAAGTCATCGCGACGCTTTGCGATAAGCTCATCCGCCGCCATCCACATGTTTTTGCCGACAACGCCGATCCGTCGATCTCGACCGCCGAGGTATGGACGCAGTGGGAAGCGATTAAAAAACAAGAAAAGCCCGAAAAACGATGGGACGAACGTGTGCCACCCTCGATGCCCGCGTTGTTGCGTGCGCTGCGACTCGGCGAAAAGGCAGCGCGCATGGGGTTCGAATTTCGTAGTGACACCGACGTGATTAACGCAGTGAATGAAGAGCACGAAGAACTCCTACAAAGCCTAGAATCTGGCGATGCCCAGGCCATCGAACATGAGCTCGGGGACGCCCTGTTTTCACTTGTTAACCTGGCTCGCCGACGCGAGATCGATCCCGAAGCCGCCTTACGCGGCTCGGCCTTGCGCTTTGTGAATCGAGTCAATCACTGCGTGTCGACGCTTGAAGAAAAAAAGCAGTCTTTTGCCGATCTAAGCATTGGTGAACAAGACGCGTTGTGGGCAGTTGCAAAAAAGAGATAACCCCTCAAACGAACCAGGAACGCGACGTGAGCGAACGACCAGAAACCCATAGCGAATACATCTTGCGAGAGATCCTCGAAATTGGCCGCGCGCTCGGGCAAGAGCGCGATGTTAACGTGCTTTTGGATCTCATCTTAAAAAAATGCCGTGATCTCACGATGGCAGACGCTGGAAGCCTGTATATCGTTGAACCCGCAACAGTCGAACACCCGCAGCGTTTGCGCTTCAAAATATCGCAAAACGACAGTTGCACCTTCTCGATGCAAGAGTTCACCATGCCCATCTCGACAACGTCGATCGCGGGTTCAGCGGTAGCCACAGGCAAACTTGTCAATATCGCCGACGTCTACAAACTTGCTTCAAGCGACGCGTTGCGCTTTGACTCGAGCTTCGATCAGCGCGTTGGCTATTTCACCCGCTCAACGGTTGCCATCCCCATGTATGGCTCCGACGGCAGCGCCATTGGCGTTATCCAGCTCATCAACCGCAAACGCAGCCCACAGGCTCGGCTGCGTTCGCGCGAAGACTCGGAACGCGACGTTGTGCCTTTTAGCAAAGCCGACGAAGACGTGCTTGTGACCCTGGTTGGGCAAGCCGCCGTTTCGCTGGAGAACGCACTTTTATACGACGAAATTCGCTCAATTTTTGAAGGTTTCGTCGACGCAAGTGTGCATGCCATCGAACAGCGTGACCCCACCACCAGTGGGCATTCGCGCAGGGTCAAAACCCTGAGCCTGGCCCTTGCGCAAAGCACACATGACTGCTCGCGTGGCATACTCGATGAGGTTCGTTTTACACCCAAGGATCTCAAAGAGCTTGAATACGCCGCCATTTTGCACGACGTTGGAAAAATAGGCGTACGTGAACGTGTGTTGGTCAAGGCCAAGAAGCTCTATCCCGAGCAACTCGATTTAATCAAGCTGCGTTTCGAGTTTGCCCAACGCTCGGTCGAGTCGGAGATACTCAATCGCAAGCTGCAACGTGTCGAAGACGGCAAGGGTTTTGACGGTTTTGATGCGCTCGACAACGAACTTGCGCAGCGGGTAGGGCAACTTAGGCGCGCCTGGAAGGCGGTTGAAAACGCGGTTGAGCCAAGCGAAAAGGGTCTTGACGACAAAACGCTGCAAGAGCTCGTTAATGCGGAAAAACTCGCCTTCATTGACATCCTGGGCCAGCCCTCGCCCTTGCTGCGTAAAGACGAGTTCGACGCACTTAAGATTAGTCGAGGTTCGCTTGCCGATCAGGAACTTGCCGAAGTGCGTTCGCACGTTGTGCATACGATCGATTTTCTTAGCAAGATCCCCTGGAGCCGTGCGTTTGCGCGCGTGCCGCAAATTGCCGGCGCACACCATGAGTTGCTCGATGGCAGCGGTTATCCGCGCGGTCTAAAGGCAGGCGACATCTCGATGGAAACCCAAATCCTCACAGTTGCCGACATCTACGATGCGCTGACCGCCCGCGACCGACCTTACAAAAAAGCCTACGCACAAAGCCACGCGCTTGAAATCCTCGAACAGGAGGCTTCACGCCAACGTGTCAACAGCGAACTCGTCAAACTTTTCATCGACAGCAAAACCTACGACCGAGCAGGCTAAACCGTGCTGTCTACACATAAACGGATTGAGCAACGCCTCTCGAAGGGTCCTAACTATTTATTACGCGTCAGCCGATCTACCGAAACGTCGGGTTTGCCCGAGGGTCGACGGGACGGTTTACGTGTAAAGCGCTGATAGATATATCCAGCTGCCAGCAGGTTGATAAGCACGATTAGTGCTACTTGCCAAATCATGACAAACCAATCCCAAGCCAAACCCCGCCTTGATAAATGCATAGCGAGGCCAGGTATGCAATCAACGTCATGTAACTAAACATGAACAGCGGCCATTTCCAACTACCCGATTCGCGTCTCACCACGGCAAGTGTGCCCATGCACTGACACGCGAGTAAAAAAAACACCATCAGCGATACGCCGGCAAGGGGCGTGTACCGCGGCGATCCATCCGGCTTGCGCTCGCGTCGCAGCTTGTCGCGTAGCGACGTAATATGCGTGTCATCGTCCGCTACGCCGTGCACCACTGCCAGTGTCGAGATAAACACTTCGCGCGCCGCAAATGAACCCAAGATGCCTACGCCAATCTTCCAGTCGAACCCGAGCGGCTCTAAAACGGGTTCGACCCAATGGCCCACGCGCCCACCAAAACTAAACCGTATCTGTTCGCTCTTCTCTTGCAAATCAAGCTGAGTGAGACGAGCGGCTTTTTCGTCTGCCCCGAGCTGTGCATGCACCACGTCATCGCGCAACTGATCATAGTGTTCAATGCGTTCGTCGCTGCGCGGAAACGACAACACCGACCACAGGATGACGGTCAACGCGACCACAACCGTGCCTGCTTCGACAAAAAAGCTCTTCAAGCGTTGCAAGATAGCGGTGCTGACATTACGAAACGACGGACGACGATAGGGTGGCAGTTCCAGTAAAAATGTTGGCCGCGGCCCTTTTAGCACGGTGCGTCGAAGCACCGTTGCCGCCAAAAGCATCATCACGAGCGACGCCAGGTACATCAGCGCGAGCATGAGGCTGCCTGGAGCCAAGATACCAAAAAGCTTATGCCGCCCGCTAAACACTGTGGCGATAATCAATGCGTACACTGGCAACCGCGCGCTACAGCTGGCCCAGGGCAAGGCAAGCATTGTAATCAAACGATCGCGGCGGTTTTCGATGGTGCGCGTTGCGGTAATCGCGGGAATCGCACACGCATAACCCGATAGTAGGGGAATAAATGCGCGCCCATTAAGACCAATGCTTTTCATTAAGCGATCAATCAAAAATGCAACGCGACTGAGGTAACCGACATCTTCAAGAATGGCATTGGCGCCGACCAGCACAGTAATCTGCGGCGCAAACACCAACACATTGCCCACACCTGCCACGATGCCCGACGTCACCAAGTCGCGCAGGGGCCCTTTGGGCAAAAACTGCGTCAGCAATCCTTGAGTCCACGACACCCCCAGTTCAATCCAATTCATGATCGGTTCCGCACCACTAAAAAGTGCTTCAAATAGACACATCATCACCACGATAAAAATCATGCTCCCGTACAAAGGGTGGGTGAGGACGCGATCAAGACGTTGAGTGATGCTCGTGTGAATAACGGGGCGTTGCGAAGGGCTCGGTGTGGCCTGCGCAAGGATACGCTCGATATGGTTGTAACGATGGGTAATAATAAGCTGATCCACGTCACCAAATTGTTGCGCCAATGCAGCACTAAGTGTCTGCACCTTCTCGCGCAACTCATTTGGCACACTCGTCAGTTCGTCGTCTCCAATTGAAAGCAAGGCCCAAAGCGCACGTGCGCGACACCCTGAAGGGCTCAATCGCGGATTGATCTGCGCGATCATTTCCTCAAGTTCATTGAGCGACCGCTCAAGCGGATGCTGGGTTTCAAATACCAGCTTGTGTTCGGCAAGCGGCGTAAACATATGTTCTTCGATGGTGCGCAAAAGCTCATGAAACCCTTTGTCGCGATTGGCCACAATCGGCACAACCGGAGCACCGATCAACTGACTGAGCATATCCAGACGTAAATCCAAACCGACCCTGGCCAGTTGATCCATCATGTTGATTGCGATGACGGTCGCGATGCCCGACTCAATGATCTGACTTGCAAGGTACAGGTTACGTTCAAGCGCTGTTGCATCCACCACCACAACAACCAAATCAGGCGTGCGGCCTTTCCAAGGCAGCAACACGTCCACCGCGACTTGTTCATCGGGCGCGTGCGCGCAAAGACTGTAGGTGCCCGGCAAATCGATGAGCTCGACTTCTTCTCCTTTGGGCAACTTGAGCTCGCCGATATGTTGCTCAACGGTTGAACCCGGATAATTCGCTACTTTGAGTCGCGAGCCAGTCAGACGATTAAAAAGGGTGGTTTTACCCACATTGGGATTACCCGCGAGCACAACCCTTTTCGTGCGCCGGGGCACCGCGTCGCTCATCGACACCGGGAAATCAGAAATGCGAATGGCGTCAGTTTGCATGTTGAACGAGTTCTACGTGTACCATAGACGCTTCACTGTGTCGTAACGAAAGTTCGTAGTTACGCATGCGAATGCGCATCGGATCGCCCCAAGGCGCGCGTCCGACCACCTGGACACATGTGTTGGGTACCAAGCCCATTTCCATCAAACGCTGACGAATGCGGCGAGCGCCGTCGACAGTGCGAATGCGCACCAAAGTGCCAACTTTAGACTGCGCGAGCGTAAGCGTGGGATCCATGAGCGTTGGTGCGTGTTTTAGCGCTGAAAGCAACGTTCGTCGAGACCAAGTCGCTTACGCAGAAGTTGGCTTGCGTCGATAAAACGCCGGGTCTTTGGGTCGTGATAACCGCTAACCTGTTCAAACCCGGCATCGTGCTTTTGATAAAACGCATACTGTACTCGCATGGCAAGTTCGCGCAGGTATTTGCCGATCATCGACGCAATGGCCACGGCAGCAAAGCGCGCGTCCGCATCGATCGCAAACTGCAACGTGCCAACTTTGCCCATCTGAAAGCGTTGATCTTTGACGAACTCATCTTTGCTCGCCAAGGGCAACGCCCAAAGCGAGAGCGCATCACCGATGCGCGAGAGATAATCGCGTATACCACCAATTTGCCCACAAACGATCGAGCTGGGCCGCCATCGGTTCAGTTCCCTGATTAAACGCACCACTTCATCGAGTTCAAGCGAAAAACGCGATTGAGCCAGATCTTTGGCGTTGTTGATGATGCGCGCACACACCATGACACTACGCGCGTGTTTGATGCGTAACCCTTGCGCTGCCAGCACATCAAGTGCCTCATGCGCATCATCGGCCTTGCCACCAAACGCAGGCAATTTAAGATTATGCCCCCAGCATTGTGCCTTATCGTTGTTTGGGCACAATGCCGTCAAACGCGCTTGTTCCTCAGGACATAATACTTTGAGCAACGTATGATAGTCGTCAGGAGCCACGCCAAACGCACGCTCGATTAACGCCAGCGCCCGACTTTCCGTGTGGGCCATATGGCCAAACGATGCCACACGCTTACTGTCGTCAAAACCAACACGTCGCAGCATACGCATCCATTCTAAGTCGCTGCGTTCGATCTGTTCTAGCAGCACGCCTGTAATCACCAGGGGACCCAATCGTGGCCCGAGACCATTTTCGTCGATGCCGCCTGTGATTTGCACGTTAACCATATGAAAGCAATCAATAATTACAACTCGTTTGACGCTATGGGTTTACCCTAGTGTCGTGTATAATAGAACTATATGACGCGGCTCACATCGCTTCCGCCGCCGGAAAAAAAACGGTCGTTTCATGCTGTGCTCCGCGAAAGCCTAGCATCTTATCTCAGTGTGCCGATGCAACACAAGGTGGTCAATGACGCTTTGATGCGTTCGCGCTGCGATAAAATCCCCGAAGACGGTGCAAAGCTTCAAGTTTTTATTCAAGCCCTGCGCCTGGTAATCGAGCAATCGGTCGGATGTGACGTGTCCAGCGCGGTGACAGCCGAACTGATGCCATATTGCTCGCTCGCACATCCCGAGGAGGACACCGCGGTGCGCAGGCGGCGCAAAGCCAAAGGGTCTTATAAAGGGCTTAAAGCATATACATCGCAAGAGTTGCGCGAGTTGCTCTCGACGCGTCCACCGCCCTTTGCCAAAATCGGCGTAGTGGTCATCGCGTCCTCAGATGGTCAGCGTATTGCGCGCGTTGAGGCACGCGTCGGTAAGGCGCGTAAAGTGCATGCGGTGATCGATTTATTGTCTTTGGTCGACTTCATCGAACGCGGCCCGGTCCTGCTTATTGTCGACTTTAGTGCGCCCACCATTCAGTTCACCACACTCACCACCCTGGCGGCTGATTTACCCGGCGGTTCAGTGGTCATCTTATGGGGTGACCCCAACGATGACACCATTTTGGCAGGTGCCTCCGTCGCGGCTAGCAACTGGTATCGCTGCAGCAAAGAAGCCGAACCCGAAGATATCGCGGCGCTTTGCCAGTTGGTGTTAGAATAAGAGCTGCCATGGCGCGCAGCCCAAAAACACCTAAAACATCGCCTGCCGCGGTGTCTTTCGACAGCAGTAAGCATGTGCAAGAAGCCTTGTATTCTCAGCACTACATTGCAAGCGACATGCTCTCGACGGCCGTTTTTCTTGCCCTGCAACTACGCAAACCCCTTTTGCTTGAAGGTCCATCCGGCGTTGGCAAAACCGAGGTGGCCAAAACGCTCGCACGTTTACTTAAGCGCGAGCTGATTCGCTTGCAGTGTTACGAGGGCATCGATGAAAGCCATGCGCTTTACGACTGGGCCTACCAAAAGCAACTGCTCTCGCTGCAGTTGCTCGAAGGCAAAAAGAGCGCGCAACGTTTGAACGAACTTTACTCGCAAGCGTATCTCATCGAGCGGCCGCTTTTACGCGCGATTCGCAGCGCCAAACCTGTGGTATTACTGATCGATGAAATTGATCGCGCGGAGCCCGAACTAGAAGCTTTACTGCTTGAGTTATTGGGCGAAAAGCAGGTCACCATTCCTGAACTCGGCACACTGCACGCGCAATCGGAGCCTCTCGTCATCTTAACAAGCAACGCATCACGCGAACTGAGCGACGCGCTGCGTCGCCGGTGTTTGTTTGCCATGGTAGGTTATCCTTTGCCCTCCGAAGAAGCGGCGATCATTCGTGCACAGATCCCCGCCATCGGTACCGCCTTTAGTCAACAGCTTGTCCACGCGGTCAATCGCATACGGCAAATGGACGTACAAAAGAAACCTGGCGTCGCCGAAACGCTTGAATGGGCACGCAGTTTGGTCGTCTTGCATGCCCAGGCGCTCGATCAAAGCACCATTGAACAAACCCTGGGTGTATTGTTAAAGGCAGAAGCCGACATGCTGCATGTTCGCGAACACGTCGACGCAATACTTGATGCAGCCCAAACCTCCCTTTAAGCGTCGCTCAGATCAAGCGCGATGTTTGCCTGCTGAAACATGGCCTTGATGCCTTGTTTGTCGACGGCTTTCACGTAGGCTTCTTTGGCGTCGACTTGCCCAGACTTAACCAGGTTCATCAAGCCCTCGTTCATCGATTGCATCCCTAGATTTTTACCCGTTTGCATCACACTCATGAGCTGGAATGTTTTGCCTTCGCGAATAAGATTGGACACCGCCGACGTGCCTATCAAAATCTCGTACGACGCTTGGCGCCCACCGCTCTTCTTTTTACAAAGCACTTGAGCGATCACACCCTTAAGCGATTCTGACAACATCACGCGGATCTGTTCTTGTCGATCAGCAGGAAATTGATCGATCACACGATCGATGGTGCTTGGCGCCGTGCTCGTGTGCAACGTACCAAAGACCAAATGGCCCGTTTCCGCTGTTTCGATGGCAATCGCAATGGTTTCAAGATCACGTAGCTCACCTACCAATACAATATCAGGATCTTCGCGCAGCGCCGCGCGCAACGCATTCTTAAACCCTTGCGTATGCGAGTTAACCTCGCGCTGGTTTACAAGGCACTTCTTATTATCGTGCACAAACTCAATCGGATCTTCGATTGTAATAATATGATCGCTACGGTTACGATTGATGTAGTCAATCAACGTTGCAAGGGTGGTCGACTTACCGCTGCCTGTGGGTCCTGTCACAAGCACCAACCCTTTTGAAAGCCAACATAGATCGAGCACCTGTTTTGGGATACCCAATTGCTCTGCACTCAAAATCTTGAATGGGATTTGACGAAACACCGCGCCCATACCGTGTCGATCCACAAAGAAGTTCACGCGGAAACGCGCAAGCCCTTCAATGGTGTGCGCGAAGTCGGTATCCCAACGCTGCTCGATCTCTTCTTTGTTTCGCGCGGGTGCAAACTCCAAAAGAATATTGCGCAGCTCCTCGCTTGGCATCTCCGGATCGTCGCCCAGCGGTTGCATGTCACCATCCAGGCGCATCATCGGTTTCACTTTGGCGCTCAGGTGCAAGTCACTGGCCCCTAGATGCACCATGCGCCGCAAATACCAGTTAATCTTAGGTTCGCCGGGCACCATCTCGACCTGCGTGTCCGAGGGCTTAAGCGAAGCTGCTTTGGCAGTGGCCACGCGTTCGGGCACCATTGATTGCGGGGATGCCGAAAGCTTGGCGCTTGAGAAATCGATCGCTGGCACACCTGCTTGCGCAGGCATCGAACGCGAGGTCGGAAGGCCTGCCGGCGTCAGTTTCACTACCCATCGCTCAGCAGACTCAACGGCCACTTCAAGCTGAACACGCGCAAGCGCTCCAGGAAACTCAAACGTACCTGCACCCTTGCTATGAATCGTCGCCAACACATCCGTGGGCGCAATTTCTTCAACAAGTTTCACCACTTGATCGTGTGAAATCGGCTGCTGCGAACGCCGATCGGCCAATTCACGAAAGTGAAAACACACCGTTTCATTCGAAATAAGATCAACACAAAGGGCGTTATGCTTGACCAGTTGTCCGATATAGAATTCTACGCGTAGCATCGATGGCCTCTTTCTCTTGGCATACAAGACCCAAACCGTCTTAGAATACACTGCTTTGTTGTCGATTGACAAACCTTAGGGTATAGCGATGCTGAAACATTCGCATGCAACTTTCCTTTATCGAAGATGGCACAAATCGCTCGCTCATTGAAGCTTACACGGATGGCGCCTGCAGCGGAAATCCAGGGCCAGCAGGTTTGGGCGTCGTCTTATCCCACGGTGCGCACCAGTTTGAACTCTCTGAATACCTGGGGGAGGCCACCAATAACATCGCAGAACTTACTGCGATTTTGCGCGTGCTTGAATATAGCGCGGACAAGCAAGCACCTGTCTTGGTGCATACCGACAGCAAGTACGCCATCGGCGTGTTGACCCAAGGTTGGAAAGCCAAGGCCAATCAGGTGCTTATTGAAACGATCCGCAAAGCCCTTCGTGCGGTGCAAAAGGTGTCGTTAAAATACGTGCCCGGTCATGCGGGCATCGAAAAAAACGAACGGGCCGACGTGCTCGCGCGTCAAGCCATCACCACGCGGCATTCGAGCGGATGGGTGCCCCGTAACGCCACGTAGGCACGATAGGCTAGAATGTGGTCACAGGGCCGCGTGCCAGCACCTCGACACGCACGTCGACCACGCCGGCATGAACCATGTTGAGCGCTTCGGCAGCCGCCAACGACAAGTCGACGATACGCTCGCGATGGCCAAAGGGTCCACGATCGTTGACACGCACCACCACGCTTTGACCCGTGTCGACGCGCACGACCCGCACCCATGTGCCCAACGCAAGCTGCCGATGCGCAGCAGTAAATAAACACGGTTGATAGATTTCACCATTGGCAGTTTTATTACCTGCAAGCGAATCATGATAAAAACTCGCCTTACCATAAAGTGTTCGCACAACATGACTTTGCGGATCGGTCGGCGGCGCATGGCTACACTGAGTTTGCTCGTGCGCAGGCGTCCCGGCGGGTGGTTGATGATGGGTCACCTCTCGCTGCGCACCGGCGTATAGTAACTTTTCGTCGCGATCGACTGAACCGGCTTGGCGGGCACTGCTTGGCGGTACGTGCCGAGTGGATGGCGCTCCAAGCTCGATCATATAGCCGTGTCGCGGCGTGACGTCGCGCGGACCGCACCCTGATGCACACCATACGAGCGCACAAAAGCCACCACACCACCAGCGATTTCGCTTGTAATTTACTGCCATTTGCGAAATAAACGTACTATGTTACCGAACGCTTGCCTAGGCAAATCAAGCTCAAAACAAGCGCATGAACGGGTTAACGAGGTCAACACATGAGTGCAACGGTTCAATCGCCTATCACCGGTACAGTCTGGAAAATTGAAGTCAAAGAAGGCCAGCAAGTGGATGCAGGTCAGGTCGTGGTGATCTTAGAGTCAATGAAAATGGAATTGCCGGTCGAGGCCCCTTCTGCTGGCAAAGTCGCAAGCATTAGCTGTCAAGAAGGGCAGGCCGTCGACGAAGGTCAAGCGCTTCTCAAGTTAGAATAGACAACCATCGTGATGAAACGCACCCATTCGATCTTTTGTGCGCTTAGCGCAACATGCAGCCTCGTGCTCTTTCTTGCAAGTTGTGGCGACGATGTTAGTAATCGCGGTCTTGGCCAAGCCTGTTTGCGTGCCGAGGAATGCGCCGCGGGGCTTATCTGCGCCGACTACAAATGTAGCTCGATGTTGACCGGCAGCCCTGGGGCGCCAAGCGACGGCGGCACCACATACCCAAGCGACGCTTCAAGCAACTAGCGTACTAGAACTCGCGTATTAGAACTGGCGCAGCAAAACCAGGGTTGTCTAGCCACCCACTTCAAATGCATAACGCGTCGCCATGCGCGGTGCCGAAAAACGCGGAAAGTGAATCTGTTTAAGATGGCCCGCGACGCATTTTCGAAACTCAGGGCTACCGTCGCGCACACTCAAGCCTACAACGTTGCCTGAGCCCGCAATGGCAATATCAATACTCACTC
>JBGAKI010000081.1:0-12494 GCA_044224525.1 Polyangiales bacterium | reverse complement strand
CATGTTTCATAGTTTTGCATTGGTTCTTAAGGCTGATCTTGTGCTATACGACTTCAAAGATTTTCACTATGGGGCTGCCAGCGTTCCCAATCGGCAAAGTTTTTTGGTGACCGCGGCACTCAATTCGGCGTTCTAAATTTCGAGTTTTTGGTTTTATGCATTCGATCGAGCTTCTGCTTGCGGGCATCGCACAAGGCATCACTGAGTTTCTACCGATCTCGAGCGATGGGCATTTGGCGTTGCTTCAGTTTTTGCTTCCTAATTTGAACATGACGCTTGGGCGCGTGGTGATTTTGCATGCGGCGACGCTTGCTGCCACTGTGGTGGTGCTTCGGCGCGAGATTGGGCAGCTTTGGCACGAGACCATGGGTGGCGACTTACAAGCGCTCAAAAGTTTTACTGTGGCGTGTGTGCCCACGGCCATCATCGGGATCGGACTCGAGCCTTTTGTCGAGCACCTTTCTCGTAATATGGTCGTGGTCGGTGTGGGCTTTCTGGTAAGTGCGGGCGCACTCTTTTCAACGCGCGGGGCAATGGGTACATTGCGTTTTCCCGGGCTGTGGCAGGCGGCCGTGATCGGTGTCGCTCAGGGTTTGGCGGTGCTTCCGGGTGTGAGTCGTAGCGGCATGACGATTGCGAGCGCGCTGATTTTGGGACTTTCACCCGCACATGCGTTTCAATTTTCGTTCATTTTATCGCTGCCAGCGATTGCGGGCGCGGTGGCGCTCGAGGGATTAAAAGGTGGTTTCGCCGAGCTACAAACGGGCGACCTGATGGCCGCCGGGGCCGCATTTGTCTTTGGAGTTGCGTCGCTCCATGTTTTGCGACAGATTCTGAGCCAATCGCGTGTATGGCTATTTGCTTTTTACCTCGCTTGGATAGGCTTTGTGTGTATGTTTCTCAGTGCGTATGGTTCGTCGACTCCGACTTAGGACCTCGACCTTTTGAAGCAACTAAGCCTTTATGGCCTTTATGAACCACCTTTATGCAGTCATTATGGCCGGCGGCTCTGGCACGCGTTTTTGGCCTCTCTCTCAGCCTGAGCGACCCAAACAGTTACTTAGTCTTTGCGGTGTAAGCTCGCTGCTTAATCAGACGATTGAACGAATGACGGGTGTTGTTGACCTTGATCGCATCGCGATTGTTACCACCGAGGCATTGCGAGAACAGGTTTGTGCCGAGGCGAAAACATTGCGACCTGAGCGCGTGCTGGCGGAGCCCGAGGCAAGAAACACTGCGCCTTGTGTCGCTTGGGCGGCTGCGCATCTTTTTCGAGAAGACCCCGATGCAATTTTGCTCGTTGTGCCATCGGATCATTTTATTGGTCAGCCCCAGCAATATGTTGAGCAGATGCGCTTAGCTGCGGGTTTTGTTCAGAAGGCTGGCTTTTTGACCTTTGGCATCAAGCCCACGCGGCCCGATACTGGGTTTGGTTATATTCATGTGGGCGAGGTTATCGAGCGTGCGCACGACTTGCACCGCGTGCAACGTTTTGTCGAAAAGCCTAACCTTGAACGCGCGCAAGCGTTTGTTGAACAAGGCGGGTTCTTGTGGAATAGCGGCATGTTTGTTTTTTCGGCCCATGCAGTGCTCGATGCCTTTCGGCGTTATTGGCCCACAAGTAGCGCTGCCATTGACGCGTATCTGTCTGCCACGGATGTAAGCGAACCTGAACACGTGCGACGTCTTTACGAAGCGCTTCCTAACATGTCGTTCGATCATGCCATCGTAGAGAAGCTTGACTCGGTGATGGTTATGCCTGCGCGCTTTGAGTGGTCTGATTTGGGCAGCTGGATCAGCGCTTGGGAACTTGCCGACAAGAATGAGCTCGGAAACCTTGAACGCGGCAACGTTGTGACGGTGGATGTGCACAATTCGTATATATGCAATGAGACATCGCGGCCGGTGGCGGTGGTTGGGTTATCAAATGTTGCCGTGGTAGATACCGCTCAAGGCCTCCTGGTGATGCCACTTGAGCGTGCGCAAGAGATTCGTAAAGTGGTCGATGCCTTGAAGGCACAATCAGCCGACCCACTGTTGAAAGAAAAGACATGATCAATACAAACATTTTTCGAGAATACGATATTCGAGGCCACGCGGAACGCGACCTGGGGCCGGCCGTTGTAGAACGTTTGGGTCAAGCCTTGGCTGCGTTTTATCGCAAGCGCGAAAAGCGTAGCATTGGTGTTGGTCGTGACTGTCGCTTGAGCTCACCGCGGATCTTCGAGGTGCTATCGGCGCAACTGACCGCGGGTGGAATTGAAGTGGTGGACCTTGGTGTGATTCCGACGCCACTGGCCTATTTTTCCGTGCATCAGCATCACCTGGAAGGTGTGATTCAAATTACGGGAAGCCACAACCCACCCGAAGACAATGGTCTGAAGCTCATGTGCGGCAAGGACACGCTTTTTGGCGACGATATTAAAGAAATCCGCGCGCTTGCTTTGGAGCCTCCAATTTATGCGGGGCCAACTTATCCTGCGCGTACGCTTGAGTTACTTGCAAGTTACGTCGATTACATTAAGAGTAATGTGCGTCCGATTGCGGCCAATATTCGTATTGCCATTGACGCAGGTAGCGGTGCAATGGGGCCCACCGCCGTTGCGGTAATGAGGGCGCTTGGCATCGATGCGATTGAACTTTTGTGTGAAATGGATGGACACTTTCCTGTGCATCATCCAGACCCTACCCAACCAGAAAACCTTGAGCTTCTTCGCAAAACAGTGAGCGAGCATCAGTGTGCGCTTGGCATCGCGTTCGATGGTGATGGCGATCGGTTGGGTGTGATCGATCACAAAGGCGACATCTTGTGGGGCGACAAGTTAATGATCTTGTTTGCGCGCGATGTGTTGGCGCAGAAGCCCGGTGCAGCGATTATCGGCGAGGTGAAGTGTTCGCAAACACTTTATGATGATATTGCGAAGCACGGAGGGCGGCCCATCATTTGGAAGACAGGGCATTCACTGATTAAGAAGAAGATGAAAGAAGAGCACGCGGCCTTGGCAGGCGAGATGAGCGGCCATATCTTTTTTGCAGATCGCTATTTTGGCTACGACGACGCGCTTTACGCCGCACTGCGCTTGCTCGAAATCGTCTCGCAGTCGGGTACTGATTTGGTCACGCTTTTGGCAGATGTGCCGGTGACGTACGCAACCGCTGAACTGCGTGTTGATTGCAAAGAGCAGGATAAGTTTCCGCTTGTCAGTGCGGTGGCGGAACACTTCCGTAAAACACATGAAGTGCTTGAGATCGATGGTGCGCGCATTAAGTTTAAAGATGGTTGGGGATTGGTCCGCGCCTCTAATACACAAGCCGTGCTTGTGACGCGGTTTGAAGCCACTTCGCCCCAAGCGCGCGACGCGATTCAAACCGAAGTGGGCGCTGTGCTGAGCGCAGCGCAGGCAAAGCTAAAAACGCATACCTAAGAGTTGCTGACGCGGCGTCTAGGGAGGCACGTCGACGCCTTTTTGACGCCGCGCCAGACAACACACTGCTAATTGAGTGGCTATCCTACATCGCCGAATGCAGCGCCGCAGGTGGCTTTGTCAAGCATCTCGATGTAGTTGAGACTTCCGGACAAAGTCGCCTTGTCTGGGTCTTGAGCGCTGAATGCTTTCAGTTCGGTTAACGCGAAAACGATGCTCTTGGCCGAAACATCCAATGTTACTCCCGTACATAGGGGGGTGTCACCACTCGCAGGGTCCGTGCATCCTGCGAGCTCAGGACCAAACATGGAGACTTGGGAAATGCCTCCGGCTACGCTTTTTAGGTAGATTTCTAAATCAAGCGTGGTGGCATCATGGGTAGCGCGCACACAAAGGCGGTAGAGCTCACCATCTTTCGTCATCGCAGTTTTGCTCACTGCATACGTCGCATTGTTGCTAGCTGTGTTGGCTTCGGTGATCGTCAAGGTATTGGTGATCACATTTGAGTTGTTTGAAGCACTGGCATCTTTACCTGCATCGGTAGTGCCCTTCGGTGAGCTGTCGTCGCCGCATGCTGCAAATAGCATGGATAAAACGATGGCGGCCTTGGTTAACTTGGTCATTGCACTGTCCTTCCTTGTTGTTGAACGGTGCATGATGGTAACAAGGCGTGCGAGCTGCTCTCAAATTAGTGAGGTGCATAAGGCCGTTTGCGCAAAGTTTTCGCGCGCGGAAGGTAACTAGGTCAGCGCGCGTGCAGCAGCAATGGCTGTCATGGCAGCTTTTGCTTTGTTCATCGACTCGTCGTACTCATTGGCGGCGACACTCTGCTCGACGATGCCTGCGCCTGCTTGCACCCATAAGGTGTCGCCCTGCTTTACAACAGTGCGGATCGCAATGGCAAGGTCCATGTTTCCGTCAAATCCAATGTATCCTACTGCGCCACCATAAACGCCCCTGGGAGTGGGTTCGAGCGCGTCAATGATTTGAAGCGCTCGAACTTTGGGAGCGCCTGAAAGTGTGCCCGCCGGTAGTGTTGCACGAATCACGTCGATTGAGTCGTGTTCGTCGCCGAGCAGTCCTTTTACAGAGGATGTCATGTGCATCACGTGAGAATATCGCTCGACGCTCATTTTTTCGTCGATGCGCACGCTGCCGGGCTGACTCACCCGCCCGACATCGTTACGCGCCAGGTCGACCAGCATGACGTGCTCGGCGACTTCTTTGCCGTCGGCCAACAATTCACGCTCAAGTGCCTGATCTGCGTTTGGGGTTGAGCCGCGTGGTCGTGTTCCGGCGATGGGCCGTACTTCGATTTCTTGGTCTTCGACTCGCACAAGTGTTTCGGGGCTTGCGCCCGCAATGGCTGCTTCGGGAAAATCAAGATAGTACATGTAGGGCGAAGGGTTGATGACGCGCATCGCACGATAGATGTTGATCGGATCGACTTGTTCGGCTGGCAGCTGAAACTGTTGTGACAAGACCACTTGAAAAATATCGCCCGCACGAATAAAGGTTTGCGCCTGCCGAACCGCGTTTTCATACTGCTCGCGTGTTTGGTTCGACCGAAATAACGGCAAAGGTGTATCTTGTTGAGCAAGTGCCAAGGTGCCCAGTGTAGGTGGGTGAGTCAGTTTATCGAGCATGCGTTCGAGTCGTTGAGTGGCACAGGCGTACGCTTCTTTTGTGGGTTGCCCGTCGCTAAGCATGGCAAGGCTGATGGCCTTAAGGGTTTGCTTTTGATTGTCAAAGGCAAGCAACGCACCACCAAAAGCGAAGGAGTATTCGTAAGTGCCGGAGGGCGCTTTAGGTTTTACCGTGGGTTCAAAGCGATGTACGGCGTCGTAGCCGACATAACCCACAGCGCCACCGGCGAAGCGCGGCACTCCAAAGACGGGCGCTGTTTTGTGGCGGGCAAGCTCGGTGCGTAAGGCCTCCCATGGGTTGTCGGTTTGTATGCGCTCCACCCCGGTGGAGGTCACGCGCTCGAGTGTGGATTGCATGGCGCGCAAACAAAACTCTGGAAAGGCGCCCACGAAGCTATAGCGACCCCAATTTTGAGCAGTGCTTACGCTTTCGAGCAGATACGAGGGCCCCTCGCCTCGTAGTGCTGCCATGGCCGTTACCGGGGTCCAAAGGTCGCTGGCAATCTCGGTATAGACCGGAACAACGGTGTGATGCTTGGCAAGTTGTTCGAACTCAGCGAAGGACGGGGTTATTTTCACCGGCAAGTTCTATCATAGTTTGGGTCGCGCATCAAAACGACGCGACGATTGACTGTGGGGCCAAAACAAGGCAAAACCACTGCATGCCCAAGCCCATTGCCATGCCTTTTTTGTCAAAAACCGACCCAACCGTTGCGGCGCTTGCTGAGCGCGAAGCCGAACGGCAGTTCTACTCGATTCGTCTGATCGCAAGTGAAAATTATGTTTCGCACGCTGTGCGTGAAGCGCAGGCGACCAGTTTCAGCAACAAGTATTCAGAAGGTTACGCCGGTAAGCGTTATTACGAGGGGCAACAAGTTGTTGACGAGCTTGAGCGTTTGGCACAAACGCGCATTTGCCAACTCTTTGGTGTTGACCACGCCAACGTGCAGCCTTATTCGGGGTCACCAGCCAACTTAGCGGTGTACTTTGCTTTTTGTAAGCCTGGTGACACGGTGATGGGGCTTGCTTTACCAAGTGGTGGGCACCTGACGCATGGTTGGAAGGTGTCGATCACCGGCAGCTATTTTAATAGCGTCCAATATGGTGTTCGTGCACAAGACGAGCTGATCGATTTTGATCAGGTTGCTCAGCTTGCCCGCGAGCACAAACCCAAACTCTTGTGGTGCGGCACCACGGCGTATCCTCGTACGGTCGATTACGACATGTTTGCTGAGATTGCGCACGACGTGGGCGCCATTTTGGTCGCCGACATCGCACACATTTCGGGATTGGTTTGTGGTGGCGCGCACCCCTCGCCCGTTGGCAAAGCGCAGATCATTACCAGTACGACGCACAAAACCTTTCGCGGCCCGCGTGGCGGCATGATTTTGTGCAATGCCGATCGTGCAGCAGCGATCGATAAAGCGGTTTTTCCTGGATTGCAAGGAGGCCCGCATAACAGTACGACGGCGGCGATTGCCGTTGCGGCTCATGAAGCAGCTCAGCCTGAGTTTAAGAGCTACGCAAAGAATGTCGTCGCGAATGCCAAGGCGCTTGCGGAAGTATTAAGCGCGAAAGGAATTCGGCTTGTGACAGGGGGCACCGACAACCATTTGTTGCTTTGTGACCTGAGTCCTTTGGGCGTTCCTGGTAAGGTGGCCGCGCAAGCGCTTGATCGTGCGGGCATTGAGTGTAACTACAACACAGTGCCTTTTGACAAACGCAAACCCTTTGACCCAAGCGGTATTCGCCTTGGCACCCCTGCGGTGACGAGCCGCGGCATGGGCGTAAACGAAATGAAGCAAATCGGTCAGTGGATGGACGAGGTGGTGCGCCACCCCGACGACGAAACGGTTATTGCGCGCGTTCGCGGCGCCATTCGCGAGCTGTGCGAAAACTTCCCGGCGCCTGGTATTGGTTGAGCGTTATCGACGCGCAATGGACTTCGTTTAGACCGGCGAATGGTTTTGGTAACGTGATTTAAACAGCGCCAAGAGCGCTTGGCTGTCGCGCATGATGTTGAGCGATAGCTCGGCGTGCCCCTGCGCATATCCGTTGCCAATAAACAGATCGACGTCTTTGCCGACACCCTCGGCGCCAAGGGCAGCGGCTGTGAAGCTTGTGTTCATCGAAAAAAAGTACACAGCGCCACGGTCACGGGTCGATAAGATTGCGCTCATTTCGGCGCCGATCACGCTGACGCATGAAATGCTTAGATCATATTCGCGACCTGCATTGGCTGCTAGGGCTGCTTGTCTAACATGCAATGGGTCACGCGCGTCGCACGCGATGACTTCGTCGCAGAAGCCAAGCTTCTTTAATGCTTCGGCGTAATCGTGCGCGGCCTCCACGCCGACCACGCGGCCGTGTTTGCCGACTTGTTTGCGCGCCTGGTAAGCACAAAGCAAGCCACTTTTGCCACCTGCGCCAAGCACCAATACGTTGTCACCCTCTTTGGCCATGCGCGCTACTTGGGGGGCGGCGCCACACACGTCGAGCACGGCCATGGCGACCTCTTCTGGCATATCGGTGGGCATGACGGCGAAGGGCGCACTTTCAAACAGAACAGCTTGCCCGCGCACCGTGACCTGAGCGCTTTTCGGATTTACGCTAAGGATCTCGTCTAAGCGCAGGGGCGTTAGGCTCAGTGAGACGAGCGAGGTGATGCGCGTGCCCTTTGTTAGAATATGCGAACGGGTTAAGGCGGGGCCAACTTCGGCGACGGTTCCTAGCAACACTCCACCGCTGCCGGTTTCGGGATTGTGTTGTTTGCCGCGTGTCGCAACGGTGTGATTGATCAGCGCAGCGATGCCATCGAGCTGACCTTGGCTTGTTAGGCTCATTTGCCTAAAACTGGCAGCGTCAATGTTAAGACGTTCTACGTCGATCAGGATTTCATTGTCGTAGCGCTTGCTAAAATCGCTATCAACGCGCTCGGCACGTTGTGGCAAGACGCCCATGGGTTCGATGACGCGATGGGTACCGTAAGGGTCACCCTTCAAATAGGTGCTCATGCCAACCATTGTCCCACAGGCCCGAGGCCCTCGCGAATAACTTTCGGCTGATCCTCGCTCAAATCGATGACCGTGGATGGCACGGTGTCTGCCGGTCCGGCGTCGTAGACTAAGCCTAGCCCGCTAAAGTATTCATCGATTTCCTCGGGGTCCGATAGAATCTGCCCTTTAGCAGTGGCGCTGGTGGACAGAAGCGGATGCCCGAGTTGTTCAATCAAGGCCTTTAATACAGGATGACCCGCGATGCGCACGCCAAGTGTGCGTCGTTTACTGACGGTGTGCCTAGGAGCGTCTTTGGTTGCGCGCAGAATAAAACAATAAGGCCCGGGGAGTAGCCGGCGAATAATACGATAGCTTTGATCGTCAAGCATGGCGTAATGGGATGCTTCGCTTAGGTCGCGACACATGAGGGTAAGTAGTTGGCTGTCGGGTTTGCGTGTGACGCGATAAAGGGCGTCGACCGCCTTCTTTTGTTTCGCATCACAGCCAATCGCATAAACACTGTCGGTGGGATAAGCGATCGCTTCGCCCGCCGTGAGTCGTTCGACGCCCTGGGCGATTTTGTACGGAGTTGGAAAACGTGGGTCTACTTCGATGCGCATGTTGGGGGCTAAGCTAGCGCCCTTTGGGTCGATGTGCTAAGCTGCCGCCCTCAGCACGTGTGAGACGGATTCCTTTGGGTTGGGTTGTTGTTGCGCTAGGATGGCCCCTCATGGAGCACAAGGGCTGAGCGGTTTTTAGGGAGTATGAATGAGTCGAGACGACCACGTTAAGTTAGAAGGCGTTATTTCGGATGTTTTTGCAGGCGGCCAATTTGCTGTCAAGACCGATGCCGGCGCCGTCGTTCGCGCGCAGCTCTGCGGTAAAATGAGGAAAAACCGCATTCGTGTGATTTTGGGCGATCGCGTTACGGTGGCCCTTTCGCCATATGATCTTACCCACGGCATGATTGTTTATCGCGCCAAGTAGTTGCCCGGACTCGCATATTTATTTGCCATGACTTCTGTCGATCGCGCCTCAAGTTGGATCACACTCACCGCGGTGCTTAGCGCTTCAGCGCGCCCCGCTGCAGTCACGCGAAGTCACGGCGACGCCCTTGAACAACTGATGCCATTGATTGGCAGCGATCCCTACGCGGGCATCGATATTGTTGAGCTGCCGATCGCACCACAAACGTTTAATCCGTTGCGGGAGTTTTTACAAAAGCCAGCCCACAGCGTGGCGCTTTATGATGTGTTTGCGGTGCCTGCCAATGTGAGCGGCACGGTACGAAAAATCGCCGCGCAGTATCTTGCCGCCGAGTCGCTTAAAACACTGGAGGCGCAGGGTGTTCTTGGTGGCGTGCCGCTCAGCATTCATTTGGACGTGCCAAGTGACTGGCAAGCGGACATGGAAAAAATCGGGGAACGTTTGCGTGGTAAAGGCGCATTGGCTGTTCACGATGCACCCGATAGCTTTATTAAGCCGTTGCGCGCGCAATGGCACGAGCATCAGGCCAGCCAAACTCGCTAAATGGGTCGTGTGTTGGCGACACATTGTGTGTATCGACCAAGTCTGCTAATCCGATCCTGTGTCTATTATCCCGTCGTTTGGTCGCGCGGGCCGCTCGCCGACGTTTTACGCGCTGATTTTGACTGCGGTGGTGATCGCAGCAGGTGTGCTCGCCTATCTTACGTATGTAACGGCGATGCAGCAGGAGAAGCTTAACGAACGATCTATTATTTCTTCAACGCTGGCGCTCGTGCGCGAAAAGGTCGATCAGCTTGAACGACGTATTATTGGCGATGACAACAGCGTGTTTCAGCTGGTTAACTTTGACGACCTGACAAGCCTCGACACCGATTTCGAACGTTTCGCCGGCGAAACGCGCTCAGCGATCACCGACGTTTTGATCATTGATCATACCCATCGTGTTGTGCGTGCAGTGTCGACGAGCAACGCACGCGAAGCAAAAAAACTTCATCGGGTTTTCTTGCAACAGGCCCTGCCCTTACTTGGCGACGCGGCCCTGCCAACCGAAAGCCTTCGGCATCTACATGAACATATTGCAGGTGAAGACTATTTGTTTTCATATCTTGTGCGCATACATGATGATGAGCGCTACTTGCTGGTGGCCCACCACAGCACGCAGCTTTTGGTTAGCCAGTCGTTGCCTGAACTTTTGACTACGCCGGGTAGTTTGCAGCTCTATAATGTTGTCGATGACGCCGATCGTCGTGTGTACGGTGAAAACTTAGCGCTGGCGGGCGATTATATTGTGGGTCGTCGTTTCCCAACCACACTTTATCGATGGCGCCTGCAAATCGCACCGGCCCAGGCACCTTTGTTAAGCGAACAACGGCGTGCACGAAAGTATTGGCCCGTGTTGTTGCTCGGGTTATCATTTAGCGTCATCACGTTTGGCGTTGCGTTCATTGTGGCGGGCGCCGTCAAAGAGCGTCGGCTTAATGCACTACGTACGGAGTTTGTTGGCAATGTGTCGCACGAACTGAAGACGCCACTTTCTGTGATCCGCATGTATAGCGAGATGCTTTTGTCAGGGCGAGTGCCGCATTCTGACAAACAGCAAGATTATCTCAAGACGATTCATTTGGAGTCGGAACGATTGAGTTCGTTGGTTGAAAATGTCCTCGATTTCTCAGCGCTTGAGCAAGGCAAACAGGTTTATAAGCTTGTGCCCACTCAACTGAGCGACGTGATTCGGCAAAGCGTTGAAACGTTTAACTATCGCATTCGTCTTGATCCGGTCGATCTGCGTTTAATCGTTCCAGAAGGTTTGCCGGCCGTGCTCGCTGATGCGCAGGCCTTGGTGCTCGCGATTTTGAACTTGCTCGATAACGCATACAAGTATGGCGACGCAAGTACGATCACGCTCGAGGTGAGCCATCGCGACGACAAGGTGGTGCTGAGTGTTTCGGATAAGGGTCCAGGTTTTGTACCGACGGATATCGAAAGCGTATTCGATCGGTTTTTTCGTTCGCAACATCCTCACCCCGTACGCGGATCGGGGATTGGATTATCGCTTGTTAAGCATATCATCGACGCACACCATGGCACGGTGCGTGCGAGCAATCGACAAAACGGAGGCGCCGAAGTGAGCGTTACCCTGCCTGTTGTGGCAGATCCTGGTCAGACACAAGCGGTTTGACTCCGGCGCCGCGTAGGTTAAGTCTAAGGTGCATGAGTGAGCCCAAGCCCTCTTCTGGGACGCAACATTTGCTGATAGTGGAAGACGATTCGGCCATCGCCAAAGGTCTTCGCGATGCGCTTGAATTTGAGGGGTTTAGTGTCAGTCATTGCGATACAGGTGCTGGCGCGCTGAAGCACGTGGCGATGCAAAAGCCTGATTGCATGATTCTGGATTTGATGTTGCCCGACCTTAACGGTTACGCAGTATGCGAAACATTACGTAAGGCCGGACATCGCTTTCCGATCGTGATGCTGACCGCGCGCGGTCAAGAGAGCGACAAGATTCGCGGGCTTGACGTGGGCGCCGATGATTATATTACCAAACCCTTTTCGATCGGCGAGTTGGTGGCGCGTATTCGGGCCATTTTTAGGCGAATTGAGCGCCTTGAAGGTGAAACGGGGCGCAATCACGTTTTTAGTCTTGGTGCCATACAAGTTGATCCGGCCGGACAGAAAATTGTAAAGGGCAAACACACCATTGCGCTATCGTTTTATGAAACCGAAATCTTGCGCGTCTTACACGAGCGGCAAGGTACACCAGTGTCACGCGATGAACTTTTGAGCAAAATATGGGGTATTGAAGCGGGCCCCAACAACCGCACGGTTGATAACTGTATCGTTAAGCTGCGAAAAAAGATCGAAGACGACCCAAATCAGCCCCAGTTCATACTTACTGTTTACGGACAAGGTTATCGCCTGGTATCATCGGGCTAATGGAGCGCAATTTCTTGCTTTGGGGGCGGCGTTTTGGCCAAATCGTATATTGGTCGCTGGCGATTTATGTCACCGTCGCTGGCGCTTGGTCAATTACGCAGCAGGTCTTTCATCTCGGTTCACCATGAGCTCAACACCTCCAACCAATAAAGACCAGCGCTCACCCACAACTCGCGCGGCCCGCATGACCTATAGCGATGTCGACTTAGCACAGTTGCTTAGCCGGCTTGGGCAAAACGACGCGCCTCGGTGGATGGTTGCCAAGCAAGGACTGGAACATGGTCCTTTCACTAACCGCGACGTTGTGAGCCGCATTTTGCACGGCGATATCGAAGAGGATCATCTGATTCGTAGCATGGAGGCCAGTCAGATGACGCGCGTGGGCGACGTTGAGTTTTTCGCGCCTTTTATTGCGCAATATCAGATGCGCAAAGAAAACGCTAAGCTTGCGAGTGCTGTTAAGCGTTCTAAACTTAAAGAGTATGTCATGCGCTCTTTCAAGTTGT
>JBGAKI010000080.1:0-12635 GCA_044224525.1 Polyangiales bacterium | reverse complement strand
AAAATATAGTCGTTATCATTGCGCTGAGCGTATCGGTGGGCCTTGCAGCCTGTTCATCGGATAAGGGTATTAAAGATGCACAGTTTGGTTTGGATGTGCGAGCGTCGAACACGACGTGTCTTGCAGCTGCACGACCTTCGCTGAACTCGGGGGTGAAGCTTCAACGGGTATTTGAAGCGCTGGCTTTTAACCAGCCCGTTAGCGCGATGCAGCTCCCGAACCAGCCAACGTCGGATTGGTTTGTGGTGGAGCAAAGTGGCAAAGTAAAACGCTTCCCAAATAAAGGCAATGTGGCGAGTAATGAAGTCAAAACATTTTTAGACGTTGGAAATCTGATTGTTGCAGGCGGTGAAGCAGGTCTTTTAAGCGTTGCGTTTCATCCCAACTATCCGGCGACAAAACATGTCTTCTTGTCGTTCACCGCGAAAGAAAATCAACCGGGTCTCACTGACGGCTGTAGCGCTGATGCGGGGTTTTGTTCGGTGGTGGTGAGGGTTGTGCCGGACGATAACGGCGGGTATAGCGATATGCAGCGCATCTTGGGGCCTGTAGCGCAACCTTATAACAATCATAACGGCGGGCAGATCGCTTTTGGACCCGACGGCTTTTTTTATTGGGGGCTGGGCGATGGTGGTTCTGGAGGTGATCCAAAAAACAGTGGTCAGACTCTGAGCACGTGGCTTGGAAAAATTCATCGCGTTAAGATCAAAGATGACCTCAACGCTAACACTAAATACGATGTGCCTGCCGACAATCCCTATGCGTCCAGTAACACCAACGTGAAAGAGATTTTTGCTTATGGTTTTCGCAATCCGTGGCGCTTCAGCGTCGATCAGGAGAGCAACGAAGTATGGGTGGGCGACGTTGGACAAAACGCGTGGGAAGAAATTGACTTGGTGCAAAAGGGCGGCAACTACGGTTGGAATGTGTGGGAAGGGACCCACTGTTATAACAGTAACAATCCGTCATGCGGCAGTACCGTGGGCTTTATGATGCCGGTTGTCGAGCATTCACATGCCGAGGCGGATTCGATCACAGGTGGATTTAAATACCGAGGCACTCAGTTGCCTGCGTTGACAGGTCACTATGTTTACGGCGACTACGTGACTGGCGAGATTTGGGGTTTGCTGGACGATCAAACTGCGACGTTGCTCGTTTCGACGGACTATAAACTCTCGTCGTTTGCGATCGATGCGAATAATGAGCTGTATGTGTTGCATTATGGTGAATTCACCCAGGGTGGGGCTTACGTTGCGAACACTGGTCAGATTTACCAGTTTGTGGCAGATGGCAGCACCGGCACTCAGGTAACCTTTCCTAGTAAATTGTCGATGACTGGATGCGTCGAAAAAAATGATCCCACCCAAGTGGCCGAAGGGCTGATTGCATATGGAGTTAACGCTGCATTGTGGAGTGACGGTGCAAAAAAGGATCGCTGGTTTGCTATTCCTGATGGCACCACGATCGCCGTCAATGAAGCTGGGGATTTTGATTTGCCAGTGGGGAGTGTCACCATGAAAACCTTTTGGTTGGGTGATAAGCGCGTTGAAACGCGTTTGTTTGTTCGACACGACGATGGTGCGTGGGCCGGCTATACCTATGAGTGGCTTGACGATCAAAGCGATGCCGTGTTGCTTGCGAGCAACAAGCGCAAAGAGGTGAACGGACAAACGTGGTATTACCCAACGCGCACTGAATGTTTGTTGTGTCATACCCAAGCGGCGGGCTATACGCTCGGACTTGAGCTCGGTCAGTTGAACGGCAAGTTTGTCTACACATCAACCAAACGTCGCTCTAATCAACTCGATACGCTTGAACATATTGGTATCTTCAGCGCAGTGCTTGGTGCGCGTCCTGTGTATCCAGATCCTCACGATACAAATAGTGACATTGAATCGCGTGCACGTGCCTACCTGCATGCGAACTGTTCTAATTGTCATCGCCCATCGGGCACTACGCAAGCCAAGCACAACCTGCTTTATGATGTGACGCTGAAGGATACAAAGATGTGCGGTGTGACGCCGCAGAATGGTGATCTCGGTGTGATGGACGCGAAGTTGCTTGTACCAGGCGATACGGCGCACTCGCTGATATCGATTCGCGCGCATGCGCGAGGTTTGGGACAGATGCCGCCCCTGGCGACGGGTGTTGCGGATGACGAGGGTTTGAAGGTGATCGACGCCTGGATCGATGGCCTGACGTCTTGCCCGCAATAAAATATAATAATATCAATATATTACGCGATTTTGTCCAGCTCTTAAAAGACCCTTCACAATTCGTTAAAGCTGATTAAACTCAGCGCTCATGCCGACGTACGAATACCAATGTCAAAGTTGCGGGTTTCAGTTTGAAAAAGAACAGCGCATTACGGAAGACCCGATCAAGAAATGCCCCAAGTGTGGTAAAGCCAAAGCGCAACGTTTGCTTTCATCGGGTAACTTTATTCTAAAAGGTGGCGGCTGGTATGCCGATCTGTATGCGTCGTCGTCGACCAATGCGGCGAAAGAAAGCACACCTTCATCTGCGTCGACGAGCTCGCCTCCCGCGAGCACTTCAAAAAGCGATGCAACGAGCATTCCTAAGTCTGAGAGCGTTAAACCCAAAGCCGCTAAAGGCGCAAAAAAGACGCCATGACCCTGCCGCGTGTGGGTGCTTAACGTCTGTGCAAGCTCGCGTGTTTTGATTTGAGATCGTCGATGTTGCCAGTGGTGATGGTTGATGGGATGCAATATTGGCGCTTGTGGACACCACGCCAGTTGTTTCGAATGAGCATTCTTGACGACATGTCTGAGTGGTTAAGCAGCTGCACTTTGTTAATATCGTCGGCGTCGTTTTGTGCAATCGCGTAACTTGCAAGCGGCATCTTTTCTGCGTTGATCTGACTTCCATGACAGTCGACTTTTTTCCGTGATGCGTCTAGGCAGGTTGGCTTATTGATTTTTAAAGCGTCGATAAATGCATTGACATCTGGGCTATCGGTGTCGGTGACCAACGGAAAGTCCGCGTATTCTAGTTGGCCATTTGCGCATGTGGCTTGTGTGTCGATGTCGCATGCGAATCGGCCATCCCACTCGGGTGCTAGGTCACAAAAGGTGTCGTCAGCTGTGGGTGTGTTGACATTGCAAGCAACTGTGACCGGGTCTTGACGGTTTTGCGCGACGGTTGGAAAGATTTGTCTAATAGCGGTTGAAAAAGGATGCTGTGTCTCTAACACCATCAATTCGAGCGTTGCAAAGGGGAGCCCCTTGTCGCTACGAAACATGGCCAGTTGTTCCAGTTCGTTATCTGTGTCTTGTGCGTTGAATCGGTATTCTTCGTCCATCGAAATTTCAATGGCAAATTCGCTATCGATTGGGGTAGACACGTTACCAGAAAAATCAAGACTTTCTTTTGGCGTCGTGTTGATCGATGTTGCGCGGTCTAGGGCGACGCATAACGCGTAGGTGTTTCTTTTCAACGAGACATCCTGAAGTTTTCTCCAGTTGGCATGATAGGTACTTAGTTCATAGGTGGTATGCGTGCCGTTATAGAGGCTTATCTTAAGGTTGATCTTTTTGCGCAGGTCGCCGTCTGCTTTGAGCAGCCGGTCAAAAAAGGCAGTTGGGTCGCTGTTGAGGGCTTCGTCGTCGAGAAACGAAGCGCACAAGAAGGGCATTTTGATCTCTCGTGTTTGGCTTGCTGCGCAACTTGGATAGCGCAAGGCCTGGATCTGCGCGCCGGTGATGCTAGCGGCTTCGCTTGTGCTGTCGATGCTGTGTTCGGCTGTGCAGGCCAGGGGGCCCGTTAAGACCAGACCGCTTAAGACTAGACACTTTGCAAATCGAACCACGTCTAGAAGTGTCGCAAGCTTCGTGCCAACCAATCGCTTCGATTTTGTTTGGAATTTATGCTGCTTAACGCCGAATGCGGGACCGGTCGGCCCTAGGACCGGGGGTTTGAGTCCTCATGGGGAATCCGCTTTCAGCTGGGTTCAAGAAAGCTTAAAAGCACCTGTTTGGTGCGACCATCGTTGAAGCGTACGGTGGCGCGTGGCGGGTCACCATTGGCCACGGCGGCGATGCGGCCTTCACCAAAGCTGCGGTGTTTGACGCGCATGCCGACGCGCACGGGCGATTCGCCGTATTCGGTGTCGCCTGCGGAGCTGTCGACGTAGGATTCGACCAACGCTTTTTCGCCGGCATGGTAGTTCATGATCGGTGCGTTGGCGTCCCAGTGTGTGCGCACGCTGTATTGGCTTTGGGTGCGCATCATCGCGGGGGTGGGGCGCTGCTCAGTGATTTCAATGGGAATGTCTTCGACGAAACGCGATGGCTCGCAGACCTTGAGCTGACCAAAGAGGCGGCGTGTGACGGCATAGGTGAGCCAGAGTTGCTCACGCGCGCGCGTAAGCGCCACATAGGCCAAGCGGCGTTCTTCTTCGAGTTCTTCGGGGTCATCGAGCGGGTCGACACCTTTGTATGGGAAGAGGCGCTCCTCGAGGCCGGCGATGAAGACGACACGAAACTCAAGGCCTTTGGCCGCGTGCACAGTCATCAGCGAAAGTGCTCCGAGGCTGGTGGGGTTTTGCTCTTGTGTCGTGTCGAGCGTAATGTTTTCAAGAAATTCAGACAGTGTTTTAACGTTACCTTCGCGCTCAAGCTCGGCGATTGAGCCGATAAGCTCGCGCAAGTTTTCAATGCGCGCGTCGGCTTCGGCGTCGTCGGCGGCTTCAAGTGCCGCCATGTAGCCGGTGCGTTCGAGCACGGCACGGGCGATGTCAGCGGGTGATGCCTCTTCGTCGAGCATGGCGCGCAAATCAACAATGAGTTGATGAAAGACACCGAGCTTTTTGCGTGTCGATTTGCTGACCGAATCGTCTGCTACCATGTCGCTGAGGGCTTGCCATACCCCGCGGCCTACACGTGCGGCTTCGTTGAGCAGTTGCTCGATGGTCGATTTGCCGATGCCTCTGACGGGCGTGTTGATCACGCGCAACAAGCTGACATCGTCGGCGGGGTTATGAATGACACGCAGGTACGCCAACACGTCTTTGACCTCGGCCCGATCGTAAAAGCGCATACCGCCGATGACGCGATAGCCTAGCCCCGACGTGCGCAGCGCTTCTTCGAGCACACGCGATTGGGCATGGGTGCGATAAAACACTGCCATGTCGCTGAGCGAATAACCTTCGTTGAGCAGGTTTTGGATTTGCCTTGTCAGTGCATAGGCTTCGTCGCGTTCGTCGGTGCAGGGGCAAACGCGCACGGGCAGGCCATGGTCGTTGTCGGTCCAAAGTTTTTTGGGTTCACGCGATGCGTTGTGCTTGATGACCGAGTAGGCGGCTTCTAAGATGAGTTTCGTCGAGCGATAGTTTTGTTCTAGCTTAAGCGCGATGGCATCGGGGAAACGTTCGCGAAATTCGAGCATGTTGCGGTAATCGGCACCGCGCCATCGATAGATGCTTTGATCGTCGTCGCCTACCACGCACAGATTGCGATGTTGTTCTGCGAGCATTGACACCAGGGCGAACTGCACACGGTTGGTGTCTTGAAACTCGTCAACGAGCACATAACGAAAGCGCGATTGCAGTGTTTCGCGCAGCGCTGGGTTTTTTTCGGCGCCTTGCACCAAACGATAGATGAGATCGTCAAAATCAAAGGCTTCAGCGCGTTGCATGCAAAGGTCGTAATGTTGATAGATGCGCTGGAAGATCTCTTCAACGAAGCCGTTGCTGTTGACTTGATCGGGTCCGAGGCCTTCTTGTTTTGCGCGGTTGATGCGCCAGGCGGCTTGTTTGACCGAAAGCACGCGTTCGCCGATATGCAGATCGCGCAGTACGCGGTTGACCATCGCGCGTTGATCGGCTTCGTCGTAAATGACGAAGTTGGGTGAAATGCCCAATAGTTTAGCGTTTTGGCGTAACAAGCGCGCGCACACGGCGTGAAAGGTGCCAATCCAGAGCTGTTGTTCGAGGCCCATCAGCTCGTGGGCCAGGCGTTCACGCATTTCGCGGGCGGCTTTGTTGGTGAAGGTGACGGCTAGAATTTGATACGGCTGCGCGGCGCGGCTACGAATCAGCTGCGTTACACGTTGGGTGATGACACGGGTCTTGCCGCTGCCCGCGCCCGCATAAATGACGATCGGTCCCTCGCCATGCAGCACCGCCTCACGCTGAGCGGGGTTGAGCGAATCGAGGCTAAAACCGCTGTTTGCGGGCTCTTTAAACTTGGGGCTCATGGCCAAAAATGCTTCAGCACTAAACACGCCTTACTTTTAGACATTTCCCGCGGGCCGTGTCAACGTTCCTTAGGGCTTCATAGCGCTCTTTATGAATAACCAGGCACAAAAGCCGTCTAATCCCTTAGATTTAGCGGGCTCACTCGATCAAGTTGCTGATTCTGAACTTGTTGAGCGGCTAAAACTAGGAGACGCCGAGGCGTTTCGGGTCGTTTATATGCGTTACAAGGGAAAAGCTTATTCGTTGGCCTTTGGCGTGGTGCGTAACCGCGACGACGCGGCCGAAATTACGCAAGAAGCCTTTTTGCGCGTGCACCGCAATATTCAAGCCTTCCAAGGGCAGTCGAGCTTTTATACGTGGTTCTATCGGATCGTGATGAACCTGAGTATCGATCACCAGCGCAAGGCGCGCGGTCACGCGACTTATGAACTTGACGACAGTTTAGATTTGTCGAGCAAGGAAGGCGCGCTGACGTCGCGGGGTCAGGCGCCCGCTTCACCCTTGGCTGAGCTCAACAATAAAGAGCTGAGGGGATTGATCAATGAGGCTTTGGCGCATTTACCCGAGCTGCATCGTGCGGCGGTGATTTTGCGTGAGATTGAAGAACTGAGTTATGAAGAGATCGCCGAAGTGCTCGGGGTGCCCGTGGGTACGGTGATGAGTCGACTATTTTACGCGCGCAAGCGTTTACAGGCTTTGCTTGAGCCTTATGGGTCGAATGCCGGTGCCGTTCAGCCCGTCGAAGTGCCCGGTGTCAACGAACGCGCAGCATCCAAGAGAGGAGCGGGACATGACGCCGAGTGACCGAGAGCTCCTTTTGCAGCAGTACTTCGATGGGATGCTGAGCGAGACCGAGCGTGCGCAGTTTGAAGCGCAGCTGAGTGACGTTGAGCGCCAAACGATGCGTTCATGGGAGAACCAGCGCGCCGCGCTCAAGCGTTGGGCACACGAGCATCAGCGTGATGGTCACGAGCTTGATTTTGGCGATCTTGAAAAGCGTGTGAAGCGCGATGCGGCGCTGGGTGCTGCGCCTTCGTTTGTGTCCATGCATCGCTCGAAGGTGCTCTTTGCGTGGGGATCGGCTGCACTTGTTTTGCTGGCCGTGGGAGTTGGGTGGCGTGCGTTTACTACAATGCCTCAAGAAGAACTGGACGATGATGCTGTTGACACGATGGTGTCGGCGCAAACTGACCAGGCGCCCGATCAAATTAACGAGCCTGTGCTGGAGGTTGAAACCCTCGATATTGAGCCACCTTTAACCGAGGTGCGACATGTTGATTTTGGTGGGCGCCAGGGTGTGGTATACCAAGTGGTGCTTGACTCGGGAGCGACGGTTCCTGTGATTTGGGTCAATGACGATGTTGAGATAGACTGAACCATCTTTGTGCGATAGCGAATTTTATGCGTTTTATACCACACCCTCCGTTTCAGATAGCCGTTACCGCGTTGGCGTTTTGCACCTTGATGCATGTTGGTGCAGCAAGCGTTCGGGCGCAGACCATCAACGCTGAAGTGCTGTTGATTAAAGCGAGTGAAAAATCAGGCACGATTGATGCCTCGCTCAAAAATATTGCAGCGCTTAGCAAGGCGCCCTTCACCTCGTTCAAGTCGATGCAGCTGGTTGCACAGCCCAATGTGGCGTTGAGCTTGCACAAAGACAGCGATCTTGAGCTACCGAACGGGCGCACGCTTAGGCTCAACGTTAAAGAAAAACAAAAAGATGGGCGCTATCACGTGGCGCTTTCGATCACCAAGCCCAACGCCAAAGAAAAACAAAAAGATTATTTGCCCTTGTTGCAGGTGATTGCCGCTGCAGGTGACTACTTTTTTGTTGTGGGCCAAGCCTATCAGGATGGCACCATGATCATTGGTGTACGCATCACCAAATAACGTTTGATAGAGCCACCGCGACGAGATTTTTGCGAGTATATTTAGAGCATGGCGCGTCAACGAGCGATAGTGTGGTCCAAGATCGTCTTGGTGGGTGTTGCCCTTTTGTTTTCGGGGTTGATGGTGATCGCAGGCGTGCTTTGGTATTACGGGCGCGATTTGCCGACGGTGCATGCGCTTAAGCACTATCAGCCACCACAAAATACCGTGATTTATGATCGTCAGGGTCGCCAGATCGCCGCCCTCTACAGCGAGCGGCGCACGGTGGTGCCTCTTGAGACGATGCCACGGGTGCTGGTGCTTTCCGTGCTTGCCGCGGAGGATGCGGATTTTTACCGTCATCTGGGGCTCGATTATCCAGGTATTTTGCGTGCCGTTTTCATTGCGATCACGCGGGGTCGGCCTACTCAGGGTGCGAGCACGATCACGCAGCAGGTAGTCAAAAATCTTTTGCTTACGCCCGAGCGGTCGTTTAGGCGAAAAATTCGCGAGTTGATTTTGGCGCGGCGCTTAGAACGCGAGTTGTCAAAGGATGAAATCCTGCATTTGTATTTGAATCTGATCAATTTTGGTCACGGACGGTATGGTGTCGAAGAAGCCAGCCTTTATTATTTTGGTAAACATGTCTCTGCGCTCGATTTGGCCGAGTCAGCGCTTCTTGCAGGCTTACCTAAGGCGCCCACGCATTTGTCACCGCGTGAGCATCCGCTTTTAGCGAAAGACCGGCAACTCGTGGTGCTGACGCAGCTTGCGGCGAAACGCGCGCAATATTGGCCTGATTTGAGCGCCGATGCGATCGATCGCGCGCGTAAAGAAGAGTTGCATTATGTGTTTCAAGACACCACGCCTACCAGCGAGGTGCCCGAGCTGATCGACTACGTGAAGCGTGAGCTACGCAAACGGGTGGGCGATCAAGGCATTCGCACCGGCGGTTATCGCGTCTATACGGGGCTTGATATCGATGTGCAGCGTGCCGCACGCGCTGCCTTACAAAAGACGCTTAGCGAGTATGACAAACGCCACCGTTTGGTGGGCAAGATAAGCGTTCGGGTCCCGCCACGAAAAAAGAGTGCGCTAAAAAAAGCACAAACCTTAAGGCGCGGGCAAACTTACACGGGCACGATCATCGGGGTGGACAACGCTCATGCCGAGATCATATGTGAGGTTGAAGGGCGTCGCGTGCGCACCTCGCTCGCTAATTTAAAGCGTTATAACGTCAACGCGTTGAACGCAGGTCAGTTTGCAGACATTGGCGCGCGCGTGCGCGTTTCGATCGAAGATGAAGCGGGCACGGTGGGTCGCATTCAGCTTGGGCCCGAGGGTGCGGTGGTCGTGATCGATCCGTTTACACGGGACGTTGTTGCGCTGGTGGGCGGCTACGATACCGCCAATGGATTTAATCGCGCGATGGTGGCACTGAGGCAACCTGGCAGTGCGTTTAAGCCGATGGTGTATGGTGCGGCGATTCGCACTGGACGCTACACTCCGGCGAGCGTTTTCTTTGAATCGCCTGATGTGGTCGATCCGTGGCAAGCTTACAGTGAAGATCCGGTCGAGCACCATGGTGCGATTCGTTTGCGTCAAGCGCTTGCAAAATCAATGAATCCGATTGCAGTGCGGCTATTGACGGAGCTTACGCCGAGTGCGGTGATTGCGTTTGCTCGCGAAAATGGCCTCAATGATCCGATGTATCCGGGCACCGCGCTTGCGCTTGGAGCAAGTGAAGTGCGTGCAATTGAGCTAACCAACGCGTTTGCGACCTTTGTCGATCAGGGCCAATGGATGCCTTATCGACTGATCCACCGGGTTGAAGACGCAAAAGGCCAGATGTTGTTTTCGGATTCGAGCGCGCGTTCGGTGAGGCAAGTGCTCAGCCCAGCACAGGCTTATGTGATGCTGGATATGATGCGCAGCGTGGTTAAAGAGGGAACGGCGTTTGCGGCGAATCGCTTGGGTATTTCTGTTGGCGGCAAGACGGGCACCAGCAACGAGGCGCGCGACACGTGGTTTGTTGGTTTTAGCCCCATTTGGGTGGCGGGTGTGTGGGTTGGGTACGATGATCATCGATCGCTTGGTGTAAACGAAAGTGGCGCCGTGACCGCTTTGCCTGCATTTATCAAGTTGATGCATGTGCTTTATCAACATGCGCCTGACAAAAAAACAGCTGAGTTTCCGATGCCCGATGGTGTGGTTAACGCAACCATCGATCCTTTGACCGGCATGCTTGCGACCGATGCGACGCAAAACCCAATGGAAGAGATTTTTGTCGAAGGTACGGTGCCACTCACTTATAGCAACCCCACGCTTCAGCCGGATGCAGGTCAAGACCCAGCGGATACGGCCGTGGTGCCCGATCCGGATTCAGCGCAGGGGCATGCGCTTGATTCTGAGCAGCCCGACCCTTGGGTCAACCAATAAGGTAAGATATTGGCTTGTGTCGCGGGTGTCGCCTGAGGCGTTGTCATGCAGATAAGACGCCTAAAAGCCGTCATAAACTAATATGTCGGTTTTTACGAAGCATTGACGTTAAACTTTCGAATAGTCGAATGGTGCATATACGCGTAAGTCATCGGTGGAACGGAGACACCTATGACAACGATAAACAAGCCGACACTCGGCGCAATGAAAATCGAGCTAACGCGATGGTGCGTTGAGCGCAGCACATCCATTTGGCTAACCAGCTGGGTGCTAGTAGGCGCAGCATGCGCTTCCTCACCACCTCCATCGAGCGAACACGTGCAAGCCTCTTCATCTGCCATACGGGCTGCTGAAGAAGGCGGCGCAAGCCAGTCACCCAACGCGGCGCTGTATCTACAGATGGCTAAAGAACATGAAGCCAAAGGAAAACGTGTCGAAAGCGATGGCGACCATGAAAGAGCAGCGCTTTGGTTCATGCAAGCTGAGGCTGACGGTGAACTGGCCGTTGCCATGGCACACAGCGAAGCCGAGAAATCCGAGGCTCAACAGGCTGTTAACAACCTAAAGACATTACATCAACAGAACCGATAGAAGGACAATTATGGAAACGAAAACAAATAAACACGACTCATCAAAACTAGTAGCCATCGGCGTACTATTGCTCTGTGCGGGCTGCTCTTCTGCCGTGCCGGCTGAACTAAGCGACGCACGCAAGGCCTACGCGCGAGCGAGCCAAGGTGTTGCGGCGAAACAAGCACCGGCCGACCTACACGTCGCGAAGGTTTCATTGGATAGAGCAGAAGAGTCGTTTGAAGACGACTCGGACTCCGATCGCACGCGTACGCTCGCGTATGTGGCCGAGCGCAAAGCCGAGCTTGCCGAAGTGATCGGAGCACAAAAGTTGGCCGAGTCGCGCAAACAAGAGGCCAATGTGGCATATCGCCAAAAAGAAGGTCAGATGGCACAAGACACCAAAGTTGCCCTTGCGAAGAGTCAAACTGACCTGGCTGCGTCAAAGCTAAGAGAGAAAGATGTGGCTGCTGCACTTGCCAAGCTTGCGGCAACTAAAGAAGAAGCGCGCGGTCTTGTCATTACGCTTTCTGGAAGCGTGCTCTTTGCGTCCGATCAATCTGTTTTGCTACCGGCAGCCCAAGCGCGTCTTGATCAGGTTGCAGCGGCGCTTATGGCAACCAAAGATCGAAATCTAACCGTCGAAGGTCATACCGATTCGCAAGGTTCGGCTGATCACAACATGACTCTTTCGCAAGCGCGCGCAGACGCTGTTCGCACCTATATCATCTCTCGTGGTTATCCTACGGGCCTGATACAGTCGCACGGCATCGGCAAAGACCGACCTGTGGCGAGCAATGCGAACGCTGAAGGTCGCGCCAACAATCGTCGCGTTGAGATCATCATCAATCCGGTCACCGCTTCATTGTAAGCGTTTCGGCATCGGCGCCCTGGTTTCTAGTGTCTAGTCACTGGTGGCGCCGACGCGAGCATATTGTGAATATCCATATCCGAGAAGACAACATCGAGGTGACGCAGGCTGCTCGAGCCCACGTAAAGCGTCGCCTCGAGCTCGCGTTAAGCCGCTTTAGCGACCGCATTAACATCGTTAGCGTGGTGTTGTCGGATGCAAAGGGCATTGACGGGCAACTTTTAGATAAGCGTTGTGAGATTAAAGTTACACTTCGCCAAAAGGGCGTTCGCGTCGAAGACTCGGATGCGGATTTAATGACTGCAATTGATCGTGCAGCAGACCGCATATTGCGCTCGATCACGCGCGTGCTTGAGCGCGAGCGTCATGATGAGCTACCGCACTAGCATTATTGACGTTCAACTTGCAAAAATCTGCTTGCGTGCAACTTCACAAATGGCAGCTACCGCTGGGTGTTTAATTTTTCGTTCGACGGAGATGGCATAAAAGCGCTGCCTTAACTCTTTGATGCGCCCTACCAGCTGCACGTTGTAGCGTTTTGAGATTTCTTTCTCGATGACATCAGGAACCGCGAACACCCCCAAACTTGCTTCACCAAGCACATTGGCCAGCGCCGCGTCGTCTAACTCAGCGACGATCTTGGGTCGAACATCACGCGCAAGGAACCAC
>JBGAKI010000004.1:0-95923 GCA_044224525.1 Polyangiales bacterium | reverse complement strand
CATCATGGCGAACAATTGGGCAGTACGGTGCTTTCGCAACAGCGGTCGACATAGGTGGACTTGTGGGCGAAGCCAATCGAGCCACGATGAATGTGTTTGTTCGACAACTCCTTGTGGCGAGTGATCATGTACGCCGACGTTTCATGGATAGTGATCGCAGGTTGATTACCGTTTAATAGCTGTTATTTGCGGTGTGTTATGATAAAATATAAACGGAGAATTAATGTCAATGCACGTCAAACAACAACTTTGGGTATCGTTTTTAGGCGGCGCATGGATGTGTTTATGTGTTGCGTGCGGATCAGATTCAAAAAATAGTCTGACAAACCTTTGCGATGGTACCGATCCTAATTGTGATGCTGGCACCGACGCTGCCATTCCAAAAGCCAAAGTTACACGTATTTCGACGGGCAAAAAGCATACGTGTGCAGTATTTGACAATGGCACGGCCAAGTGTTGGGGTGGCAACGAAGATGGGCAGCTTGGTGACGGCACAAACGACGATAAGTTGGCGCCCGCGACCGTCAGCAACCTGACCAATCCCACAGCAATTACCGCTGCCAAAAATGGCACCCACTCGTGTGCGCTTGTGGCAGGCGGCGCGGTAAAATGTTGGGGCAACAACAACGAGGGTGAACTTGGTGACGCAACAACGATGTCCAGCCCAACCCCGGTAGATGTTAGTGCGTTAACAGGTGCGAGTGACATTGGCGCTGGGCAATACTTTACCTGTGCCCTCGCGGGCAGTGGTTTGGTGAGTTGTTGGGGTGCCGCCGATTTTAACGTGCTTGGCAACGGTTCGTCGATGAATGCACCCACACCAAAATACGTAAACGGCATAACGACCGCGACAGGACTTGCGGTAGGCGAAGTGCACTCATGTGCGATTGTAACCAACGGCGCAGTTAAGTGCTGGGGCAACAATCCACACGGAGAACTTGGCAACGGAACAAAGACGCCGTCGACGACGCCGGTGGACGTGAGCAACCTTAGCGGTGCGACGGCGCTTGCGTGTGGTAACTCGCACAGCTGCGCGTTGCTGACAAGTGGCGCCGTAAAGTGTTGGGGATTCAACCAAACAGGTCAACTTGGCGACGGAGGTGACATGCAGTCAAGTGTTCCGGTCAGCGTAATGAGCCTAACAGACGCCAGTGCGATCGCGACTGGCGCTATCCATTCATGTGCGATAGTCACTGGTGGCGCGGTAAAGTGTTGGGGTAGCAACGACTCAGGGCAACTGGGTGATGGCACGTTCATGCCTTCGCCCACGCCGGTTGGAGTGAGTGGCATTTCGGGCGCCGTGGCGATCACTGCCAGTCGCGCGCACACCTGCGTTTTGCTGAACGACGCCACCGTCAAATGTTGGGGCGAAAACATTTTAGGTGTGCTGGGCGACGGCACGACGGCATCACGCAACACGCCCGTCAACGTGATATTTTAGGGCATATCGAGGACACGCCCTGGCGTAGATTGCTAAAAGTTTATTGATTCTCGTTGGTTAGCACAACCCTTGCGTCGCTTTGTGTTGGGTGCTAGTCTAATCGCGTTAGAAAAACTTGAGGGTTAGCCAGGTAGGCCTCTCTTAGCGAGGACTACCTTTTTTTTGGTTTTCTCTCCTGAAAATCAGCGCGACTATGCAAGCGGCACTCAGCACCAGCATCACCGAAAAAACCAGCGAATCAGAGCTTGAAGCTTTGATTGCGCCTTTGTGTGCGGCGCGCGGCATCGAAGTCGTAATGGTCGAAAAGACGCGCGAGCGTGGCGCACTATTAATAAGAGTCGTCATCGACCGCGAACCCAACCTGCCAGGTAAAGTGGTCGGTAGCGGCGTCACCCTTGAAGATTGCCAAGATGTCACGCGCGAGCTGTCGGTGCTCTTTGACACCTATGAAGCGGACATGGGCGCGTATCGCCTCGAGGTCACCACGCCGGGTTTGAATCGGCCGCTCGTCAAAGCCAAAGATTTTCAGCGTTTTATCGGTCAGAAGGTGGCCGTGATGACGCATGAAGCGATCGACAATCGCAAACGTTTTCAAGGGGACCTTGTCGCCTTCGAGAACGACGAGGTCAAAGTTCAGGTGGATGGCAAGCTGTGGGCCATTGCCTTCGCCAACATTAAGAAAGCCAACATCGTCTACGTCTTTTAGGCATTTGAAGGAAAAACTGGGGAAGTCGTTATGCAAAACAACATGTCACTTCAATATGTGATCGAACAGGTCGGCAAAGAAAAGGGCATCGATCCAAAGATTTTGATCGAGGCGACCGAGCAGGCCATTTTGACCGCCGGCAAACGCACCTTTGGCGACGAGCGCGAACTTGAAGCACGTTTTAACCAAGAGACGGGCGCCGTTGATTTGTTTTTGTACATGACCGTGTGCGACGACGCCAACGATCCCGAGCGCGAGATTTCGCTCGAAGATGCCAAGAAACATGGCCTTGAGGCTGAGCTAGGCGAAGAGCTTGGTTTTCAGATCTTTTACATGCCCGAAGACGCTGACAAAGCCCGTCAGCAGGACAAAGAGTTCGGTCAACTGTTAAAGCTCGAGCAAGCACGCAGTGGTTTTGGTCGCATCGCTGCGCAAGCTGCCAAACAAGTGATCATGCTGCGTGTGCGCGACGCTGAACGTGAACGCATCTTCAACGAATACAAAGACCGCAAAGGCGAGCTCATCACCGGTGTGGTGCGTCGTTTTGAAAAGGGCTCAACCATTGTGGTTGACATCGATCAGGGTCGCGCCGAAGCGGTGCTGCCCAGCAAAGAGCAAACCCCTCGCGAGACCTATCGCCCAGGTGATCGCATCGTGGCGCTCATCAAAGACATCGATCGCGAAGCGCGCGGCCCGCAGATCATCTTGTCGCGCGGCGACGTGGGTTTGATGGTTAAACTTTTCGAGATGGAAGTGCCCGAGATTTATGAAGGTATCGTGCGCATCGTGTCGGCCTCGCGCGAAGCCGGGTCGCGTTCCAAGATTGCAGTCACCAGCCGCGATTCAGATGTGGATCCCGTGGGCGCATGCGTCGGTATGAAGGGCTCACGCGTGCAGGCCGTGGTGCAAGAGCTGCGTGGCGAAAAAATCGATATCGTGCCGTGGGATCGTGATCCAGCGCGTTTTGTCTGCAACGCGCTTGCGCCTGCAGAGGTTGTGCGTGTGGTGATCGACGAAGTGGGCGGCTCAATGCAGCTTGTGGTTCCCGATGCGAAGTTGTCTCTTGCGATCGGTCGTCGTGGCCAGAACGTACGTCTTGCTGCGCAACTGACCGGATGGCGCTTAGACATCATCAGCGAGTCGCGCTTCAGGCAGCTCGAGGACGAAGTCTATGCCAATCTGTCGCGTCTGGAAGGTATCGACGAAAACTTGGCCAAGTCTCTGTATCGCAGCGGGTTTAGAGGCCTGGATGAAATCATCGACGCGAGCGAAAACGAACTGCGCGGCGTCGTGGGTCTTGAGAAGGTTGCCGATTTTGGCGCGCTCAAGGCATCTGCTGCCAAGGTGATGGAAGAAGTGCGCCTCGAGAAACTTGCGCAAGTGGCTGAGCAACCCGAGCCCTTAACCGACCAAGATCGTTTGGTGCTTGTGCAAGGGATGACCGCACGCTTACTCGATGCGCTGGTGCAAGCAGGTTATGAATCGGTGAACGATATCGTGCGCGAGCGCGACCTGGACCGTCTGGCGCTACGCACACAGATTAGCAACGAAAAGGCGATTGCGATTCAGCAGGCCGCTAAGACTTATATTAGCGACGAGGAGCCCAAGATCCTTGAGGGCAAACGCCAAGCGCAAGCGCAAGCGGCAAGTGAGCTTGCCAAGGCATCGGCGGCGCAAGCAGCCGCCAGCAGCGATGAGCCCCCAGCGCCCCCGGCTGGAACAGAAACCCACGCGTGATTTTGCCCAACGATGACAACAGCGACAACGGTGAGTGGAGAGACTATGAATAAAGTGCGTGTGTATGAAGTAGCAAAAGAGCTCGGTATCGAGAACCGAGAACTCGTGGCACGCCTCGCTGCCTTGGGCATTCAGGTGCGAAATCACATGAGTGCGCTTGATGAAAGCGAAGCTGACCGGGTGCGAAAGGCCCTGTCAAAAGAGAAAGTCGAAAAGACCGTTGAAGAACGCATCCGCCCAACAGTGGTGCGTCGACGCAGCGTGCAAAAAGACAGCACTTCGAGCGACACCGTCGAGGCGCAGGTTGTGGCGGAAGTGGCGTCAGTGGCCGATAGCAAAACCACAAGCGCGTCCACTCCCACAGCACGTACCGACAACGCGGTTCACCTTGCAGCGAGCGCGCAAGAAACAGCCAGCAATGACGATGTGGAGGACGAAGTCTATTCCGCAATCCCAGGTCAACCGGCACCTGCGTCGGTGCGTCTTGCACATGGCACCCTTCCTCCTGGCGTGGTCGCACGCGGCAACACCGTTGCACCAAGCGCAGCGCCTCTGTCGCGTCAGACTGTTACGCGCATCGTCTCGCAATACGACATTGTGCGCGGCCCTGGCGCGAGCCCCTCCGATCAACCTCGCCGCCGCGAACTGGGTCGTGCGGCTTTGGCGCAGCCGCAACGGCCACAATCGTCGCGCATGCCCAAGCGCAAACAGGTTGCCACCAAGAAAGGTCAAAAGACCGAGATCACGGTGCCCAGCGCTCAAAAACGCGTGATTCGTATCGAAGATCAAATTGCGCTGCAAACGTTGGCGCAACGCATGAGCCTCAAGGCCACCGACGTGCTGATGAAGTTGATGCAACTTGGAATGACAGGCGTCAACATTAACACCACACTGGATGCCGATACCGCCAAGATTTTAGCCAATGAGTTTAGTTATGAAGTCGAGAACGTCGCCAAGAGCGACGACGAAATGGTTAACGAGGCACGTGGTCAATACGAAGACACCGTGACGGATCGTATTTCGCGTCCACCGGTGGTCACCGTGATGGGTCACGTCGATCACGGCAAGACATCGTTGCTTGATGCGATTCGCTCGGCCAATGTGGTGTCGGGTGAAGCGGGCGGCATTACGCAGCATATCGGTGCCTACAGCGTTGAGATCCCTCAGGGCACTGTTGTTTTCTTAGACACACCCGGTCACGAAGCGTTTACCTCGATGCGCGCGCGCGGTGCGCAGGCCACCGACGTGGTGGTGCTTGTGGTTGCTGCCGATGATGGCGTGATGCCGCAAACACGCGAAGCGATTGCGCACGCCAAAGCGGCCAATGTGCCGATCATCGTGGCGCTCAATAAAATCGACAAACCCGGTGCGCGGTCTGAGGTGATCAAGGGCGAGCTTGCCCAAGAAGGTTTACAACCCGAAGAGTGGGGCGGCGAGACCATTTTCGTGGAAGTCTCGGCCAAAACCAAAGCGGGCATCGACAAACTGCTTAGCAGCATCCTCATTCAATCCGAGATGCTTGAGTTGAACGCCAACCCATCGATTCCAGCCGAGGGTGTGGTGCTTGAAGCGTACCTTGACAAAGGTCGCGGTCCGGTGGCCAACGTACTTGTACAGAACGGCACACTCAACCGTGGCGACACCGTGGTCAGCGGTGGTGCATGGGGTAAGATCAGAGCCTTGCGTGACGACAAAGGTCGCACGATTAACACGGCGCCGCCCTCAACACCTGTCGAGATTTTGGGTCTGACCGACATGCCGGCTGCAGGCGACAGGTTCTTCGTGGTGACCGACGCCAAAAAAGCGCAAGACATTGCTTCGGTGCGCAAGCCGGCCTCGGCGCGCCCAACCTCACAAGCAGTGGCCGCGCGTGGTCTTGAACAGCTCTATCAGAGTTTGGCAAGTGGCGAGTCGCACGAGTTACGCTTGGTCATCAAAGCCGACGTACAAGGTTCAGTAGAAGCGATCACCAAGGCACTGACCGACTTGTCGACCGACAAAGTTAAAGTGATGGTCATCCACCAAGGTGTGGGCGGCATTACCGAAAACGACATTATGTTAGCCAAGGCGTCGAATGCCTTTGTGCTTGGCTTTGGGGTGCGCCCGGCGGGCAACGCATCGCAGGCGGCAAAGTCTGAAGGTGTGGATGTTCGGCTTTACAGCATTATCTACGAAGCCATCGATGAAGTTAAGAAGGCGATGACAGGGTTGCTCAAACCCAAACTGGTTGAAAAAGCGCTGGGGCAAGCCGAAGTACGTCAAGTCTTCCACATCTCGAAGGTGGGCACCGTGGCAGGCTGTTATGTCACCGAAGGTAAAATCAAGCGCGGCGCCAAGGTGCGTTTGATTCGCGATTCAGTGCAAATTTGGGAAGGCAGCATTTCGGCTCTCAAACGCTTCAAGGACGACGCACGTGAGGTGCAGAATGGCTTTGAGTGTGGTCTTTCGCTCGCGGGCTACAATGATGTTCACGAAAAAGATGTCATTGAGTGCTTCGAGGTCGAAGAGGTCGCCGCGACGCTTGAATAGTATTGGATGAAAAGACAACCCGAAGCAAAACGCAGCGACCGCATCGCGAGCCAGATTCGCGATGCCTTGATGCAGTTGGTCACCCAAGGGCGCTTACGCGATCCTGAGCTCAGCACGATTTGGCTCACCGACGTTAAACTAACGGATGATTTGCGCATCGCCTACGTTTACGTGCGTTCGATGCAGGGGCTCGGCGCGGACACTGCCGATCCTGCACACAAGAAGACCATTCACGACATTGAAAAGAAGTTAGCGCATGCGGCACCCTTTTTACGCACGCAATTGGCAAAAATGGTGCGCCTGCGATACAATCCTGAACTCCGCTTTTTCTGGGACAATACCTACGACAACGCTTTGCGGATGGAAACCCTTCTTTCCAATTTGAATGAATAACCTGCGCTAAACAAGATACCTCATGCTTGACCTCGATAAAGTACTGACACTCATTAACCAAGGCGAGCGATTTTTGCTGACTTGTCACAGCAATCCGGATGCTGATGCATTAGGTTCAATGTTTTGTCTGGGTGCAGTACTCAATCAGTACGGCAAGCAAGTTGTTTACTATTGCCCCGAGGGCATCCCCGAACGTTACACGTTTCTTCAAGGCGAACGTCTGGTGGTTGCTAAACTTGAAGGTCGCGAGGTGTTCGGTGCGGTGTTCGTACTAGACACGGCGTCGCCGCAGCTTTTGCCGCGCCAATTCGCAGTCGAAAAGCCCAACGCACCTGTGGTCGTGATCGATCATCACGCGGTGTTTCAGCCTTATGGCGACTACGAACTGCGTGATGTCAACGCTTGTTCAACCGGCATGGTGGTGTACGACATAGCAAAGAAACTTGGCATCGATCCGCTTCCCAAAGACGCCATCGAGCCTCTTTACACCTCGATCATCGCCGACACCGGTAGTTTTCGCTACGCGTCAACCACGCCCAAGGTATTGCGCATCGCCGCCGATTTGGTGAGCCAGGGTGTTGATCCTGCGCGCGTGGCAAAATGCGTTTTTGAAAGTTGGCCCCTTGCGCGCCTCAAGTTGCTCGCACACGCGATTCAGAGCCTTGAAGTCACCTGCTCGGGTCGATTTGCGCTCATGCAACTAACACAAGAGACCCTCGAATCGTTTGGCGCGGAAGAGTGGATGGTTGATGGACTGGTCAAATATGCTCAAGGTTTGCGTGGCGTTGATGTGGCGGCGTTGGTGCTCGAAAAGAAAGTCTACGACAAAGGCGTTGATGCCAAGCCACTGGTCAAGATAAGTCTACGCTCCATTGCCACGATCGATGTTGCAAGCATCGCCGAGCGCCTCGGTGGGGGTGGTCATCGCATGGCGGCGGGTGCCAGTGTGTCGATGAATTTAGCCGATGCGATTGCATTGCTTCGAGGCGAAGTGGCTAAAGTGCTAGATTGCGCTTAAGCAGGCGCGCGTTTTATGATTCATGGTTTGATCTTGGTCGACAAGCCCAAAGGGCTGACCTCACATGATGTGGTCGCGCGGGTAAGACGCCTGGTGGGCATGCGTCGCGCCGGGCACACAGGCACACTCGATCCGATGGCCACAGGGCTGTTGATTGTGACTTTGGGCGAAGCCTGTAAGCTCGTCGATTACTTGATGGCCTCTAGTAAAACCTATGAGGCGACCCTTCGCCTTGGTTTAGCAACCGACACGTTGGATGCTGAAGGTCAGCCCACTGAACAAGACCCAACTTTCACCATGCCTTCACGTCATAAGGTGCAGGCCGCCTGCGCCGCGTTTGTCGGCGAGTTCGACCAGCAAGTCCCTGCTTTTAGTGCAGTGAAGGTTCAGGGCGAACGTTTGTACGCGCGCGCGCGGCGCGGCGAGGTCGTCGACGCGCCTACAAAACGGGTGCGCGTTGATTCGCTCGAGCTGACCGCCATAACCACCACGGACATATCTTTTCGTGTGCGTTCAGGCAAAGGTTTTTTCGTGCGAGCGTTGGGTCGCGATTTAGCAAGTACACTGGGCACGGTGGGCCACCTGACAGCGCTGCGCCGTGTCGGCTCAGGGCCATGGGATATCGAGCAGGCGTATGACCTTAACGAACTAGAAGCAGCGCTAAACACAGGTGCGCTCAAAACGTTCGCTTGTTTTAAAACATTTGACGAGGCTTGCGCAACGTTGCCTACCATTCAAACCACCGAACGGGGTCGCGAGTACGCGTTGCATGGCAAACGTATTCCCCTTGAGAGCGCTTTTATCGAGAGCGCAGTCGAGGGCCAAGGGATACCTCATCGGGTTTGGGTACTGCGCGCCCCCGGGCGGGGCGGCTTTGGCGCTTGCGAACGTCGAAAATCACGCATTGCGCATTGTACGCGGTTTTAGTTTTAGAGGCGCCGATCAGAATCGAACTGATGAATAAAGGTTTTGCAAACCTCTGCCTTACCACTTGGCTACGGCGCCAAACTTTGCTCGCGCAGCATGACTTAAGTACAAAGACTTCGCAAGTCCTCTCGTAGTCCGCGCCAAGCTTTCACCAAGATCGGCTTTTTTGGCGACCGGGCCGCAGCTTGCCAGGCACCCCGCTTAGTTATTCGATTCAAATCGACGATGGAAACACGACTGTCAACCTCTTATAGATTCCCACGGTCGCTCGTACGGATCGTTATCGATCGTTGTTGTGCATAGAAAATATTTCAGGCATAAACAACCCCAGACGTTGTTCAAAGTTCAGTCAGGCACTCGTTCTTGCAATTCTCGATGACACACCACAGACGATTAGCGATGGTCATTTTTTGTCTTTGTTGTTGCCTATATGGCCATGCACAAAAGGCCAAGGCGCAAAGTTGTGGTACCGCGACATACTATTCTAGCAACGGGCGCGACTACGCCCGCTGCAGCAATACTCTTAACTGGAGTCAGGCCGAGAACGCATGCAATAGCTTGCAAGCAGGCTGGAATCTTACGACTATTAATGACGCGACGGAGAACACGTATGTGAACGGCACCGTCGCATCGGGGCTCACTGTTTGGATTGGCATTAACGACAATACGACCGAAGGAACCTATGTGTGGAACCAAGGTACGTCGACGTATACCAACTGGGGCAGTGGTGAGCCGACGACAGGAACGATGGATAACTGTGGACGGATGGTTGCGGCGGGTACATGGGACCATGGGCGCTGTACAGGTGCGGGCGCATCGCTACAGTTTGTCTGCGAAGGCGCGCCAGTATGTGGTAACAGTTCTGTTTCGGGTGCTGAAACGTGTGACGACGGTAATGCCATCGCCGGCGATGGTTGCAGCACCACTTGCCAAACTGAACCGGGGTGTTCTTGCCCAACGCCAGGATCAGCATGCACTTGTCCGTGCACCACAAGGCAGTGGAGCACGCTTGGCGCGGGCAACAATGAATACATGTATTGCTCTGCGCCAACAGTGGGCTGGACAACTGCACGCACTAACTGTCAATCAGCCGGGACAAGTTGGGATTTAGCGACCGTCAACAGCGCGGCGGAGAACACGCATATCGCGACCAACGGTGGCACATTCACCGTTTGGTTGGGTTACAACGATTGTGAGACGACCGGTGCGTGTGGCAACGGGCTCACCGTCGAAGGAACATTTTCGTGGGTTGGTGGCACGTCGAGTTACACCAACTGGGCGGGGGGCCAGCCCGACAACGCCGGCAGCGCTCTTAACAACCCCGGGCAAGATTGCGCCACGATGGCGCGTTCTGGTGGCACATGGTCAGACGCCGCGTGCAGCACCAATACAGGGTATGTATGTGAAGGTCCGGCGCTTTGCGGCAACGGTGTGATCGGTGGGTCGGAGGCGTGTGATGACGGCAACACGGCCAACGCCGATGGATGTAGTCAAGGTTGCACCGTCGAAGATGGTTATACGTGCACAGGCACACCTTCAACATGCACAGCCATTTGCACAGGTGGCGTTTGGCATCGACAAGCCCTGTCCACCGGCAACACCACGGAATACTTCTTCTGCAATACCACCGTGACACGTACCGCAGCCAATACGAATTGCGGCAACCTGGGTTCGGGTTGGAGTCTGGTCAAGATTGTAGACACCACCGAAAACACCTTTGTCGATGGCTTATCAACGCAGACCCTATGGACCGGGTTAAACGACATCGCCTCCGAAGGGACTTATGTGTGGGCCGATAGCTCTGCCTTGGGCGCTTACACCAACTGGGCTGCGACGAATCCGACAGGTGGTGTGACGCTTAACTGCGTTGCGCAACTCAATGGTGGCACGTGGGATGATCTTGGCTGCCTAACCAACAACCGTTACGTGTGCGAAGGGCCTCCGATTTGTGGTAACGGGATTGGGGTTCCTAGCGAAACCTGCGACGACGGCAACACCATCAATGGTGATGGTTGCAGCGCATCGTGCGTTGTCGAAAGTGGGTATAGTTGCACGGTAGGCAGCAATTCAAGCGCAGGTGGCGCAAGTGTTTGCACGGGCTCGTCGCATGCCGTCGTGAGCACAATTCGCCTCGTTGAAAGTGCGGGCGAGCGTGGCATCGAATGGACAACGTTATCCGAGAGCGGGACGTTGGGTTTTGTCGTGTCTGTCTTCGATCAACGCGCCAGCCGTTGGAAGCCCCTGCACAACGGTATGATTGTCGGGCTCCACGAGGCGTTCGCCGGAGGCGTGTATCGCGTGTTTGGCCTTGCGCGCGGCTTAGCTAATCTGCAGTACCGCATCGAAGAGGTTGAGCGTACGGGTGGGGCGACCGTTGTGAGTGAAGGTATGTTGAGTAGCAACGACGTTGTGTCCGTCACGTCTGAGCAAGCAGTCGCGACGCCGAACTGGCACGAAGGTCTCTCTGGCACCGCGATACCCTCGACGCATCGTTGGGCACTTCGCCGGGCGCCAATCGCGCTTGCATTGCCTTCCAAAAGCAATTTGCCGCAGGTGGCCAAACTAGGATGGCCACCCGAGTTACCGATTCATACCAAACATGTGTCAACACATCCTGTTGGGCTTCGGTTCGAGACACGCATTGAAGGCCTGCATCGCGTATCGCTTTTCGATCTCAGTTCAAGAGCGGCACTATCGAGCAATGAAATGCTTGCGCGGGTACAAGACCATCACCTTATGCTCAGTGACCGAGGTAAGCCGGTGCCCTATTATTTCGATAAGAACACAAATCAACTTATCTTTTATGCCGCGGCCTCGACGGCGATGTATAGCGCCAACCGAGTTTATCAATTGCGTTTTGCGGATGCTCAGTCGATGAAGACGGCAAGTGCGCCGCCGACCACACGGCTTTCACGAAGCGGCATAATAAAGCAAACCTTCGAGCAAGACACCTTGTTCGCGGCAGCAGCTTCCACCAATGCTGAACAAGACAACTGGTATTGGGCTGCGCTTTCAGCGGGCTCTGGGCACTATGAAACCTTCACAACCGAGCTGGATCTCGGGGCGATGGACATCGTAGGTGATGCGGAATTAGAGATAGTGTTCAATGGTGCATGGGGTCTATCCGAGACCAGCGCGCAGCGTATGGCAGTCCATATCAATGACACACCGATCGGTGTGATTGAGGTCAAGCGCATGGGCAATCAAAGTATGCGCTTACCCCTGCAGTCCGCTGCACTAAGATCCGGCAAAAACGTGCTTACGCTCTATGCAACAAGTGGCGCGCCTGCAGGTACAGTCGGTATCTATGTCGATCGCTTTTTGGTCGTCAGCGTGCGTTCGCTAAGAAGCGATCAAAACACCCTTCAGTTCAAAGCGTTGACAAGCGGCATCACCGAGGTTGTGTTGCCTTTAGCGCGGTACTTTGTCTATGACATTGACACTGGCGAGCGTGTTCAAACTGTGGCCCCAAGTAATCAAACCACGGAGTCCACCATCGCCATTGCCACACAAGAAGGGCACACCTACGCCATTAGCGCCATTGATCGGATGGCACAGGCATTCAACGTGGCGCCCATCGTCGACAGGGGCTTGAGCAGCGGCGGTTTGAGTGCAGAGTACTTGATCATTGCACCAGAGAGTTTGGTCGCATCTGCCGCGCGCCTGGGCAACTATCGCAAGGCGCAAGGGCTCAAAGCAGCGGTCGTCGGGTTGCGGGATATCTACGACGCTTATTCATACGGTTACCCAACACCTTACGCGATACACGACTTTCTGCGTTACGCCTACGAGCAGGGCGCCGTACCGCTTAGGTACGTTGTGCTGCTGGGTAACGGAAGTTTTGACTACAAAGGCGTCACAGCCGAAGGGCCCGGGCTCATACCACCAAAACTTCTAGTGGGTGACGGCGGACTAAGCGCCTCCGACGTGTGGTATGCCGATGTGGTCAACGACGATCTTGTGCCCGAGTTTGCCATCGGTCGCTTACCCGTAACAACCGAAGCCGAGGCGTCGCAGCTCGTTGACCGCATGGTTAAATACGAAGAACATTTGCATGAAAAATATGCACACGATGCGCTCGCGCTTGTGGGAGCAACCCGTCGCGACAACTTTAGCCAGTTGGCTGCACCCTTGGCCGAAGAACTTCTAGACCAAGGAAACAGTGTATACGTCGCCGTTGAGCAACTTGGCCCGCAGGCCGCTAGGGGGCAAATCATCAGGACGCTAAACGACGGTGTCTTTTGGTTTAGTTATCTTGGGCACGCAGGTGTTAGCCAGCTTGACGACGGTGCTTTGTTACGTGAAGAGGATCTTGCGTCCATGACAAGCGGCAAACGCTTTGGCATCTGGACTGCAATGACGTGCTCGGCGGCACGTTTCGAGATCCCCGGCGTGCGGTCGCTCGCTGAGTCGGCCATGCTAGCAACGCATTCACAAAGTGTCGCGTTTTGGTCAGATACCAGCCTCAGCTACGCATACCCCGCAGCGCGCCTGTCAGTCGCGTTCGCATCGCGCATGCAAACAGCAATCCAGTCCGCCGACCAGGAGCGTTTAGGTGATGTGCTGCTCTCCCTTCACCATTCCGCATTGGATGAGGCGTTTTCTCGCGCGATGATGAAAACATATGTCCTGCTGGGCGATCCCGCGCTGCGGTTGCCACGTACTGCAACATTGACGCAAAGTGCTGGCGCCGCAGGTGCACAGGCTTCGTCCGGATGTGCTGTCACAGACGCAAGTGTAGGCGCTCGCTTAGTGCGTTCCCCAATGATTGGCTGCACGTTGGCTCTCGCACTATTCGCACGAAGGCGCCTGCGACACGATCGCGCTCGACGATCGCGCAAACACCGTTGATCGGTTGTTTGAGACTGTGTTGGTTATTCAATATTTAGCTTGACGGCTGACAGTGATCGCTTTGGTTTTTTAGGTCAGCAATGATCCTAGCTAGAAATTTTCTAGATTTGCTTAGGTGCGCCATCGGCAAAAAGAAAACACCGTGTCGCTTTTCGATTGAATCGAAGCCGAACATAAGTGTAAACCCGCTAGGTCACAGCTGTGTCCAGACAACGGATTGGTATGCACTCACCACTAATAAACCTTACACGTATTGCACAGGGCCTCTGTGCGCTTGGGCTCATTCTTTCAGCCTTTGTGGTTACTCACGCACAGGCGCAGTGTACCGGGGGTAGCTACTATAATAGCAGCTCGGGCGGCACATCTCGTGATTATCGCTATTGCAATACGGCGCGGCGGTATTCGACCGCAGGGACTGATTGTGCGGCATTGTTAGGTGGCAATTGGCGATTGGTTACGATCGATAACCTTGCTGAAGACAACTACGTCGAGACGCTTGATGGCACGACGGCTGGCGGCAACAACGTGTGGATCGGTTATAACGACCAAACCACCGAAGGCGCTTTCATTTGGAGCGGCGATGCTCAAACTGTGTTTTATCAGAATGCCACTTTTGGGGGCAACTCGGGCGCAAACGATTGTGTGCGACAAAATACCGCGGTGACTTGGACGGTGGTGGGTTGCGGTGGCGGCGTCACCAACAGTTATGTCTGTGAAGACGACGTGAGGTGCGGCAACGGCATGGTCAGCGGGACTGAAGAATGCGACGACGGCAACACCACCAACTACGATGGTTGCAGCTCAACCTGTCAAGTTGAATGGCCTTACACGTGCACCAACACGTTCACCAACAGCCCAGTGTCGACCTGCACCAACTTGACGAACTGCGCGAACTCGCGCACCGCAGCGATCGGCACCCGCGAGTATGTGTATTGCCGAACCAACCGCACATGGGCCAATGCACGCACGACCTGCCAGGGGATTGCTGCGGGCTGGGATTTGGCGGTCGTGTCGGATAACACCGAAAACACCACCATTTACAACATGTGGAGCGCCGATGGTTTGAGCGGTGGCTCAATGTTCTTGGGCATGAGTGACACCACTGCCGATGGAAACGCGGCATCATGCTGGCAATGGATCGATGCCACCGTTGCAAAAACTGCGGGTGGGTGCGGCACAGCGGCATTCGCTAACTGGGGTACGGGCGAACCCAACAACGGTAACCCCGGTCAAGGTTGTGGCTCATACTGGAACGGTGTACCCTACCAGTGGGATGATATCGCGTGCGGGTCGACCATTCCCTTCACTTGCGAGGGGCCGTCGATTTGTGGCAACGGTTTGCGCGCGTCAGGCGATGAGGAATGCGACGACGGCAACACTGCCAACGGCGACGGCTGTAGCTCAGCTTGTTTGCTTGAGACCGCACCTGTGTGCGGCGACGGCGCGATTGCTGGGTTGGAGGCCTGTGACGATGGCAACACCACCAGCGGTGATGGATGCAGCAACGTATGTGTGGTCGAAGCTGGTTATACCTGCGCGGGCACCCCATCAGTCTGTTCAACGGTGTGCACCGGTGGCACATGGTTTAGTAGCGGTACAAGCAACACAACGGAGTATTATCGTTGCACAACGGCGCAATCTTGGGGCGGTGCGCGCAACAACTGCAGCAACTTGGGCACGAGCTGGAACCTTGTGACCATCACCGGCTCCACCGAAAATACCTACGTGGCAAGCATCTTGGGTGGCGCCAATCGCTGGATTGGTATCTTCGACACCAACACCGAGGGTACCTATGAATGGGCCAGTGGCACCGCGGTGTCATACACCACCTGGAATGCCGGTGAGCCCGATGCCGCAAGCGATTGCGCAGTGATGCTCAACGCGGCCACGATGGGCAACTGGGATCAACAAAACTGCGGCACAACCTTTGGTTATATCTGCGAAGGCCCTCCCGTGTGCGGCAACGGTAAGCTCGCGTCGCCGGAAGTGTGCGACGATGGTAACATCACCAATGGTGATGGTTGTAGCTCAACGTGCGTTGAAGAAAGCGGCTGGAGCTGCACCAACGTCGACGCCAACACCGCGTCAACCTGCACGCAGCTTTGTAGCGGCGGCACCTGGAGCAGTTACGGTATTCCATCGACACCGCAATCAACGGAATATTTCTACTGTGCTACCGCAGTAAGTCGAAGCAATGCGCGCACCAACTGTCAGTCGATCGCCACAGGTTGGGACTTGGTAAAAATCGAGGGCAGCACGGGAACATACGCCATCACAGCTGCGACTGAAAACGCACATATTCTTGCCAATATTAGTTCAAATCGTTGGATCGGACTCAACGACATCGCGTCCGAGGGTACCTATGTATGGGCCGATTCAAGCGCCAATACCTACACCAATTGGGCGGCCAGCGAGCCAACAGCGGGCGCTGCCGATAACTGCGCGCTGATGTTATCTGCAAGCGGTCAATGGGATCAGCAAGCCTGTGCCAACCTTCGTGGTTATATCTGCGAGGGTCCTGCTGTGTGCGGCAACGGTGTGCTTGCGCTCAATGAAAACTGCGATGATGGCAATACCGTCAACGGCGATGGTTGTAGCTCGGCTTGTAACGCAGAAGCAGGCCGCCGCTGCACCGTGGCCAACCCAAGTAACTGTAGCACCGTGTCGCACGCTAGCATCTCAACGCTACGCCGTGTGCGCGCAGGTGAGGACACCGTGCTCGAGTGGACGACGGCGTCTGAAACCGGCACGCTTGGGTTCTATGTGTCGCGTTTTGAAAACAACACCCACCGCTGGGTACCCATGCACAACGGGTTAATTGTTTCGCTTCACGAGTCGATGGGGGGTGGCACGTATCGAGTGATCGACCCAAGCGCCACGGATCTTGAACCGACGCGCTATCGCATCGAAGAGCTCGACCGCAATGGCCTGCGCATGATCGTACGCGAGGAGCAGGTTTACACCCTCTCGCAGATTGGCACGCGCCTTGATCTTCAACCCGCAGTCGGTTGGCAAGCGGCACTGACCAACAGCGTATCGAGCCTTGCGCGCACCGCATCGTCTTATAACAACGTGCTGCGTTCAGCCTCGTTGACAGGGGCGGTCGCTGACTCTGGACTTGTACAAAGCAAGCTGACTTCGGCAGTGGCACGCACCTCGGTCGGTAGTTCGTTGGTCAAGCCAAGTTTAGCGCCAAGCAAAACAAAAACACCTGGCGCAGCGACAGTGCCGGCACTTCATACGGCAAGCCTAACGTTGCCCATTCATCCGGCGCATGTGTCGACCGCACCCAAAGGCTTCCGCATTGAAACCAGCGAACAAGGGTTGCATCGCATCAGCCTTGGTGAGTTGAGCCTACACGCCGGATTGCCCGTTGATGAGCTTGTTTATCGTGCGCAAAATGGTTCGCTTGCCCTCAGCGAGCGCGGCAATCCAGTGCCTTGTTATTTTGACAAAGGTGCAACACAACTGGTGTTTTACGCGGCCGCGCCAAGCGCGACTTACAGTGGTCGAAACGTCTACCAGCTTCGTTTTGCCAGCGCCAAACCAATGGGTGCATTGACAAACAAGCCCAACGGTTCAGAGACCGTCGACAAGGGCGTCGTGACACAGGTCATCGAGCAAGACGCGCTATTCGCAGCTGCAGCAGCGACCAACGCTGAACAAGACAACTGGTATTGGGCGCCGCTCTCCGCAGGTTCGGATCGTTACGAAACCTTCAGCACAGAGTTTGATATGGGCGCGATGGCCATGTCTGGAAACGGGGACATTGAAATTGCGCTGAGCGGTGCGTGGGGGCTTTCAGAAACCAGCGTCCAACAAATCGACGTAGCGATCAACGGATCACCCGTGGGTGCGATCCAGGTCAAAGCCATGGGCAACCTTCGCTTTACACTACCGCTTCAAATGGGTGTGTTGAAGGCTGGCAAGAACACCCTCGCGCTCAAGGCGTCAAGCCAAGCGCTGCCCGGGACCGTGGGTGTCTATATTGATCGGTTTACATTTACCGCCGTGCGCTCGCTAAAGAGTGACGGCAAGGCGCTTGAGTTCGAGGCCTTGGTCGATGGCGCAACGCAGGTTTTGATGCCCACCACACGCTATCTGGCATACGACATCGACCTTGGCGGTGTTGTGCCGATGCCCGATGCAGTTGCATCGGCAGGTTCGATGACGCTGACAATCCCCACTCAAGCCGGTCATCACTATGCGCTTAGCGCGCTTACCGACATGAGTGCAGTGGTCACCATGGCGCCTATCTACGAGCGCGGACTACGCAGCAGCGGTTTGAGTGCTGAATACGTTGTGATTGCACCGAGCGCCGTCGATGCTGCCTCACAAAGACTTGGCATGTATCGTAAGGGTCAAGGTCTGAAGACGGCCGTCGTGTCACTGCAAGATATATACGATGCTTACTCGTACAGCTATCCAACACCATACGCGATTCGTGACTTCTTGCGCTACGTTTACGAGCAAGGCGGCGCGCACCTAAAGTATGCGGTGCTTCTTGGTAACGGAAGTTTTGACTACAAAGGCGTCACGGCCGAAGGACCCGGTCTTGTGCCGCCGAAGTTGGTTCTCGGCGAGGGCGGGTTGAGTGCGTCTGACGTGTGGTTTGCCGACGTAGTAGGCGATGACACCGTACCCGACTTTGCCATCGGTCGCTTGCCCGCCACAAACATCAACGACGCAGGTGCGATGATCGACCGCATGGTAGAGTTCGAGAAGAATCTCGGCAAGAAGTACGCTTACGATGCACTTTCTTTGGTTGGTACAAAACGCAACGATGATTTTAGCAAGCTGTCAGAACTGCTGAACAACAGTCTGGAGAACAAGAAGTTGTTCCTCACGGTGGACGTCGACACAATGAGCACCGCATCAGCCAGAGATGAAATAAGCAAGGCGCTCAATGCAGGTGTGTTCTGGTTCAACTATATTGGCCATGCCGGTGTCACCCAGTTTGACGACACGGGTGTGGTCCGTAGCGAGGACATTACATCGCTTGCTTCGCCAAGCAGGCCCGGCATCTGGACGGCCATGACGTGTTCTGCGGGTCGTTTTGAAATCCCCGGTGTTCGCTCGGTCGGCGAAGCCGTGCTGGGTTCGCTTGCGGTGGCGCTATGGTCTGACACGGGATTGAGTTATGCCTATCCGGCAGCTCGGCTTTCAGCAGAGTTCGCCACACGCGCTAGCTCCGCCATGAAGTCTGAGGGCGCGCAGCGTCTGGGTGATGTTTTGCTCAGCATCCATCAGTCGGCGTCGGACGCAGCATTCTCGCGCAGCATGATGCAGACCTATGTTTTGCTAGGCGATCCGGCACTTATGCTCCCTGAAGGCAATGGCATCGCTGCGGGAACAGACGAGAACAGCGGTGGCATCACTGGTGGCGGATGCGCGGTGCACGATTACTCGATGAGCGAGCACTTAGCCCAAGCGCTCGCCATGATGGGCCTACTCACATTGTTTGCGCTACGCCGTCGCCGTCAATGGGTGTCGCGTAAAATCACATCACAGTAATACTTGACCTTCTTGAGAAGTTTTCCATGAGGTCGGTTGTGAACATTCTTTCGTAATCCCATCAGTACTTTGCGTTGGAAGGTGTACCAGTTAAGTGGCGTGCGTGGCCTGACCGACAGGGCCGCGCCCGCATGGTAATGGATCGGTGCCATGGCGCTGTCATACGTGTAGCCCCACATCTGCAAATCAACAGGATCGACACCTTGCAGCATCCGCTCGGCAAGTCGTCTTCGTGTCTCGTCACCAGCCACTTCACTGACCCACGCTTCCACGGAATCGGTCACCGGTCGCTGATGCTTATGCACGCCGGTCGGATCCCCCATTCCTTTGGTTTCCGACTGAAAGTTTGCACCATAATTAACAGCATTCAGTTGCTGGTCGAGTCCCAAGAATGCAAACATCTGGCTGACGTGCTTTTCAGGCTCTTCAACCAACGATTCATAGCGCACATGATGTAAATGCTGAGGTTGATCGCGCAGCAGTTGTGCGATGGCGCGCACATACTTTTCAACAATCGGGTTGAAGTGATAAGCGGCCTGCCAATCGCCTTCAAAAAAACTGTTGGCATACGATGAAAAGATGGCGAGCGGATGTCGCGTCAACACGATATAATGGGCCCCTGGATAAAGCTTGGTTAAAAAAGGCGCGACCAACGCATAGGCGGGCGTCTTATCAAGAAAATAGCGCTTACCTTTTGTGTCGAGCAAACGCGCGTACATCGTGTCGCTATAGGCACGTAAGGCGTCTAGATAATCTTCTTCTTGTTGAGGCAGATGGCTCACGAAGGTTTTCAGCGCCTCTGCAGCATTGATATGATCATAGGGCGCTTTTTCGACGCGGTCGTAGTAACCCAAATAGGCCATTGGTGTGATCAGGTGCGGTTCAGGGTGCGTCATGATCTCGGTATGCGAGCCCAACAATCGCTGTAGCAAGGTTGAACCGGAACGTGGCGGCGAGATCACAAAAATGAGCTTATTTTCCATTGGAGATGAGGTTGTCGACATAGGCAAGTGTTTGATACTGTAAATTTATATAAACAGGGGAAAGCTGTGGTACTATTAATGCATGGGTGCCGTACTTTCGCTATTTCCTCCACCAGGTGAAAACGCTGTCGAGCATGAAGCAGACTCAGGCGCGCAGCAAGCCAACGATCAAACGCGCGTACGCGCCGCATCGCGCTTTCGTGGGGGTGCCTTCTGGCAAACCATTCCGGCGTTCCAAGAGGTCAGCGAGGCGCAGTTTTTAGATCACATGTGGCAAGCCAAACACTCGGTGACCAAACCCGAGAAACTCTTTGAGATCATTAAGCCCATCGTCGAAACACGTTTTCTTGAAGACGCTGCTGCGGGCTTCAAAGCGGCCCCCATGGCACTTAGGCTTTCGCCTTACCTCATTAGTTTGATCGATTGGCAACATGCCTACACCGATCCACTGCGTTTACAGTTTGTGCCGCTCAACTCTGAGCGTTTGCCCGATCATCCCTTCTTGCGTTTCGATTCACTGGGTGAACAGGCCGATGCCAAAGTCGCTGGGTTAACCCACCGCTACCAAGACAAAGCCTTGTTTTTAGCGCTCGACACCTGTCCAGTCTATTGCCGCTTTTGCACGCGCTCGTATGCCGTGGGCCCTGATAGCGAAATCGTCGAGAAAGTAAGCCTCAAGGTTAACAACGAACGTTGGGAGCAAGTTTTTAACTACATTCGCAACACACCCACTCTTGAAGACATTGTGATAAGCGGTGGCGATGCCTATCAGTTGCGTGCCGATCAAATCAAGCTGATTGGTGAAACGCTGCTTGCGATCCCACATGTGCGTCGCATGCGCTTTGCCACCAAAGGCCCCGCGGTGATGCCCCAAAAGCTGCTGACCGACAACGCATGGTTTGATGCATTAAACAGCGTCGTCGAACAAGGGCGCAAACTTCATAAAGAAGTGGTCGTCCATACACACTTCAATCACCCAAACGAAATTACGGATATCACCGAGCGCGCCATGAATAAGCTTTTTGAGCACGGGATTCGTGTGCGTAACCAATGCGTCTTGCAGCGTGGTGTTAACGACAGCCTGCCCGTCATGGCGCAGCTTGTGCGTGACTTGAGTTACCTCAACGTGCAGCCTTATTATGTCTACGTGCACGATTTGGTGAAGGGCGTTGAGATTTTGCGCACCACCGTTCAACAGGCCATCGATCTTGAAAAGGGCCTACGCGGCATGACCGCGGGCTTCAATACACCTCTGATTGTGGTCGATGCGCCAGGCGGCGGCGGCAAGCGCAACGTGCACTCGTTTGAAAGTTATGATCGCACGACAGGGATTTCGGTTTACACAGCGCCCTCGGTGAAACCCGGGCAAAAGTTTCTTTATTTTGACCCGGTCCAACTTCTGCCCGAAGAAGGTCAGAAGCGCTGGGCAGACCCGTCGCAACATCAAGCGATGATCGACGCTGCGCTTAAGGCCTGAGGCTCTAGGTTCCCGTAGCGAGCGCTTGTTCGGCCTCTGCCACACCACGGTCGTTGCGATTGCGTGTTGCAAGCAACAACCCTCGCTCATTCATATGCAAAAGCGCTTGAGCTGCCAGCGCCCGGTGTTGTGCGTTTTCCCCGTTGAGCGTCGTCACCAAGAACTTGCGGATCTGAAAGGGCGTAGGGCAGTAGAGCGATTCACAGCCGCGAGCCAAAAGCGACGAAAGGGTGGTCCACACTTGGCTATAGGCCCCTTCGCTATCGCCTTTGGAAATCGCTTCCGCTGCACGCACCCGCGCAAACACCGCACGCGCCCCACCGTCAAGCGATGTTTCGTCCAGGCGCTCATACCAACTGCGGTCCTTGGCAAACGCTTCTTGAAATTCAAGTCGAAGCGCAGAATCGTTGACAAGCAGACTGCGTAGTTTTTTCAGCGATGCCTCGGTGCCGCTCAAAATAACAGCAAGGGACGTTGGTGTGCGCAGCGCTTCGTCGTCGAGCCAGCTTTCGTATTTAGCTTGCACTTCAGGTGTGCCCGCATACCCAATTGCGACACCCAGCGAACGCAGCACCGTGTTGGGTTCGCCCTTCTTAAACAGCGCTGTCAGCTGGTTGACCTCGGCCGCAAGAATGCCCGGATTAAACCAGCTGATGCTGCGCGCAAACAGTCCCCGTGCGGTGGGTGTCAGCTGCGTATTTCCTACCTTAGCAACGCTTGCAACAAAAAGCGCTTGATCGCCCACACGCCCCAGCGCATCGGCCGCCGCTTCGCGTAAACGCATATCATCGGCTTCGTCTTCGATGATGCGCATCAAACCGGGCGCAAGCGACGCGAGCCCCAGCTTTTGCACGACCTCAAGCGCGATCATGCGATCGCGATAGGCGTCTTCGTTGGCCGCGCTCAGGTTCTTAAAATCCACACCAGCAGGCCGTGACATGGTTTGTTTTGCCCATGCCAAGATGCTGGCATCCTTCAAATCCGCGAGCGCAAAAGCGGCGGAACGCACATCATCGCTCTTAAGTTCTTTACGAATGATATTCGCTGCATTGCGATCACCCGTTTTGCCAAGTGCCCGCAAAATATCGGCGCGTCGCGAGGGTTGCTCTTTAAGTAGCGCCGCAAGGTTCTTGGTAAGGCCGCTGGTGGCGACATCACGCAAATCGGTCAGCGCTTCGCGTGCCTTGCCGGTGTCGCTGCCTTTAGCCACGGCAATCAGTTCAACCTGAGCGCGTGCATCACCCAGTTCAGACAAACCTTTTGCCGCAATCCAACGCAACTTCGGATCGGCATCGCTCAAAAGGGCTGCGAGGGGCTCAGCAGCCAATGGGTCGTGAGAACCCGCAAGGCGCGCGGCAAGTGCATAACGTAACTCTGGCCGTGAAGCTGCTTTGAGCATCAAACCGAGGCCACGTGCGTCGGCCTCGCTTTCAATCGTTTTAAGCACGCGCGAGCTTAAGTCGCGATTGGCTTCAAGTGCTTTGGCAAGTTTGGCGCACCCTGTTTCGTCCGCCACGCGCGCCACACCCGCCGCGGCATAAGCGAGCACCGCTTCGCTGCGCGCCCCAGCACCCGATCCAGCAGGGCGAGCCAGCTCGCTATCAAACAGCTTAAGCAATGCTGCGCTGCGCTCGGCACCGGCCGAGCCACTCGCGGTTCCCAGCGCTTGGGCAGCCAGTTCACGCACCGCCGCATTGGGGCTCTCGAGTAGTCGCGCTGAGGTAAGGTTTCCCGTACCAAGCGCGTCGCTGATAATGCGTGGAGAAAAGCCCTCTTGATATTGCAAGGTACCGCGCTCAAACTCTTTAATGATCGCGTCTGCGGCTTGCGGTTCGCGCAACAACGTCAGCGCCCACACCACTGGCGCGCGGTCGACGGCCGAGGTCTTTGGCAGCGCTTCAACCAGGGCCGCACGCGCGGGCTCTGCTGCCGGCAAACCGATTTGAATAATCGCCATCGCAGCGGCGCGCCTGACTCGACCTTTCTTCTTAAGCGCGTCGATATAAATAGGCATCGACTCGGCATCGCGATAATGCCCGAGGTTGAGCAGAATGCGCTCCTTCACATCAACATAACTTGTTTTGCCATAAGCTTCACGCAACTTGGCAAGCAAGCTTGGCACATCTTGCATGTTGCCCGCTTGGTCGACCAAATCCATCCGATGGGCATAACTTTGCCGGCGACTCACGAAATAACCCGCGATCGCCACAAGCGCGAGCACGCCTAACGCGATCGCGGCTTTAGATTGCGGTGTATAACCAGGGCGAACGCTACGTCGAAACTCTCGCTCTTCGGGGTTTGCGTTATTAACACTATCATTGGCAGTCTGAGCTGTGGTAATACCTGTAGGTTCCATGCGCACAGCATACCCCCTTTTTGGCGTTTGACAAATCGCATAGGCGATGTATGCACTAACGATTAAGGCTGTGACGGTTGGGGCACGTCGCGGCGCACGTTTCTAAGTAAGTTGTGGTATACGTTAGGTAAATCAGGGTGAACCGATATGACCAAATCAGAGCTCATCGATACCATTTGTGAGCAGATGAACATGTCCAAAGGCCGCGCAAAACTCGTGGTCGACACGATTTTTGACGCCATGACCGCGGCGCTCGAGCGCGGCGAGGGCATCGAGATTCGTGGTTTTGCGAGCTTTAGTGTACGTGAATACAAAGCCTACACCGCGCGTAACCCGCGCGCTGGCACCTCGGTGTGGGTCTCAGAAAAACGCCTACCTTTCTTTCGCTGCGGCAAAGAGCTCAAAGAGCTGGTCAATGGTGGCACCCTGCCAGCCGAGGGTTAGCCTAACAATGAGCGGTCATGATGAGCGATGATTCACTCGCTCGGCTCAAGCGCGGCACCGTTGATTTTCACGTTGAGGCTGAGCTCACTAAGTTACTGAACGCCGGCAAGCCTCTGCTTATAAAGGCGGGCTTTGACCCAACGCGTCCGGATTTGCATATCGGCCACACGGTCTTGATGCAAAAGATGCGTGACTTTCAAGCCCAGGGTCACAGGGTGGTGTTTGTCGTGGGCGATATGACGGCACGCATCGGAGATCCGACGGGTCGCAACGCCACGCGCCCAGCGCTAAGCGAGCAAGAAATCGTCGAAGCCGCCAAGACCTATCATGCGCAGGCCATGAAAATCTTAGACCCTAAGCTCACCGAGGTGCGTTACAACAGCGAGTGGCTCGCTAAGCTTAACCTCGACGACATCATTCGTCTGGCGAGTAGGTTCACGCTTGCACGCATGCTCGAGCGCGACGACTTCAAGCAACGTTGGCGCGGCGAACAGCCAATTGCGCTACATGAACTGTGGTACCCGATCATGCAGGCCTACGATTCTGTTGTGCTCAAGCCCGACGTAGAGCTTGGCGGCACCGATCAGCTTTTTAACTTATTGATGGGTCGCGAGCTGATGCGTGACATGGGTCTCAAGCCGCAAATTGTAATGACCACGCCGATCCTTGAGGGCCTAAGCGCACGCATTGAAAACGGTAAACTGGTTGGCGACAAGATGAGCAAATCGCTCGACAACTACGTCGGCGTCAACGAGCCACCCGGCGAGCAGTTCGGCAAGCTAATGAGCATCTCGGACGATCTGATGTGGCGTTATTACGAGCTCTTATCACGTCGTGACGTGAGCGAAGCCAAGGCACAGCCCAACCCGCGCGATGCCAAACTCGACTTGGCGCAAGAAATCGTAGCGCGCTTCCACGACGAAAGCGCCGCAAAGCAGGCGCGCGAAGCGTGGCTCAACCAGTTCTCAAAAAAAGAAATCCCCGACGAAATGAAAGAGATCACCCTCGAAGGGGAGGCGCTTTTAGTGAATATTCTCGGCGAGCATCTCTTGCCCAGTCGCGCTGAAGCGCGCCGCCGCATTCAAGCGGGCGCCGTCGGCATCGATGGCACCAAAATCAGCGACATCACACTTAAATTGACCCCACGTCCCGAACCTTTCGTCATCAAGGCAGGCAAACGCGACTGGCTACGCCTCACGTTGCGGTGACACACACATTGGTGACACGCACTAAAGTGCATGTCACCGTTTGCACCCTTGGTGACATGCACTTTAGTGCGTGTCACCGTTTAGGAGGCGTTCACGGTTTGCACCCTTTGGTGACATGCACCTTAGTGCGTCACCAGTCAGAGTGCGCGTCCACCCTTCGGCAACCCCAGTGGCAGGTTCGTTTCTTGGTGTTTTTTGAAGGTCATCTGCAGCATCTCATCGAGCGGTTGATAGACGAGCGCCGACCAGTCCGAGACAAGTTCGTGTAGCACCGAACAATCGACGTATGGATTGGGCGCACCATCCAACAGTGCCCCCAAGCTCGAGTAAGGCCAGTCCGCCGGGTCGCGCACCAAGCCACTGCGCACAGGGTTGAGCAGCACATAGCGCGTTGCTGCCACAAGATAGCGGGTGTGCATGGGAAACGACCCAAAACGCCCCTGCCAAAGCATGCCGCTCCAGTGTTCGCGCCGATTGATGTGATTCGAATAGTGCCAGTGCGCCGTGCCCACTGTTTTAGAAAGACCCTCAACCGTTGAGGGCACGACAATCAGATGCACGTGGTTGGGCATCAAACAATACGCCCAGATCTTGGTGTCGTATCGGCGGGCGAATCGATCGAGCTGGCGCAGATAGTCGCGGTAATCATCGGGGCCAAAAAATGTGGTCTGACGGCGATTGCCTCTTTGAATCACGTGATGTGGCAGATGTGGTACGACGATACGCGCACTTCTTGGCATGCGTACTTATCGATCGCCACTCGGCCAAGTTGTTGGGTGACACGCACTAAAGTGCATGTCACCGAAAATCGCCGGGTGACATGCACTTTAGTGCGTGTCACCAACGAAGGCGGCGCCAGCGAGCTCGTCGATAAAGTGCGCGATCCGGTGCGCGAACACCTCGTTACGTCTTGTGACGCAAGGTGATAAGGTCAAGGATCCGCGCATAACTCGCTTGAATAAGTGGAGAATCATGCTAGATATTCGCCGCTTGCGCTGGCTTATATAAGTACTTATGCGTTCAACTCATATTCTCTGTATTCTACTGCTTTTGGGCGGTTGCGACGCCGCGCCTCAAGCGACCACCAGCGCGCTGGAAGCGGCCTACCAGGGCGGGTGTCGCAAGGCGCAAAGCGACACGCCTGCCAACTGGCAGGTCGACGAGCTTCACAAACGGTACGAGCTGCAAAAGCGCCGCTATAAGACCAAAGAGAACGGTCAAGACGTTGAGAAGCTCGAATGCACCATTTTGTCGACGAGCGCTGTTGCCGATCTCACCGAGGTGCAGTTGTCGCGCCTTATAGCGATGGGTGGCGATGACCTTATCACACCCGCGATGTCGTTGACGCTACTCGCGCAAAAGAAGCTGCTTAATGAATGGCCCATCGAGGTCTTGGCCGATATGTTGCCGGGTGTCGCGCCGACCTATCCGTTTCGCGTCTCGCGCTATCAAGAGTTCGCTGTGATGGTTCAATGGTTTAAGCGCTCTGGATCAGCCGATGCGACCACCATCATAACGTCACTCTCGGCGACCAGTAGCCAAGCGGACGCTGCACTGGAGCACAAGCTGAACGACATGATCGAGTTATCGACACGTGATCGCGTTGTGCGTTTCACGCGCAGACTTGACCCCGCGCTCTGCCAAGACGATATAACGCTCGAAGCGCTCATGCCGACCCTTGAGAACGGTCTAGCAAGACTCTACGAACACATCGTCGACACACTCTAAACTGAGATTTGGCCCGTTCACAGGGCCAGCCTTCTGACCGAGCTAGCCGACAAGTTGCGGCAGGAGCGGCTCGTTGAGATCAATGCGGGCAAGCAGCACATCGGCCGGGCACTGACCGTGCTCAACAAGCTGACCGAGCGGCTCAAGGTAAACACGATCATCGCTGCCATCTTCCTTAGCCAGACGCTCAAGGCCCTGATAAGCAAGCTCATAGAGCTCTTCGGCCCACTGCGCGACACGTCGCCCAACAAGTGTGGCTTTGAGCGCGTTGATGGCGATGTCTTCGCGCGCGCTTTGTACCTGTTCATAGGTCATGCGCTCCGCGAGCGCCGTCGCGTAATTCAAAGCCTGTGCATCATAGAGCAACCCACGCCATAACGCAGGCTGCGCGCACAGCAACTCAGGCGCCTGGCTGTCGGCACCACGCGTTTCAATGGTGTTCTTGATGCGCACCTCTGGAAACAATGTGTTTAGATGCTGCTCCCAATCGTCCACGGTTGGGTAGTGCCCTTGAAAGCCGTTCTGCATAAAATCGCGAAAGCGCTGGCCAGTGTTGTGCAAAATGGTGTCGTTATGATTGACAAAAAACATCGGCACATCGAGCGCCCACTCAGCATAATCAACAAAACGCGCTTTGGGGTTAAACGCTAGCTTCAAAATGCCGCTGCGATCCGCGTCCATAAAAAGCCAGGTGTATGCGCGTTGCGACAAGTATTTGCCACGCGTGCCTTCATAAAAAGGGCTGTTGGCAAACATCGCGGTCACCACAGGTTGCAGCACCATGCTTACGCGCAGCTTTTGCATCGCGTCTTCTTCGCTGGCGTAGTCCAGATTGGTTTGCACCGTGGCGGTGCGTTGCATCATGTCGAGCGAGAGCTTGCCGCGTGTAGGCATATAATCGCGCATGATTGGATAACGGATTTTGGGCACCCACGGCAGCATTTCGCGGCGCGCACTCGGGTGAAAGCCAATCCCAATCCAACGCATCATGTGCCTGTCAGAGACTTCGTGCACTAGACCCATCATGCTTTCAAGCTCCGCATGAATCTCGCTAACCGTTTTCGACGGCGAACCAGACACCTCGAGCTGAGCAGCGGGCTCGAGCGTCAGCGCGGCGTGTCCATGCTTAAGAGCAATCACATCACCGCCTGGTTTTTCGGTCTTTGGCTTCCAGTGATGCGCGCGTTCAAGCTCATCAAACAGCGTGCGCACGCTGTGGGGGGCCCTATAGGGCACCGGTTCGTAGGCCGGCAAGATAAAGCCAAAGTGCTCTGCTTCAATGCCCACACGCCAATCGACGCGCGGTTTACACGCTCGATCAAAGACCTCAAGCAAAGGGTCAAGTTGGGTGACGCGTTGGTTCATAACATCACAAAGGTTGCGAAGGGCACACCATAGATGAAATTGTTGTGCGGTGCCAGTGAAAGCCGGTGACACGCACTAAAGTGCATGTCACCACCAGGGTCCGGTGACATGCACTTTAGTGCGTGTCACCTCATTTGTGCTAAGCGTATGCCATGACGACACTGTTAGATCTATTGCGTGAACGCAGCTATCGTAAAGGCACTGTCAAACTGGCTTCAGGTAAACTCAGCGATTTTTATATCGACTGCAAACAAACGGTGTTGACCGCACAGGGGCACACGCTTGTTGGCGAAGAAATGTTTAAGGCGATCCAAGCGCTTAGCTTCAAGCCCGAAGCGGTGGCAGGTGTAGAGCTGGGTGGATGCCCGCTTGCGTCGGCGGTGTCGCTTGTGTCTTACCAAAAAGGTGCACCTTTGGACGCGGTATACGTTCGTAAATCGGTCAAAGACCACGGTTCAACGCGCTGGCTTGAAGGTGACGACAAACTGAGCGAAGGTGCTTCGATCGTGGTGGTTGAAGACGTCATCACCACAGGCGGATCGACACTGCGCGCGGTCGAGCGTATCAAAGCACGCGGGCTGCACGTGCCAGGCGTGGTGGTGCTTGTCGATCGCATGGAAGGTGGCCGTGAGGCTTTGCAGAATGCAGGGCTTGAAGTGCATGCACTGTACACACGCCGTGATTTCGTCTAGCATGTGGGCGTGTTGACCTTGGCCTCAAAGACCCCATTGCGATGTTGCTTGGCGCTTGTACTCGCGCTGGCGGGTGCGGCCTGCGCCTCGTCCAACCCAAGCCTACGCGACGAGCAACAGAGTTACCGTCCCAGTGACTATGAAGAGGTGTACGAGCGCTGGACGCGTAGCGCCGACAGCTACGCGTTTTCGCAGCTGCAAGATGTGGTAAAGGTCACCGCGACCTTCGAGTCTCCCGATTTTCGTCGTGCTTATCTTACGCGTTATGCGCATGACTATTCGCTTACGTCAGCCGAGCGCACGCAGATGCGAGAGCGTTTGTTGTCTGAAACGCAAAACCAACATATTTTTTATCTTACAATCGCGAGTCACAAATTTCGCGATTCGGATTTGACGCGCATTGAACCCGCGTGGCGTGTGTGGTTGATCGACACCACCACCGGCCGCGCGCTTGCGCCCGTGTCGATTCAACGCGTGGCGCCCGTCAGCATGGCTGAACGTACCTATTTCCCCTCTTACAATGCGCATCGAATGGCCTTTAGGGTGGCGTTCCCAAGCACCGGAGCAACCGGCCTGCCGACCCTTTCACAAAGTGCCAAGCACATCACCCTGCGCGTCACGGGTGCCGCAGGCCGCGCCGATTTACGCTGGAATTTGCGCTAAAAGCGTCTTTCGTCGGCGCCGATAAGCGGGGGATTTGATTTTCCTTTGCTGCGTTTGGGCATTGGTGTGTATGATAACCAGCCATGACGACTATTCATCCTTTTGCGGCCCTTCTTGGGTCACGTGGTTTCATCGCCCTGCGCTATGCGCATTACTGTTTTCTTCTTTCGCTGATGGCCCTGAGCATCGCATGCCACGCGGGGCCTGACGACGCAGCGGGCCAAGCCAAAGAGTTGAGCGATCCGGTGCGCCGCGAAAACGCGATTGCCAACCTGACGCGCATTTACGCCAAAGCGCTCGACAAAAACCACGGTGATCGCAGCGCCGCCGAAGTAAAAGCGGTTGCCGACGCTGCGGTTGAACCATTGTCCACGACCTACATCGCGATGGACGACGTACGTATGGGTTTGCATATTCTTGAGCTGCTCGATTCGATGCGCGATCCGCGCGCCTTATCAGCGCTGCTCAAAGCGCTTGAATGGCGTGCTGAGGTCAACGAAGAACACGCCATCCGTTCTGCCCGCACGATTGCCTCGGTCAGCTGGAGCCCGGCCGATCGCGCCAAAGTTATCGGCGGACTGATCAAGTCGCTACAAAAAGTGCAGGGCAAGCGCGCCGTCGATAACCGCTTGCGCATCGAAACGCTGCGTGCGTTAGGCAAGGTGGGCGACAAGAGCGCGGCCTCGGCGCTGGTTGAAGTGATGACCTCGCGTAAACCCGAACAAGACTTTTTAATCAATCGTTTGGCTGCTGAACAACTCGGTCGTTTGGCCGATGCGTCAGTGGTGCCCGCCTTGATCAAAGCCTTGTTCATCTTTAAACAAGATGATCCCGGCATGCGCATGAACGACGTTGCCACCGAAGCGCTGGTACGCATCGGCAAGCCCGCCTTGCAGCCTTTGCTTAAGGTGCTGCGCGGTGAGGACGACACCAGTAACGCAATGGCCGAAGCATATATCAAAGCGGTCGCACGTCGTGATGAACGCGCTGCCAAACAAATGAGCACACACGCGGTGGTGGCCACCGAAGCCAGCTTTGCGCTTGGTCAGTTGGGTTTTAAAGAAGCCTACGATGCGCTGGTCGCCGAGAGCCATGTTTCCGACACAGCACGTAAATGGGCCGCAACCATGGCGTTGGTCGCGTTGTCAGGCGTGGTCAGCGACAAGTCCTCGATTCGCTCGTCGCTTGTCGATCTGTATAAGTCGTCCAAAAAGCTTGAGCGCCCGGCGCTGCTTTTGGGCATGCAGAACACCTATGATCCAGAGCTCTTATCGTTTTTCCTCGATCAGGCCAAACAAAAGGAAGAGGAGCTTCCCGACATTCGGTTCTTAGCGGCGCAAGGTTACGCGTTGCTTGCCAACAAGGGCGAGGCTGGCGATCTTAAGCCCGTGCTGACGCGCGTGCCAGGCGACGATGAGCCCGATTTTCGCAAAAGCTTTGCGCAGTATTTGCCGATGCTTGATGCTGCCACCGCGTGTGATCAAAAAGTGGCGTGCTGGATTGATCGTTTGACCAGTAAAGATGCTGCCAAAGACCCAGGGCTGGTGCGTAAATCGGCCGCGATGCTGGTGCGCCTGGCAGCAGGTCAACCTGCAGCCGTGACGGCCCTGGTTAAAGCGTTGCAAGAGGGTAACCCCAAGGCGCGTGCCGATGTGCTCTTCGCGCTCGATCAGGTTGCCAAGAACGGCAGCAAAGAAGCGGTCAGCGCCATCGATGCCATGGCACAAAAAGAGGAAGGCAGTGCAAGCTGGCAGCAGGTTAAGTCGGTGGCGATGGTGGTGCAAGCGCGACTTTCACACCGCAGTGGTCAATAGGCCTCGCAGGCGCGATATGGCAGTGAGGCGTGTCCTTTCTGGCATCTTGCTTGTCATGCTGGCGCTTTGCTGGCTCGCATGCCGAGGCACTTCTGGCGATACCCGACGTGCCTCTGAACAAGCGGTCGACATGAGCGATAACCAAGTGGCCGCTTATGTCGGTATGTCGCGTGTCAGCCTTGCCGAGCTAAAGCATCTTGTCCAAGACCTGGGGGCTGATATCAAGACGATGCTCACCCGCCTCGAACGGGAGCGCTTGCTCTATTTACACGCACGCACGCTTGGTATCCACCGGCGCGCGGCGTTGACCCATGCTTTCGATCAGGCGCTTGTGCGCGCGTGGCTCAAAACCGCCTTTGAACCCAAGGTTCCGCGCGCCGGTCGCGATGAACTAGAGGGGCGTTACGAGAAAGAAAAGACACGCTTTCATCAAGACGAGCGTCGTGGTGCACAACATGTTTTGATCATGGTTCCTAAGAACGCCGATAAAGCGCTAGACGACAAAGCACGTGCACTTGCACAAAGCGCCATTGACGCATTTAGGACGACGCAACCCAGTATCGCGGTCGTCGAGCGCTATGCAGACCTGAGGCAACTTGACGGCATGATGGTACGCGCTGAAGAGGTTCCGCTTCTGCCTCGCACGGCGCGCGCTGACGAAAATTATCTGAACGCCATTTTTTCTGCCAAAGCACCCGGCGTTATTGAGACTCCCGTGCGCACGCAATTTGGCTGGCACGCCGTCAATGTCACACGCATCGTGCCCGAAGAGAATCGATCGTTTGATGACGCGCTAAGCACCCTTGAACACGAGGAATGGGTGCGCCGCTCCGAGCGCATGCTGATCGAATCGCTCAAAACATTGCGCAAACAGGCGAACGTTGAGCTTGATGTCGCCGGCACGCGCTATCTTTATAGCGAAGCATTTTCGAAAGGTATCGACGCACCGTGACGATTGCCTTGAGCACATCCTCGCATGTGGAGACGCCGCGCGACCGCGATGAAACTGCCTTCACGCCCATCCTGCGCGAGATCTGGCGCGCGCACGCACAGGTACGCGCGGTCACCTTTGTCGACATTACGGGCGAGTGCGTCGACTATTGCGCGTCGCTTGATCCTTATGAAGCCCAAGTGCTCGGTGCGCATCTTTCGGTGTTGATGTCGCAGCTTAGAACCTCGGCGCTACGCATGGGGTTGGTCGGTCCGCGCTTTTTGCGCATTACCGCCGAAAAGTTTGAATTGATGGTGCTGCGGGTGTCAGCGGCGTACGCACTCTGCATCGCGATCGACGCCGGTAGCTCCGTGCATCGCATTGTGAGCGCGGCGCTTGCGGCCATTCCCAAGATTTGCCAAGAGATGGGATCGGCCCATTTTTTGACCAAGGGCGTGCTCGCGGCGGCCGAAGTTGAACTCGAGGGTGATTTGGCCAGCAACTATCGCCCCAAGCGATTCCGCGAGCAGGGTGTGGCGTATGATGTGAGCGAAGTGCTCGGTGTTTGGTCGGAATCGCCGCCCCAGTACCCAGCACCCATCCGCGGCTTTCGCGTTCGCACAGATCGCGGGCTTGAGGTTAACCTTGTGCACGATCTTGAGCATAATCGCTGGTACTGCGAGCTTTAGGGATCAGATGTTGCATTTGTAGCGAGTCGAGGTAAAAAGTCGCCATGTTAGTCAAACGCCAAGCGCGCCTCGAGCAGGCCCATATGCTTTCGCCTACGGTGCGCTATTTACGCCTGCGCATGTGCGACGCTGAGCCGCTAACATTCAAAGCAGGTCAATGGATCAACATTTACGCTGAACATAACGGCGAGCACATTCGTCGCTCGTATTCAATCGCCAGTTCGCCTAAGTTTATCGAACCAGGCTGTTTTGATTTAGCGGTGACGCGGGTCGAAGCAGGCGTAGCATCGACTGCCTTGCATGCGCTGCAATTGGGTGCTGAAGTCACCGTGGAAAATCCGCTCGGTCTATTTACGCGTGAAGCTGCCCACCGCGGCCCCGCCGCGCTTTTTGTTGCCACAGGCACAGGGCTTTCTCCTTTTAGAGCGATGTTACAAGAAGAACTTCAAGACCGCGAGGGGCCCCGCATGGTCTTGCTTTTTGGCTGTCGCACCGAAGACGACATCTTGTGGCGCGCAGAGTTTGAGGCGTTTGCCGCCGCGAACCCACGTTTTACTTTGATTTGTTCGCTCTCGCGTGCGAGCGAGTCATGGAAGGGGCACCGCGGTTACGTGCAAACCCACGTCAAAAGGCTGGTGGCAGAGCTGAGCGAACCAGCGCCACCCCACGTATACATCTGTGGTCTAAGCCACATGGTCAACGAGGTGAGGCGCATTCTCAAAGAGGAAGTCGAGCTCGATCGTAAGCATGTGCACTCTGAGCGCTACGACTAACGAAGCAAGCGTTAAGAACTAAGGGGGTGTCCTCAGTTAGCTCCCGTCGAGCGGGAGCGCAGGCGTAGTTCAGCCGGAGCGAGCGAGCCCCGCCACGGAGAAGTTCACCCGAGCCCCGCTCAACTCAGCTTTCAGTTCGCCCAAGCGTGAGCACTGCTAACGCTAAGTATCCCAGGCATCTGAAAGTGCCTTGATCTCGGCAAGCGTAAGTGTTTCACCACGCCGTTGTCCATCAATCTGTGCGGCTTTTAGGGCGCGTGCCGCCCGCTGCACATCATGTTCGGGCATCAAGCGCAACGTGTTGTTAAGTGTTTTGCGCCTCTGTTCAAAGATACTTCTCACCAGAGCCTTCACCGTGGACGTCTCAAAGAATGCGCGCTCAGCCTTAGGTCGAAAAACAATCACCGAGCTTTGCACTTTGGGCGGCGGAAAGAAGTTGTTTGGGCCGACGTGAAACGCCGTTTTGCCATCGAACGCCGCTTGAAAAAACACGCTCAATGCCCCGAAGGTTTTGTTGCCAGGTTGCGCTAGCAAACGATCGCGAACCTCGCGCTGCACCATGATCACGCCAAGGTTCAAGCGCTCGGCCTGCATCGATAGATTTTCGAGAATCGCGCCTGTTGACGCGTAGGGAAGGTTAGCGATCAAGGTGGCCTTCTCGTTCGCCCCAAGCACCGTCGAGAACAGAAACTTGGCAGCATCGCCATGGATTAGGCGCAGTGTCGAGCACGCGCCCAAATCGTGATTCAGAATCTCGATCATGCTGGGGTCTTGTTCTACCGCCGTGAAGGCGGGTGCAACCCCGGCGAGCAAGCGCGTGAGCGTGCCCACACCCGGTCCAAACTCAACCACGTGCGAAGCTGCTTCACGGCGCACAATCTCCACCATGCGTTCGACGATGGGCCGGGCGACCAAGAAATTTTGCGAATAAGAACGTTTGGGCTTGAGGCCAAAGCGCGTAAGCGTTTTGCGCGGGTCTTCCCAAGAGTAGGGGTCTGACAAGCGATTGTGTGGATCAAGAGGCATTGTTAACTTGTTGATTGATCAAAAGAATGTTACTCGTTACCGTGGGGTTGTAATCGCAATTAGTTAACCAAGTTGCAGCATATTAAAATCATGCGTTATACTATAGGTAAGAGTAAACCGTAACCCGGGGGCGGGCCATGCTTCCTCCTTTCATTATCGAACAAATTAGGCAAAAGGAAGAGCGTGAAAAGCGCAGTGCGGAGCAACCTTTGCTTGAATTGCCCCTGCCGCACCCTTCACATCCGGGCGAACCCCGTGATCCGGCGATCGACGACGAAAAAGATCGCGGTGTGGTTATTATCGATATCGGCGGCGCCTGATACTCGCAGCGCCTCGCGGCGCTGCTTAAGGTAGTACTCGCAGCGCAGCGGCGCTGCTTAACTCGGGTTATCTTTTCGCTGCTTTACAGCAAAGGGAGGGTTAGTTTAGAGGGTGTTCGGGAGATTAAACAGTAGCGAACGATTCGCGAAGCCGAAGGCGTAGCGCTTAGTGAGCGGGGTTGACCTCCCGTGGACTCGCTCAACTCAACCTCCCTTTGTTTTAGCGTAGTGCCTGGATCGAACGCCATTCGTTAGCGATGGTGGCCGCGTCGCTCGACTCTTCAAAATAATGACCTGGGGTTTCACGAAAAGCGAAGGTGAAGACGCGTGCACCCGCCACCCCGATCACCTCTCCCGAGATATGCGTCGATAGATCAGACATCAAAAACGCAGACACGGGCGCCACGCGCTCTACGCTGAGTGTGTCCGCCTTGCCATCTTTGAACAAGGGCAGCTGCTCGGTCATACGCGTTTTAGCGGTTGCGGCCAATGCGTTTACGCGTATTTGATAGCGCGCAAGCTCGACGGCCAGCGAACGCGTCAAACCGATCACGCTGCTGGCACATGCTTGCTGCAATGCCTGGTGGATCACCCCTTGAGCAAAACTCGGTGAAGTGCAAAAGAGCAAACTGCCCGCGCGCCTGACTCGCATATGGTCGCTGCACAGTTGCGCAAGCTTAATCGTCGCCTTCAGATCGATGGCCACCTGCGCTTCCACGTCATCCTGGCTAAGATTTTGAAGCGCGCCCGGACGTGCGATGCCAGCGCAATGCACCACACCGTCAAGCTGCCCCGTTTGGCTGAGTGCATCTCGCAGGGTGTCTTCGAGGGCCTTGGCGTCGGTTAGGTCGACTGCATAGTCAAACACCGTTCGACGCTTGGCGCGGATTAAGCGCGCGGTGTCGGCCACGACGCTCGGATCAGGTTGGGTGCCATCAAGACCCACGCCACTGTCGATCAGGATCACTGTGGCCCCAAGCTCAGAAAAATAGAGTGCATGGGCTCGCCCAAGACCGCGCCCAGCCCCCGTCACCAAGATCACCTTGTTGGCCAAAAGTTGCGGTGTGTTCGATTCGGATAACGCGGAGCGGGTCATAGCTAAATGCCGTCAATGTTGCCGCAGTCTAGGTCAGGTTAGATGCCTTGTCACGCGGGGGTTAGGGCATTTAATATGCAAAGCTGTATAAGCAAAGGGAAGATGATATAGTATGGCTATTCGCGACACCACCGTGGAAAAGCCGACTAGCAAAAACACCTATCAATTGACCCATCGCTTAGGCGCTGGTGCAACGGCCGAAGCCTATCTGGCATCTTATCAATGTGAAGCTGGGTTTCAGCGACGGGTTGTGGTGCGCCAACTTCTCGCGCACCTACAAGAAGTGCCTGCCTCGGTTGAGTCGTTTACCCTTGAAGCACGCTTGATGAGTCATATCGCGCATCCCAATCTTGTACAGATTTATGATTTTGGGCGTTCACCCCAATCGGTGTTTATGGCGGTTGAGTACGTGCGTGGCGTGAACCTACTGCATCTATTGCAAGAATCCGCAGCGAGCAACACCCCGATTGCGCTCGAAGTGTTGGCTAATTGCTTCTTGCAGCTGGCCTATGCGCTCGACCATCTGCACAACATTGAAAATGACGAGGGTCGTCCGCTAAAAATTGTTCATCGTGACATCTCTCCCAAAAACGTATACGTGCAAAAAGATGGCTGGGTAAAACTGATCGACTTTGGTGCGGCCACCAGCGTCTTACACGACGCTGCACAAAAAGGTGATCTCAAAGGCACCGTCGGCTATGCAGCACCCGAACAGGTTAAAGGCAAGGCCGTCGATGCGCGCGCCGATATTTTTTCCTGGGGGGTGTTGTTTTATGAGCTGGTTACAGCAAAGCGGCTTTTTGGCGGCGATCATCTTTCTAGCATCGACACCATGCTTAAGGGCAACGTCACACCCCCACAGGTGTGGCGCGACGATCTACCCGATGATCTTGAAGCACTTATTTTAAGCGCGCTTGAAAAAGATCCCAATCGACGCATCGGTAGCGCGCGCGAATTAATCACGACGCTCGAGACTTTTGCTAAAGAAAACCAATGGCGATTAGGTGCTAGCGTTCTGTCTGATTACATTGGCCCGCGGCTACCCCCTGACCCACGTAAAAGCAAAGGTGGTGCCGTGCAGGGTGGCGTGTTTGGCGTCGATCGTAAGACGCTCGATCACATGGTGGATGGCTTTGTGCGCCTCAAACCCCCTCCCGCACAAGGAAAGCTCGCGCCACTTAAGCCTTTGCCGGTGTTCGGCGCTTTTGACGCACTATCGGCTGATTTGGGTGAACACCTTCAAGGCCCTAAACCTGCTGCACGTGCCAGTCAACGTGCCAGTGGTCATCCCAAAGACAACACCAACGTAAACGATCACGATATTGACCACGCACTCTCTTCGGCATTTCCCAATAGCATGGCACCAACCAAAAAGAACGATATCCCAGGCGATGATCCCGAGGTCATCGTCAGTGAAGCCAACGACGACATCGATGTTGATGAGCAATCCTGGGATGAGCTGGAAGACCAATGATCACCCGCGAAGATATTATTCAGGCGCGCGCGCGCATCGCCGATTCAATCTACGTATCGCCATGCCCATGTTCTAGGCAACTATCAGAAATGTTCGGTTGCGAGGTGCACCTCAAGCTTGAAAACCTGCAGATGACAGGTTCATTTAAAGAGCGCGGCGCCAACAATAAGTTGCTTAGGCTCAGCGATGCCGAACGGCGCGCGGGCGTCATTGCCATGAGCGCCGGCAATCATGCCCAAGCGGTCGCCTATCAAGCGCGCACGCTTGGCATAGCCGCCACCATCGTGATGCCTAAAACCACCCCCCTGGTTAAGGTGAGTGCAACGCGCTCGTTTGGTGCGAATGTCATTTTGAGTGGCACCAATCTCGATGAGGCCTTTCAAGAAGCAACGCGCTTGTGCAACGAACAAAAGTTGACCTTCGTTCACCCCTTCGATGATGACGACGTCATCGCAGGGCAAGGCACGATAGGTCTTGAGCTACTCGAACAAGTCCCTGATCTCGACGCCATTCTTGTTTCGGTAGGCGGTGGCGGTTTGGTAGCCGGCATCGCCATGGCGGTCAAAGAAGTGCGTCCCAATGTTAAGATCTACGGCGTTGAACCCAAGGCGGTGCCGTCGATGCAACGCGCCTTCGAACATGGTGAACCGACCAAAGTTCAAGGGCAAAAGACCATCGCCGATGGCACGGCGGTATCGCGTATCGGTGATCGCAACTTCCAGATCGCGTCTAAGTACCTTGACGATGTCCTTGTCGTCGACGATGAGGCAATTTCCGAGGCCATTCTGATTTTGCTGGAACGCGAAAAAACCGTCGCGGAGGGTGCAGGCGCATTGCCTCTTGCAGCGTTGAGACAGTACAACCTGCCGCTTCATGGAAAGAAAGTCGTGTTAATTATTTCCGGCGGCAACATCGACGTAAACCTGGTTGCGCGCATCATTGATCGTGGTTTGATCGCTTCTGGACGACAAATGCGCATCAAAGTGCGTATGAGCGACCAACCGGGGTCCTTGGCGAGCTTGCTTGCGATCATCGGTTCAGAAGGGGGTAACGTGCTGCAAATCTATCACGACCGTGTTAGTCCGCGCATTCCTCTGGGGCAAACCGCGATCGAGATCTTGATTGAAACGCGCGGTTTTGATCATCTCGAGCAGCTCGAAAAAGCGGTGCGTGATGCTGGTTTTATCGTGGTTTGATCGATGGAGAGTTTTGGTCGCTATCGCGTTATCCAGAGCCTTGGACAAGGTGGCGCAGGCAGCGTTTACCTCGTCGAAGATGCACTAAACGCCGGTCGGCAATTTGCGCTCAAGGTTTTGCATACCCGCGCTGATGAACTCTTACACCGTGCGTTCGAACGAGAGTTTTGGGTGCTGTCGTCGATCACGTTGCCTGGGGTCGCGCAAGTATACGATTTCGGCCTTGACCATCGCGAGCACGGCGCGCCGGCCAAACCTTTCTTCACTCGACGTTATGTTGATGGTGACACCCTTGACGTCGCGAGTGTTCGACTTAGTCTCAATGCGCTGCTGCGCATCTTTATTGAAGTGACGGGCACCGTTGCTGCACTACACCGTCGCGGTGTCATTCACGGTGACCTCAAACCTAAAAACATTGTCATTGATCCAAATGATAACCCAACGATTATCGACTTTGGCCTTGCACGCCTATATCACGAAGGTCTCGCGGGGCTGCACGGCGGCACCTACGCGTTTATGGCTCCGGAGGTGCGTGCGGGTGCAAACCCATCGGTGTTAAGCGATGTGTATGCGTTGGGCGCGACGCTGCACAACATTCTAACCAGTCGTCAACCCGCGAGCGACGAGTCTGCGCTGCACGCGAAGCTATTAACTTTGACCAAACACGCTACCGAGCCTGCACTGCACGCGCGTATGGCGTCAGCGTTGGATTTTCAAAGCGCATTACACTCGCTGGACAAAACACTGACGTTTAACGAGCCAGGGTTTATTTCTCCGCAACCGCGGGGACAACACGCACTTCTGCAGCACCTTGAAGCACTGGCACTTCAATCAAGCGAAGCACTTCAAGCCCGCGCAGCCTTGCTTGTCGGTGAACCTGGTCAAGGCAAAAGCACTTTTCTGACTCAGCTAAAATGGCGTTTACAGCTCAGGGGTGTTCAAGTCGTCGAAACATCGTCACTCCAAGAAAAAAACATCAATGATCTGGCCAAATTGCTAGAGACCATGTTGATGATTGCCGATCTGTCGTCCACACAGACGCGTGCGGCAACAACATCGACCACTCAAGTGCTGGGGCCCTATGAACACCTTGTCAGCTTGGCGCAACGCCTAACGCAACACGGGCCATTGGTTTTCCTGATCGATGATTGTGATGAACTCGAACGCACTTTTGTCGCTTCGATGTTGACACTTGTTGGCGAGCGGCATGTTCAACCGATGACGGTGATCGCCACGGCGTCCGATGTAAAACGTGAGGGAAGCGCAAATTTCGCGACGCATCTGCATCACCCATTGCCCCTGCTTGACGACACGGCGATCGATGAACTCGCGCGCGAAACAAACGTGCAACTCGATGCCCGCATGCGTGCAGCTGTCATCGACGTAACGCACGCTGTGCCCTCTGTTGTGCTTGACGTGCTGCGCAGACTTTCCGAGGCAGAACTTGTTACCACAGAGGATATTTTGGCTTTGCCTCAGGGTCGTGCACGCATGGCCTTGGCCGCGCAATACCTCAAAGACTGCGACGCATTGCAGACAACCGTGCTCAAAGCAATCGCGCTTTTTAAGGCGCCAGTTGATCCGCATGTATTGCAAGACATCCTGTCGCACGTCTTAAGTAAGCAGGACGCGATTGCACTTGAACGCGTCGTTGCTGATCTGATTCGCCGACACCTCGTGGTACACAGCGTGGCTGGTTTGCAAATTGCCGAACGAGCGGTGCAGGAGCTGCTGCTGTCGCGTCGTGGCCAAGCAACCATGAACGCTCTGGCGAACTGGGTGTTTGGCGCGGGTGCGGCTCACCCTGGCATAAGCCGTGATCTAAGAGCCTCGTTAATTTGTGAACTTTCCGACGCAAGCGTCAAAGTAAATGCGTTTCGCGAGCTGGCCAGTGATTTGATTAAGCATGAACAGTGGAAAGATGCTTATGACGCATTGGTGCAGATTAATGCGATGTCTGAGACGCCCAATGCGGCAGATGCACTCCAGATATCAGAGATCTCATTTAATCTTGGCGATTACGTCGAGGCGAAAGCCGCGGCAGAGCGAGGCTTCAATTATGCTCGCGAGGAACATACCCGCGTTCGCGCGGCGTTGCTTTATTCAAAGGCCTCAGTGTCGGCCGGTGAACCTGATACTGCACGACACATGCTCGACGGGCTGGGTACGCCGTCGGACCAGCTCTCACAAATCCTTATTTTGAAGGAGCGGGCGCGCATTGCACTGCGCAAAGGCGACTACGATGAGGTTGTGCGTGCAGCAGAGCAGGGCCTTACAAAGTGTGCAACCAAAGACCCTCATCGAATCGACTTGTTGACCTCGCTTGGGGTGGTGTCGAGTTATCGCGGCGCACATGAGCATGCATGTGAATTCTATCAGCAAGCCATCGCGCTGGCCGTTGAGCTTGGATTGACACGAGAAGAGTCGATCGCTCGCACGTATCTTGCCATCGATTTGCAGCGGCAAGGGCGACTGCGCGAAGCCAAAGAGCTCTACGAACGCAGTCGCGAGATCGCGCGTCGCATGCATGATTTGGCCAGCGAGGCCAACCTTGCGCTCAATCTTGGTGGCATCGCGTTTTTGCTTGGAGACCTGTTGACGGCAGCGGACTGCTATCAACACGCGATCAAACTTGCCCTGCGCGTCGGGCGTTACTCAACGGGCATTATCGCTAAGAACAACCTTGCAAGTTGGTTTCTGTTCGTGGGAATGAAAGAACGTGCATCGGTGTTGGCTGAAGAAGCTGAACGCGAAGCATCTGCGCGCGGGCTTGACACGTCAGCGTTACACGCGTGTGCCATTCTCGCAGAAGTATGCCTGCGATCGGGGCGCCTCAAAGAAGCCGCCGAGCATTATGATCGCGTTCTCAGGGGTTACGACGCGCTGGGTCAAAACCGTGAGGTGGCCGAACTTTTGCTCGATATCGTGCGTATTCGCCTCGACGAGGCCCTGGATACTGAGCTCGATCTTCAGAACGCCCCTGCTGTGATTGGTCAAGCACTCGATACGATGCTGACACGTGTCGATGAGTTGGTTGGCAAGCACCACCTAAGCGAATTTTTCGCTAAGAGCGTTTTGTACCGCACGCGCGTAGCGTTGCGCGAACGGCGCACCGTCAAGGCCGAGTCGCTCAAAGCATCGTTGGATCACGCGCGCCAGCGCGGCGACCGCGATCTTGAATGGCAGTTGCTTTTTCTGTGGTCGGACATTGCCGAGCAACAAAACAACGCCGACGAAGCGAACGCATTGAGGCAGTCGTCGTATGAACTATTGCGCGCCATGGCGTCGAGCCTGACCCCGGATATTCGTAGTGCTTTTTGGCGCCACCCGTTGCGTGCTCTCGTGCGACAGAGTGTGGGTGACTCGCAAGCATCTGGCGTCAGCGAACATCGCAGCATGATCACGCGTATGGGCGTGCTCGACAAACGCGTTCATTTGCTACTCGGGTGTGTGCATCAGATGGCGCGAGAAGACAACATCGACGCATTACTGAAACAAATTGCCCTTGGTGCCAAGCAACTGGCGCATGCCGAGGAGGTACTATTGCTCTTGCCGAACGAACAGGGCGAGCTCATTGCCAGGGTCATCGAACGCGAAACGACCAGCGATGCACCCCTGGTCTATAGCCGGTCGATCGTCGAGTCGGCATGGAGCGACGGCGAGCCGATCATCAGCCACAACGCAAAACTCGACGCTCGATTGTCGCAATACGCCTCGGTACATCAGCGTGAGTTGCTGTCGATTGCCGCGTTTCCCATCCGCGGTGCCCACGACGTGATGGGCGTGATGTATATTGAAAGTAAAGCCGACAATAGCGCGCTCGGTGTCGACGATGTGATGTTGCTTAGCGCGTTCGCTGATCAGGCCGCGCTGTGTCTTGATAAGTTGCGTTGGCTTGAAGACAAACGCGCCAAACAAACCGAGCTTGAGCAGGCTTATCTAAAGCTTGAATCGGCGAACCACGAGCTCGAACGCCTTTTGACCGATCGCATCTACGAGGTATCGAAGCTTAAAGTTCAACTGGACGAGCACACAACCCCAGTCAAAGGGCGTAGTGCTTTTCAAGGCATCATCGCACGCAGCGCCGCCATGCGCGCTGCGATCGAGTTCGCCGAGCGTATCAGCGCAACACAATTGCCAGTGGTGATTGTGGGAGAGAGCGGCGTAGGCAAGGATCTTTTTGCACATGCCATTCATGCCGCGAGCCCACGAAGCACTGGGCCCTATGTGGTTGTCTCGTCGGCGTCGTTGCCAGATAGCCTGGCGGAATCGCTTCTTTTTGGCTACGTTGCAGGCGCATTTACTGACGCGCGCAGCGATCAGGTGGGGTTCATTCGACAAGCCTCAGGTGGCACTCTTTATCTTGATGGTGTGCAAGATCTCTCGCCGCGTGTTCAAGCCATCTTACTGCGGGTGATCCAAGACGGCGTTGTGTACCCCGTTGGGTCCCATGCTCCGATACCGGTGAGTGTGCGTTTCATTGCATCGACCACCGAAGCACTCGAAGACTTGGTTAAGAGGGGCGCTTTCCGCCAAGACCTTTTCTATCGCCTACAGGCGCTGCAAATGCGCATCGCACCCTTGCGAGAACGCCGCGAGGACATTGCGCTGCTAATCAAACACTTCTTACATAAACAGGCCAAGCTCAAAGGTGCACCGCGTGTTATCAGCCCCGCCGCGCTTAACATGCTTACAGGCCGCGCATTCGCTGGCAACGTGCGTGAGCTTGAGCACACCGTGGTGAACCTTTGCATGCTGAGCGACCGCGCTGAAATAGACGTCGATGATGTGTTCTCTTTTGACATGCGGCGTAGCGAGCGTCCTGCCGCCATGAGCCTGCGCCCGGGCGTCGATGAGCGTGAACAGATCGCCAATGCGCTTCGTGCTTGTAAAGGTAATCGCAGCCGCGCTGCCGCCATGTTGGCCATCCCACGCCGCACCTTCTATCGGCGCCTCAAAGAACTCAACATCGCTTAAAATGGCTTAGGCCCAGCGTTAGCTACCGGTGACTTTATTTTCACTTGTTAGACGAGGTGCCGAGACCCTATTATAAATTCAGTAGCATTGTTATTTTACATAATTGGGTCTGCGATGGTATCGCTGATCATGGAGAGGCTTAACTTAAATGAGTGCCACAAAGTGCTTTCAAATCAAATACTTATTCGTCTTGGGTGCAGCGCATTGGGTGTTGGTCGGGTGTTCCAGCACGGTACAGCTCAACGAGTTTGGGGAAAACAACGGCGCAAGTTCGGTATCGAGCGTTAAGGCCACCAGCGTCAGCTGCGACATGGGCACATGTGTTGCCACGTTTGATGATTCCAACACCACACTTTGTGGGCAGAACGACACCGAAGAAATCCGCGTCGCTTACCGCGCAGGCTTGAAGGTTTCTCAAGGTACCGACAACACGGTGACCAAGCTCAAAGTGCGCAATGACCTCAATCGAACCGCAGTCAATCTTAATGGCGAAAACACCGGCGGGGATCTTTTGATGACGCTCGTCCAACACACAAGCGACGGGGCGATCGAAGCGGTCGATCGACCACTGGACGCGATCTATTGGGTGGCTGACTACGAGGCAATCTCAACCCATGAGCTTCAAGCAAAAGACTACGGCCGCATTGCTCAAATTAGCTTCTCGAACAGCGACGCACGATTTTACGTTGAGGGTGATCTCGAGTTCACTCGAACCTGCACAACCTCGCAAAACAATGCCTGCCCGGCTGGAATGAAGGCATTGTATGTCAGCCAAGTGAGCAACATCTTTCAAACCGGTGTCTCGGTAAGCGATGACGGCGTCCTGATTGGAGGCGTAATAGGGGGCTATAACGTTGTGTCGCATAACAACCACACCCCCCTTTGTTTTGCCAACGCACCAGGTGAGGCCACCGCTCCCCTTTCACAGAAAAACACCTATGAGTACTCGCTAAATCATTTCCAGTGTCCCGCAGGTTACCTCGCATATCTCGAACCGTCGGCCCAACTGTACTCGTCATCGTCACCCAATCCTGCCACGGTCACGTTTTTCAGTGTCCCGACCGGCGGCGCATCGCCCTCCGAAGTGACGCACTATACGCTCGGGCCCAATCGCTATTTTGGATCTAGGCTTGACGGAGACTACTTTGTTAACGCGAAGCTTGCGCTTTTTCAAAGCGGGATCGATAAGGTGATTGTGACGCTTGATAGCGACGACACCGCTGCGCAGTTCTTAGTGCAAATTGACTATGGCTGCGTTGCGGCTAACGCCGTCGACTATCCATGAGTGCCCAGCGCGTGCCCAGCCCTGTTCAATATCCAACGTGGTTTAATTGAGGTCGAGTTCGGCTGCCAGGTCATCGCCAGCTTCAACAGGCATTTTGGGGTCTGAAGCGTGGTCGTTCTCTTTGGGCTCTTCAAAGTCGTCTTCTAGCTCAGACGCATCGGGATCTTGCCCTTTGTTGAGCAACTCGCCGCTGTCTTTAATGCGGTGGCCCGACTTATCCATCCACTCTTCATGGCGTTTATAACTGGGTGCTTCGCCAGGGCGTGAGGTATCGACCCAGTAAGCGTTCTTGTCGCGCACATCAAGATGTACGAAGGTGCTGCGTGGATAATAACCCACACCCACATCGTGAAAGCGCCGACAAAAGTCGCGAAGTTTAACGTTCGAGACGCCCGGAATACGAAAATCCATCGCCCGACCCAAGGTGTGTCGGCTCGTTTTGTGCGTATGCCCGCCTGCTTTGCGATAACCACTAATAATGTGAATCGGCCTGTACTCGGCAAACTTGGCCACATCTGCCAAAAGCTTAATTAAGCGAGGGTGCGGCAGCTTAATCTTCTTTGAATTGCGTGGACGCATTAGCGCAGCAAGCTTTTGCCGCGCCGAAGGGCGCAAACCGCCGTGCTTATTGGTCAGGGCGATCTTGATGTGTTGCCCGGTCGAAACACGATAAAAATGCACAGGTTTGGCGGCAACCTGCGGTTCGCGCTTGGCTTTACCCGCCTTTTTACCAGCCACGCGGTTCTGGCTCGCGCGTTTGCGAACAACGCTGTTTGTCTCTTTGGGGCTCCACTTATTAAGCCGGTCGCGTTCTTCAACCGATGTGACGCTGACCAATGCTTTCTGGGTGCTACCCCAACTGCCGGCCGAGGCCAAGAGTACCGGCCGCTTGCTGCCCGCCGCGCTCAGATGTGCTTTGGAGGAAGGCTGGGCTGAACCCGTCGTTGCCGTCACCACGACTGCGACGCTTATGGCTGTAATCAAGCGCATATATCTAAAAGGACTAGGCGACAAAGCACAAAAGATCAAGTTCTTCGCACCAGAAAAGTGTTTTTTCGCACTCAGACCCCAAAACACGCAAAAACTGCGATCGGCCTTGCCCCGGCTTTTTTGCTTTTCAGCGAGCACGGTGAGAAGATACTACATGGTTCATTGACAACCCAGAAGTTTAGCGCGTTAACACTTGATTGTTAACCTATTATAGTATAATTAAGTATAAATAACTTTTAGTTCTGCTTTATTTTCAACTTTTCTAACTTGACGTTTTGGGTTTATGAGCTTATGAGATGAAACAACTGGATAGGTCCATGGAGTCGCAATCCAAAGAGCTCAAACCCACAACCGGTTCGCCGGCGACGTCGACTGGCAATGCAACGTCTGGCAACGCGATTAGTGTGAGCGCAGCAGCGAGCGGTGCGAGTGCCAATCAGGGTTCGGTGACACGTAGTGAGACCGAGGCAACAAGCGAAGCCGAAGCAACAAGCGAAGCCGAGGCAAAGAGTGCAGCTGACACGAAGAAAAGCGATAAAGCTGCCAAACGCACAAAAAATAACCTGAAACGCATCCGCATCGAGAAGATGATGTCAAAGGCTGAGCTTGCAAGGCGCGCTAATCTTTCGGTGTTAACCATTGACCGCGTCGAAAAAGGGTATGACTGCCGCATGGACACCAAGCGAAAAATTTTAGAAGCATTGGGCTTGAGTCTGGCGGACCGAGTGCGCGTTTTCGGCGAGGAGGAGTAATGCGCATTTCATGTCATCCGAAGGCAAAAACCTAATAGGCGTTGATATCGGCTCACACGCGATCAAGCTGTGTGAACTGAAAGAAGATCGCAAGGGTGCACGCACCTTGGTGCGTTTTGGCTATCATCCACTGGCGCCTGAGACCATCGTCGACGGACATATCATCAACAGCGGTGCGGTGATCGAAGGGCTCGAAAAGCTTTTTCACAAAGCGCCACGCCGTGATGTTGCGCTGCGCGCCAGTGGTCACGGTGTGATTATCAAGAAGATTACGCTTCCGATGATGACCCCCGCCGAACTCGCCGAGCAGATTTCATGGGAAGCTGAGCAGCATATTCCTTTCAGCCTCGCCGAGGTACAGCTCGATTATCAGTTGCTTGAGCGCCACGAAGACCGTGGCCAAATGGATGTGCTTTTGGTCGCCGCCAAAAAAGAAGAAATCAACGATTTAACCGCGGTGGCCATCCAAGCACGCCTGAAACCCAAAGTCGTCGATCTAGATGCCTTCGCGATTCAGAACTGTTACGAAGCCGGTTACGGCGCACCTGGTGTCGGGCAAACCTTGGCATTGATCAACATTGGCAATGCGTCCACCACGCTCAACATCCTTTCCAACGGCGCCATTGCTTTTACGCGCGATATCTCTCGTGGCGGCGCCATGGTGACCGAAGAAATCCAAAAACTGATGGGCGTTGATCACGATAAAGCCGAAGAACTTAAAACAGACCGTGAGGCAGGCTCAAACCCTCAGTTGCAACATGTCATTCAAAACGCGATGGAAGAGCTCGCCGGCGAGATTCAGCGCTCGATTGATTTCTTCTTGGCGACCAGCTCCAATCAAATGATCCATCAGATCTGTGTTTCGGGCGGCTGTTCGACCTCGGCCGAGTTGCGCCAAGCGATCGAAAAGCGCTCGCGAGTGCCAGTCATGCCGATCGATCCATTGCGGGCTGCAACGCCTGACCCCAAGACAGTCGACTTGTCGGTCCTTGAAGGGCGCACGGGGCATGCGGTTGTGGCGTTTGGCCTCGCATTACGCAAAGAAAAAGAAAAGCGGGTATGATTGAGGGCCAAGCCACATGATTCGCATTAATCTACTCCCCGACGCAAAACGTTCGGTTGGCAACCAGGCCAAGTCAACGATGCAGCTTAAAGGCTGGCCGCTGATTTATGGCTTTGCGGCCCTCGCTTGGATGGCGCTGATGGGTCTGCTTTATTTCAACACGCAGTCGAGCATCGACGAGCGCAAAGCGGGCAACGCACAAATTACCGAACGCATTCAAGAGCTCAAAAGCAAGTCGGGCGATCTAGAAACCTTGCGTGAAAAGCTCAAGTGGAGCGAAAACCTCGAGAATGTTGTGAAAGACTTGCAGTCAGCCCGCATGGGTCCCACACGCGTGATGCGTGAACTTATTAAAGTACTTAGCGTTGGCGGTGAGCCCACCTATGATCCTAAAGCGCTCGAGAAGCTGCGCGAAGAAAATCCCTTGGCTGGCTTCAATCCAGCCTGGGACGTGCATCGCTTGTGGCTCAAGGCGTTTGAAGAAGAAAACCGTGATTGCAAGATTGCGGGCCTGGCCAAAACAAACGACGATGTGGCTGAGTTTCTTAGGCGCTTAGCGGTGTCCGAGCTATTTGAGAATGTGACCCTGCAAAAGACCGAAGCACAGATCGAAGAGATGACCAAACTGCCAGTTATTGGCTTTGAGCTTTCATGTAAGGTGAAATACTGATCTTATGGCTGCCAAAGTAGGCGTATCGTCGTTTGACCAACTCTCCGATGGAGGCAAGGCCGGGCTTCTAGTGCTGATGCTCGCGATCTTGGGCGCGCTCTATTATTTTGTCTTGCACATGGGCCTTTCCGACGAGCTTACGCAAGAGGAAACGCGCTTTCAAACCTTAACCAAAGAGCTGGGCGACGCTGAAGCGCGTCAGCAAGAATATCTGCGTTTGCGTAAACAGATTGGCGAGCGTACCGCGCTCGATCGTTATCACTTGCGCATTTTGGACCTCAACCGCTTGGCTGAGCTCAGCGGCTTGGACATCAAACTGGTCGAGCCGAAAAATGAAGAGAACGAAGCCGATTTTGTGCGCATTCCCGTTTCTTTGATGTTGCAAGGGCGCTTTCATCACGTGATGAAGTTTTTTTATAATGCAAGCTTGGTTGAGCGCGCGATCAACATGGAAAATATCAAGTTGATCGACCCCAAACCGCGCGGCGACGAGATTCGGTTGACGGTCGAGGTGCTTGCGACGACTTTTCGCCGCCCTGATCAAACCACACAACCTTCGGTGGGCGCCAAAACCAAAACACCCGCGCCAGCCCCCGCCGCCGGAGGTCGTAAATGATCTTGCGTGATCATATCACAGGCGTTTTACGCGCGCTGTTGTTGATCGCGCTGTGCGTAAGCGTTGCCGCATGCGAAGAGCCCGTAAAGGTAGACTCAACGGCTCCGCCAGGCATCAAAAAAGCAGGTGCGGTGCCCGGCGCAGCCGCGGGTGCGACCCCCGCAGCCCCTGCCGCACAGGCCAATGGCGATGCACCCGAAGAACTCGACCCCTCGCTTGCGGCCATGACCTTTGCGCTCGTTGAAGACGACTTTGTTGAGCTTGAAGCCAATCGCGACCCTTTTCACAGTTTCGCCGAACTTTTTATCGCCAAGGCGCCCACCGCACCGCAGCGCGCAGTAATGATGTCGATGACCACGGTTGACGAGATGCGTCTTGTGGCCATTGTAACCGGCATTGAACCGCCACGCGTCATGATCAGCGACAAGACAGGCGTGGGTCACGTCGTTCGCCGCGGCGACTATGTGGGTCGACCCGAAGTGATTCAAGTCGGCGGCATCGAAGGCGTGCCTGTCACCCTTAACTGGCGGGTTGAAGCCATTCGACCAAACGAGGTCGTCTTGACACGCGATGATCCTACATCTCCCAACCAAGTTCCTATTAGCCGCCGCTTGCTATTGCACGAAGGCGAACCCGAGAAGCTTAAGAGCGTCAACTAGCACACGCCCTGCGTTACACGATGCTGCGTCGCAATCGTGTCACCACGATGCTGCGTCGCAATCGTGTCACCACGAGCTGCCCAGAGTCGATATTAACTTTTGAAGACAACTTGTCGGTTTTTTTGTGTTTTTGGTGCCAATGGAGGACCATGTAGGATATCCGGAATTCACCTATGCACCGATCGGAATGGCTAACAAAAACCCTTGTATTTGGGCTCGTGATGTATCTCGTGGGAGCAGACGTCTCAGGTGGGTATCCACTTTTGCGTCGTCTCTCTGTAAAAACATCCGGCGACGTCACTGAACTGGCTTTTGGTGGCGATTTTGCCCAGCCCGTTTATACCGTTTCTTCGCAAGACAGCGGCACGTCGATCGTGATCGATGTGCGCAAGGTCGGCGTGACTGCGGCGGGCATTAAGCGCATCGGCGAAAGCCCACTGGTCAAGAATGTGACCACCGAGCTAAGCGGACAAGGTTTGCGTCTCATCGTGCAAACCAGCGAAGAAGTCGCTTACCGCGTACGCGCTTTGCCGGGCGTGCTCAAGCTGGCCATTGAACCGGCCAGTAAGACTGGTCCACGTGAGAGTGTGCCTACTTTGGCTGCGCAACCAGCGCTCGCTGCGTCAGTGGGCGCAGACAGCGAGAAGTTGCCGCGCGCAACCAGCGTCGTGAACGTGGCCACCGAGCAGCGAGATGGGCGCGACCGCGTTGTGCTCGAGCTTGACGGTGTAGCCAATTTTCAAGTTGAACCCGGCACAGAGAGCCCGGCGCGTCTGCGTCTGTATCGCGTCAAGGTTGGCGCCAGCGCTCAGCGCAAGTTGAGCCCCGTGGGCCTTCCCGTGATCGGCAACATCGAGTTACACCAGGACGCTGAAGGCGTGACCGTTGAAGTCACACATAAAGACAGCGCCTTTGGCACCGCTGTACGTGAAGGGCGTCGCATCGTGTGGTTGTTCGCGCCCGGTGGGCAAAAGAGCTCACGTCCAAGCGCGCAGACGCTTGCCAAGGAAGCGCCCCTAGAGTTGCCTGAGATTATTCATGGATCCTCGGAGACATCACCTTTTGTGACCGGTAGCCCCGCCGCGATCGCCGCCGGAAGAAAGGCAAACTATTCGGGGCGTCGCATTGATCTTGATTTGAAAGATGCCGATATCCACGACATCCTTCGTTTGATTTCAGAAGTTGGGAAAGTTAACGTGGTGACCAGTGACGATGTCAAAGGCAGTGTCACCTTGCGTATGCTCAATGTGCCTTGGGATCAAGCCCTCGACGTGATCTTGCAGTCCAAGAGCCTCGGCATGATCCGAAAAGACAACATGATTCGCGTTGCTCCGCTTGAGCAGCTCGAAAAAGAGCGTGAAGCCGCCATTGCGCGCAAGAAGCAAAACCTAGAGCTCGCGCCGCTTGAGACGCGTCTTATTCCCGTAAGCTACGCCACTGCAGAAAAAATCAAACCTCGCGTAGCGGAGCTATTGTCAACACGCGGGACGGTATCGACCGACGAACGCACCAACGTTTTGATCGTACGTGACCTAACTGAAAATTTAGATGAAGTTGAAGCACTCGTACGCACCCTCGACACGCAAACACCGCAGGTGCTCGTCGAAGCGCGCGTCGTTGAAGCCACCAGTCAGTATTCGCGCGACATTGGTATCCAATGGGGCGGTGCATTCACCGCGGCTCAGGCGTCTGGCAATCCCACTGGTCTTGTGTTTCCAAGTAACATTGGTATTGCGGGCGGTAACTATAGTAATGATTCGCTCACACAAGGTTTGTCGCCTTTCACCAACCGCATTGCGGTGCCAAACTACGCCGTCAACTTGCCAGCCACCAACGCCAACGGTGCCGGTGGCGCGCTCGGTCTAACGTTGGGTAGCGTTGATTCGACGCTCAATCTTAACGTGCGTCTAAGCGCCGCCGAATCAAACGGTATTGTTCGAATCATCAGTGCCCCTCGCGTCTTAACCTTAGACAATCACGAGGCACATATCGCTCAAGGAACGTTGATTCCTTATTCGCAGGTAAGTGCTCAGGGCGTGCAGACTGCATTCCAAGAAGCGAAGCTGCAGCTCATTGTGCGTCCACACGTCACCAGCGACGCTTCGGTCAGCATGCACGTTAAGGTGACACGCGACGAACCTGACTTCACCCGCGTCAGTGTTCGTGGTGATCCGACCATCCTCAAGCGTGAGGCCGAGACCGATCTTCTCGTCGCTGACTCGCACACGGCAGTTATCGGTGGCATCTTCACCCGTAACTCAGGTCGCACTATCAACCAAGTGCCATTTTTTGGTGATATTCCGATCATTGGGGTGCTTTTCCAACGCCGACTCGTGCAAGACAACCGCAACGAGCTCTTGATCTTCCTTACGCCGCGTATCGTTAACCGTAACGAAGCGCTTCGTAATTAGTCGACTCACAATAGGCAGCATGCGCTGGCATCGGCAAGCGCATGCTGCCTTTTTGTGCAATAAATGGCCAAATGAGGATCTTCTTATCGGGCATGATGGGGACTGGCAAAACCACGGTGGGTGCCGTGGTTGCCAAGAAACTCGGTCTAACGTGCATTGATTTAGATCAACACATCACCAAACTTACAGGCCGGTTGCCCACCCAAATCTTCGCGGAGCAGGGCGAGAGCGCCTTTCGCGAAGTTGAGCGCGATGCATTCGAAGCACTGCTTGACCAGGGTGGTCAAGACTTCGTGCTTGCCCTGGGTGGCGGCACGTTGATGAATCCGGCGCTGCGTAAGCGTGCCCTGGCGTCAGGAACGGTTGTGACGCTTAGCGCGTCGGTCGATGAGTTAGAAAAGCGAGTGCAAAATGATCGCTCGCGGCCGCTCTTAGCCGCCGGTGCCGCGCGCGACGTTATCGCGCGTTTGCTCGACGAGCGCAAAGCTGCTTACGCGGAATGCCACGGCACGCTTTCAACGATTGGACAAAGTCCCGAGGTGTTGGCCGAACAGGTAATTGCGCTCTCGAAAAAGCAAATGGTTGTGGTGGCGCTTGGCGAGCGGACCTATCGCGTCAGCATCGCGCAGGGTGTATTGGCAACGCTGGGCCCAGAGATTGCCAGCATGACCAAACGCGCCGTGATAGTCACCGATCAAAACGTGGCGCATCCATGGGCCGACCAAGTAGAGCAAAGTCTGTCGGATGCGAACGTCATGGTTCAGCGCGTGGTGCTCACGCCAGGTGAGGCTCACAAAAATCTTGCGGCGGTCGAGCAAATTTGGAACGACGCACTTAGTTTTGGTGTGGATCGGCGTAGCATGGTGATCGGCGTAGGCGGTGGTGTGGTCGGTGACCTGGCTGGATTTGCCGGTTCGACCCTTTTGCGAGGGCTTTCGGTCGGGCAGATGCCCACGACTTTGTTGTCCATGGTCGACAGCGCTGTGGGCGGTAAAACAGGGTTCGATGTCCCGCAAGGTAAGAATCTAATTGGTACCTTTCAACAGCCCGCTTTTGTGGTTTGCGACATCAATGTTTTGTCAACGCTGCCCGAGCGTGAATACCGATCAGGCATGGCCGAAGCGATCAAATCTGCGTGGCTCGACAGTGAAGGTGCCGTTTGTAAACTCGAGGCAGACGTTAATGCGCTCAAAAGCAAAGATCCACGCGCGCTGATTGATTTGGTAAAGATGGCGATCACATTAAAAGCGCGTGTGGTGACCGAAGATGAACGCGAAACACTTGGCACACGCATGCTCTTGAACTTTGGTCATACCTTGGGTCATGCCATCGAAGCAGCACAGGGATATGGCGGCATCGCGCACGGCGAGGCCGTCGCACTTGGCATGGTTGCCGCCGCCCAGGTCGCCGTACGCCTGGGAAGAATGCAAAGCGATGAGCAGGCTCGCCTAATCAACTTGCTTCGGGCGTTTGCACTGCCCGTCGATTTTGAAAAGCACTTGGATACAAAGACGCTTGCCTTCATGTCGACCGACAAGAAGCGCCAAGACGACAACGTCAGTTACGTAATCCCCGAACGCCCCGGTGTTTTTGCCATAGAAAAATTGAGCCTGACCAAGCTAGAACAGCTGCTTCGTGGGGCTTAGGAGCACGGATTTCAGGCCATATGAGGTCCAAAAACGAGCAAAATTGTCGCCAATCTGGGGTTAAACAGGAACTTGCAGCGTTTAGGCCAAACGCGATATCATGATCAAGTGAATACCCGCTCATCCATTAGGCCGTTAACCCTGCTTTCTAGTTTTGTCGTGTCCGCGTTCATGCTGACGGTGCCTCACTTGGGTTGCAGCGCAGATGAGGGTGTGAGCTTCTATATTTCCCAGCAAACGCTTCCGGACGATAACTGCGCGTTTCAGCTTAGCAATCTTTTCATTACGTCGGGTACGCTCGATTTGTCGCTGACCAAATCGTACAGCCTCTATCCGATGTTTAATAATCAGCTTTTCACTCGCACTGCATCCAATACGTTATCGAGCGCCGATACGACCAAGGTTCAGATTGAAGGTGCGCGGGTGACGATTCTAGACATCAACCGCAAGCCGATTTATGCCGAATACACCGTGCCCGGTACAACGCTCGTGCCATCAGCCACGCAAGAAGGTCCAGGTCGCGCCATTGGCGAGTTGCAAGTGATCCCCGAATCAAAAGGCAATGAGCTTGAAACAAAGCCCGGCGCAGGCAACACCGTCTTCTTGTCGATCGTTGCCTTTGGCAAAACCTTGGGTGGTCTTGACGTCGAGTCGGGTGCATTCTTGTGGCCAGTGCAGGTGTGCAACTGCTGTTTGCGCACAGGCTTACCCAAGCCGAGCGACTACACTGCCTGTTTAGTGGGTCAAGATCGCGCTGTGCCCGAGCCGCGCACCAACTGTATGTAAAGGCAGTGGTGGTGTAAGCACATAACGTCCACGAGCGGCGCCAAACACCTGTGCCATCGCTGGGTCGTTCAAGCCCGAAAGGGCTGCTGCGCGTTGTGCCTGAAGTGTGCCGACGTGCTTGATTAGCGCAGCGGCTGAGACGCCTTGCGCCGGCAACTCAAGGACACATTCGCGTAGTGTCCGACGCATGTCATAGGTGACGGTGCGCCAGATGGTTGAGGCAAGTTCAGCAGTGGCTTGTTCAACTTGGTCGCCTTCATCGGCCGGACCAAATGCCGCGCTCAGCGCGGCAAGCAACCGTGTAAGTTCATCGTCAGCCAACGTTGCACACAGAATATGTTGTGCACGTACGCCCTCAAGGGCGCCGGCAAACAAGAAGCACCGTTCAGAAGCCGACAGCCCAGTCAGATCGCCAACGAGCAGAATGGGCGAGGCGCGTCGCTTAAGCGCAACCACCCCCGGCTCGGGTGTTTGAGCAAGCTCGGGCATGGCCACGCCCACTTGCGCAGCAATGGCCGAAAACTCGGTAGCCCAGGGCCAACTGGCCAGGTCGAGGTTTGTACAGCCAGCGTCACGTTCATCTAAGTGCCGACAGTGTTGCCAAAAGACCGACAAAAGATCGAGCGTGCGGATCATCTCTGGTGCGCTGATGGTGGTCGCCGAAGCGTCTGATGGCGACGCGCTGTTGAACGAAGTCTGCGTTGCAGTTTGTATGGGCGTTTTTGTTTCGTTCAACTTACCCAGTGGTGCCACGAGCAAACGCAAGCGCTCGATGCTCGACGAATCACGCAGCATCGTCTCGGTCTGCTCGACCAGTCGCTGCGCCAAATTGACGTCGCCTAACTTACAGATCAGTTCGCCAACCTTAGTTAGCGATTCGTTGTGCTCTGGGTCTATGTGCAAACGGTCTTGGGCCACACTGATCGCAAGCGCAAGATCACCACATACCGTATCAGCAACACGTAGCGCTTCGTCGTATAGACGGACAGCGCTATCTGGGGTGGCGTCTTTGGCTTTTTGGCGCAGTAAGCGAACGGCTTCGTACGACTTGTTAAGCTCGACAAGCGCTTGTGCAACCCTGACCAACGCTGCGTTGTCGGTGAGGGTTTTTGCGAACGCCATCAACGTTTGTTCCGCCATCGCGACATCTTTCTTGAGGTAGAAAAACGCGGCGGCGCGATCGAGTGCTCGCGAAAGTCGATCGTCGGGATCCTGCGCACCTTCAAGACGCAACGCGAGCACGGCATCAAGGCGGTCGTATTCCCCCGCCGTCGCGTACAGCTCTGAAAGGCGCTCCAGGGTGCTCTCATCAAATGGGCTTACCGCCAAAATGCGCAAGAGTGTGCGTACCTCGGCCACAAGATTGCGGTGTTCACGATATAGCTTCGCCAGGGATCCCAGAGGCGCACCCTTACGGTTGTTAGGCTGTGCAGCGACCGATTGCTCAAGCACCCGCGCTTCAAGTTCACGGTCGCTTGCCAAACGTGCGTAATGTTGCGCAAGCGTAAGTCGTTCGAGGTCTAACGAGAGTACCTTTTCATTTAGCGTCAGCAAGAACTGTGCAGCATGTGCATGCATTCCAAACGCGGCCAATCGATTGGCCGCGCTCATTGCGAGCGTTTGGGTCGTGGGCGAATCGTTGAGGGCTGGCAAGGTCAGCTCGAGCGCTTCTGCTAGCAAGGTGTAGGACGAATGTTGAAGGCAGAGCGATAGATAGGCCTGTGCCGCGACCACACTATGAGGGTTGCTGACGAAGTATTCGCGCACATAAGGTAGTAAGCACAAATGCTCTTGAGTGAGTTGAGCAGCAGGGGGGATGACGCCTAGAAGCTCATCGCGCACACCGAGTCGACTCAATAGTGTTTGTAGGTGCCCAATGGACAGTGTTGCGCCAGATGCGCGTGCGCTATAAGCGATCATCTCACACAATAAGGTGCCTGCATCCTCACGATTCAGCAAAGCCACACCTCGGTCTACCACGACGGTGTGTTGGCCTTGTCGAAGCGCGCGCAAAAGTTCAACCAAGGTTTGATCGCGATCGCTCAGCACATCGTTCACGTACGCGACAGCTGGCACGCGTCTGCCGTCATGCTCAACGACTTCAGATAGGTCAAACCCGCTGACCAAAACCGAGGCCAAACGGCTATCGTGAAAGTGCTTGGCGAGCGCAATCGCCTGGTAAAGCGCCTCATTCTTCGCAATTGAATTCTGTCGCATCCAACCAAGACAGACCCAACGTGCAAGTGCAGCGCGGTCAAGACCCATCGCCCGTAGACACTCGCAGCACGCGTTCGCCAGAGCGTCGTTGTCAGGCAGCGCCGCAAGATAGGTTTGTGCAAGCGCCAGTGCGCGGCGCAAGCTGTACGAGCGCCACAACTTTATGGCGTTGAGCGCATGGGTTGCAAAGCGCGCAGGGTCTGCTTTGGCGTCAAGCGATCGACACAAGCCCTCAAGGTATGACGGTTCATTTGCGTCCTCGTCAATGGCATGTTGCCAAGCGGCACAGGCATCTTCGCGTCGACCACTGCGCTCAAGCAAGCGTGCCTGCCACGCATAAGCTTGCGCTCGTTCAATGCCCTCTTTAGCAGAGCGTACCCATGTCTGCGCATACTGTGCTGCCACATCGCGTTGCGCGAGCCTAGCGCACAGGTCGGCAGCGTATCGGGCCGCATGTGCATTGTTGGGATCGAGCGCCACGGCTTCACGCAACGCGCGCGCGGCTTGTTCTGTCGACTGAAAATATGTCAACCAGCCTTTGGCAATCGCGATCCAACAATCAGCTTGCTCCTGCGTATGATGCGCCGCGGACAAACGTGTAAGTTGTGTTTCGAGCGGTTCGAGCGGGTCGGATAGATGATGCTCATAACTTGGAAAACCTCTAAGCAACGCATGTGGTTTGACTTGGGTGCGCCATGCGTCCACTTGTTCAATGGGCTCAAGGTTAGGGTGGTTGCCACCTTGTGGTGAAGCCTGCGCCATGCCCTACTGTCATCGCCCAGAAATGGGCAAAAAGTCAATCAAAACCGACCGTTTTGCCGATGAGCGCGCTCAACGCATCTGCGCTTTGAACCGGCGGATAACACGTGCGGTTCATGCATACATACGCGTGTGCGCTCGAGTCGTCAGCGAGCGAACCCAAAAGTGCTGACAAGTGAGGGGCCAGGTCCTGTATCGCTGTCAAACGGGTTAATGCACGATTCGGCACAAAGGAGCGCTGCGCCCGGCGCACAAGCTCGTCTGCCGTGATATCGTCCGGGCTGCCGATAATCACCATTTGTGTCGCTCCACGTAGGTATCGATCCAGTGCGCAAAGCAGGTGTCCATAACCCGAAGGTGTTTTTGTAGCCCGTAAGGCAAGTCGCGTTAAAAGGTGTTCGGCAACCTCAAAAAACCGGCCATGCTGGGTGTGGCTATGCGCGCGTAAGAGCGCTTCGCATAACGTTGACGTGCCCGAAGGCGTCGCATTGTCATACGTATCGGTCGGGGCGACGATTAAACGTTCACCGTCTTTAGGCGAAAAGCCAAGCCGACGTGTCGCATCGTCCCAAAAGAGACCGAGCGCACTATCAAGGAGCGACACAGCAAAGTCTAGGTGTGCCGGCCTGAAGGTGCACTCGAACACATCGAGCGCCGCCACAGCCAAATGCGCGTAGTCTTCAAGAAAGCCGGTGCCGCGTGTTTGCCCGTCTTTATAAATGCGTGCAAGCCGCCCTTCGCTAAAGAGCCGCGCCTTAATAAAGACCAGTGCGCGCTCGGCCATGTCGCAATAATCGCGTCTATCAAATGCGGCGCCTGCATGTGCAAACGCTGAAATCATTAAAGCGTTCCAAGCGACAATGATCTTGTCATCGCGCATAGGTCGGATGCGCTTTTCGCGCTCACCAAGCATGGTTGTTTTGATGCGCTCGCAGCGTTCAGAAAGCTCGCGAAGTGTGAGCCCATGGCGTTCTGCCAAAGTGTCTAAAGACACCGCTTCAAAAAGCACTGTAGAACCTTCCTCAAAGTTGCCCTCGGGTGAGATTCCAAGCCACTCGCACGCAAGTGTGGTCTCTTCGGCATCAAGAAGCGCTCGCACCTCGTCGTGCGTCCAAACGAAGAACTTACCTTCGACCCCTTCGCTATCGGCGTCTTGCGCAGAATAAAAAACGCCTTCAGGGCTGGTCATCTCTGCACTGACGTAAGCAAGCGTTTCATGTACCGTCTGCGCAAATATTTGGTTTTTCGTGAGCCGCCAAGCTTCAACATATAGCTTCGATAAGAGTGCATTATCATAAAGCATCTTTTCAAAATGAGGCACAAGCCACTGGGCATCGGTTGAATAGCGATGAAAGCCGCCGCGCAGCTGATCATAGATGCCACCGCGTCGCATCGACACGAGCGCTTGTTCGACCATATGTAAATAAGGTTTGTGATGATTGCGCGCGCCTTCGCGCAGGAGCACTTCAAGGTTCATGGTATTGGGAAACTTAGGCGCACCGCCAAAGCCGCCGTGTTCCGAGTCCCACCGCTGTGCAAGTTTCCAAGCAGCCTGCGCCAGCGCGTCGGCCGGTACACTTCCCGCTGTTTCCACTTCGCCACGTTCTTCGGCGAGCACGCTTTTAATGCCACGCGTTAGTTCCTCAGCCGAGCTCTCAAAATCGGCGCGCCGCTCGCGGTAACCCTGAGCAAGTGTCTGAAGAACCTTGGGAAAACCTGGCACGCCATAACGATCCACATGCGGAAAATATGTGCCGGCAAAAAAAGGCTTTTGCTCGGGAGTCAAAAACACAGTCAGCGGCCAACCACCGCTGCGACCCATCAGCTGAACCGTCAGCTGGTAGATATGGTCAATATCGGGCCGCTCTTCGCGATCGACCTTAATATTCACGAAGTTCTCGTTCATCAATTGGGCGATGTCGTCGTTCGCAAACGACTCGTGCTCCATCACATGGCACCAGTGACACGCCGAATAGCCAATCGAAAGCATGATCGGCTTATCCTCGCGCTTGGCGCGTGCCAGCGCCTCGTCGCCCCAGGGGTACCAGTCCACGGGGTTATTGGCGTGTTGCTGCAAGTAAGGTGAAATTTCTTTGGCTAAACGATTGGGCATTTTCTTGGGTCACAAAGGATAGGGTTTCGGCCTATAAAGAGTAGCAGCATGATCTTAGAACGAAAGCCAAAGATGCAATGATACTCAATCAATGTAGACAAGCAGGTGGACTGGGGATGCTTCTCACCATACTGAGCTGCACCTCTACATCGCCGGGTCCGGCGATGCGTGACACGTCCATGGCGGTTGAACAGCGCAGTGGCTATCATTTGGTATGGCAACAGAACGCGCAGGTGCAACGCCGTGTCAACGAGCGGGTGGCTGAGTTGCTTGCGCGACCCTTGTCGGTTGAAGGTGCCGTGTGGGTTGGCCTTCTACGCAACCCTGGATTGCAAGCGACCTACGAAGAGGTCAGCGTGGCTCAAGCAGATTTGGTGCAGGCAGGTTTGCTCAAGAACCCTGTGCTTGCTGGCGGCATCCACTTTCCCTTAACCCAAGGCGCGCAGTCCGATCTAACCATCGACGTTGTGCAAGACTTTTTAGAAGTATTCATGATTCCCGCACGACGAAAGGTGGCGACCGCGCGATTGAGCGCCGTCAAGGCCAGGGTAGGTAGTGCGATCATCGATTTCGCGCGCGATGTAAAAAAGGCCTTCTTTGCCATGCAAGCTGCCGAGCAGTCACTCGCGATGCGCAAGGTGGTGCTCGAAGCCGCCGATGCGGTGTATGAGTTAGCCGAGCGTCAACATGCCGCCGGCAACATCAATGATTTGGAGCTCGCGCAACAGCAAAGTTTGCACGAGCAGGTGTCGCTTGATGCGTTGCGCGCTCAGGGTGAGGTGCTCGAGCATCGTGAAGCCCTTAACCGAACGATGGGAGTATGGGGCGCTGAAACACGATGGACTCTCGCCCCCAAGTTGCCCGAGTTGCCCACGCTTGAGGTCGTGTTCGAACGGATCGAAGAACATGCGCTGGCCCAGCGCCTCGATTTCGCCGCAGCAAAGAGCGAGACGCAATCACTTGGGTATGCGTTGAACTTAGCAAAAGACTTTCGTTTTGTGGGAGGTGCGAACGTCGGTCTGACCTACGAACGCACCTTTGCCGGGCCCACCGTGATGGGCCCGGGGGCCGCGATTGAGTTGCCGATTTTTGATCAACGCCAAGCCGTCATTGCGCGTCTTGAGGCATTGTTTCGTCAAAGTCGCGCCCGTGCCGAGCAACTGCGCGTAAGCCTATTGTCCGAGGTGCGTAGCGCGCGCAATCGCGTGGTGTATGCGCGCAAGACGGTCGAGCGTCATGCCGCGAAGCTTGTGCCTGCAAAGGTACGCGTTACCCAACTTTCGCAAGAACAATATGACGCGATGCTGCTTGGGGTATTTCATTTGATCGTCGCCAAGCAGAACGAGGTCAACGCGTATCGCGAGTTTATCGAAGCGTTGCGCGATTATTGGATCGCGCGCGCAGAATTAGAACGTGCGGTGGGCGGTCGCCTCATTTTAGCAGTATTGCCCTCAGATCCAACCGCCAACACACCACACAGCATGACAAGGTAACCCATGATCACCCGCAGACAACTATTTCAGAACAGCACTTTAGCGGCCGCCGGTTTGGTGCTGCCGCGTTCGACGCAAGCACAAACCCAAGGTCCGCGCTTCACGCCGGTGGTGGTGCCCAACGGTTCGACGTTGCCGTATCGCATAAACCAAGGCGTGAAGGAGTTTCATCTTGTCGCGGAGCCGGTGAAGCGCGAATTCGCGCCAGGCATGATCGTCAACGCATGGGGCTATAACGGCAGCACACCTGGGCCAACCATCGAAGTTGTTGAAGGCGATCACGTTCGAATCTTTGTCACCAATAAGCTGCCCGAACGAACGAGCGTGCATTGGCATGGTATCTTTCTGCCCAGTGGCATGGACGGTGTCGCCGGTTTGAACCAACCACATATCGAACCGGGTGAAACCTACGTTTACGAGTTCACGTTAAGGCAACACGGCGTGCACATGTACCACCCGCATTCTGATGAAATGGTGCAAATGGCGATGGGCATGATGGGCTTTTTTGTCATACATCCGCGTGCTCCCCAAACGCCGAGAGTCGATCGGCACTTTGTTGTCATGCTGCACGAGTGGTATGTCGAACCAGGCACGGCCACGCCAAACCCAAACGTGATGACCGACTTTAACTTGTTTACTTTTAATAGTCGCGTATGGCCCGGTACTGAACCTTGGGTTGTGCGCACCGGTCAGCGCGTGCGTGTGAGTTTCGGCAATCTCAGCATGGACAGCCATCCGATCCACATACACGGTTATAACTTTGAGGAAGTTGGTACCGACGGTGGCGACGTGCCTAAATCGGCACGTCGGCCCGAAACGACTGTCAACGTACCGGTTGGTTCGACGCGCACGGTGGAGTTCGTTGCAAGGGTGCCGGGCGATTGGGCGTTTCATTGCCACAAGTCGCATCACACCATGAACGCGATGAAGCACGATGTTCCCAACATGATTGGCGTCAAGCAAGGTGATAGCGAAGACAAAGTGCGCAGGGTGCTGCCCGGTTATATGGCCATGGGCGAAACTGGCATGGGTAACATGATGGCCATGGGCAGACCCAAAAACACTTTGCCGATGATGACAGGTGAGGGGCCCTTTGGGCCCGTCGAAATGGGCGGTATGTTTACGGTGCTCAAGGTGCGTGATGGCATCACCCAGTATGCTGACCCAGGCTGGTACGCATACCCGGCAGGCAGCGTCGCGCGAAAGGTCAAAGAATAATGGAACACTCACATCACGAACCCCACTCGCATGCGAAAGCACATGCATGCTGTGCGCATCCACCACGGGCAACAGTAGCGGTGCCTCAGGCAAGTTCACAAGACATCGAGTTCACGTGCCCGATGCATCCTGAGGTCGTGCAAAAAGGACCCGGAGCATGCCCGATTTGCGGCATGGCGCTCGAACCCAAACACCCGCATGCTGGCGACGAGGACACCACTGAGCTCGACGACATGTCACGTCGCTTCTGGATAAGCACAGCGCTTACCCTCCCGGTCGTCGCCGTGAGCATGATTGAGATGGTCGCCCCTTCCATCATGCACGCGCTCACGTCGCCGAGGGTCTTGGCTTGGGTTCAAGCGGGCCTAACGACGCCCGTGGTACTTTGGGGCGCGGCGCCCTTCTTTGCGCGGGGCTGGGCGTCGTTACGCACGCGGAATCTAAACATGTTTACCCTGATCGCGCTTGGCACAGGGGTCGCGTTCGCCTTCAGCTGGCTTGCGCTGCTTGTTCCCTCGCTGCTCCCAAAGGCGTTCTTGACCCATGCAGGGCTGCCACCGCTTTATTTTGAGGCTGCAGCGACCATCACCGCGCTCGTGCTTTTGGGCCAGGTGCTTGAGTTGCGCGCGCGCGGCCAAGTCTCGGGTGCGTTGCGCGCGCTTCTAAAGCGCACCCCCAAAATGGTACGGCGCGTCGACGCACAAGGCAACGAGCTCGATATTCCCGTAGAACATGTTGCGGTGGGCGACATGCTGCGCGTGCGCGCTGGCGAGAACGTTCCCGTGGATGGCGAGGTGTTCGAAGGAATGAGTCAAGTTGATGAGTCGATGATGACAGGCGAGCCCATCCCAGTTGAAAAGAAGAAGGGCGACCTGCTTAGCGCTGGCACGATCAACGGTCATGGGGCGTTGATCATGATCGCCAAGCGCGTGGGACAAGACACACTGCTAGCGCAAATCGTACGTATGGTCAGCGAAGCGCAGCGCAGCCGCGCACCGATTCAGCGCCTCGCGGACACGATATCGGGCTACTTTGTGCCGGTGGTGGTGCTTGTGAGCATCGTGACTTTTGTCGTGTGGAGCATGCTCGGTCCCGAGCCACGCCTGGCCTACGGGCTTGTGAACGCCGTTGCGGTGTTGATCATTGCTTGCCCATGTGCGTTAGGGCTTGCCACGCCGATGTCGATCATGGTCGGCACAACACGCGGTGCACTTGAGGGCATCCTAGTGAAGAACGCCGAAGCACTCGAGACATTTGAACGCATTGACACCCTGGTGTTTGATAAGACTGGCACACTCACTGAAGGTAAACCAGCGCTAAGCACCGTCGAGACATTGGGCGCCACGCCTGCGAGCGAAGTGCTTGCGCTCGCGGCAAGTTTGCAACGAGGGAGCGAACACGTACTAGCGCGTGCGCTGGTGAGCGCCGCTGAGCGCGATCAGCTTACGCTGAGCAGTGCAACAAACATCACCACCGTTCCCGGTAAAGGCTTGAGCGGGCAGGTTGGTGGGCACGAAGTCGCCGTGGGCAATGCTGCGCTGATGAACGAACTTAATGTCAACCTCGACGCATTGGCTAGCAAAGCGGAAGCGTTACGTATGCAAGGTCAGACGTTGATGTATGTGAGCGTTGATCGACAAGCCTCAGCGCTCATCGGTGTAAGCGACGCTATCAAAACGTCGGCCAAATCGGCGCTAGCAGCTTTGAAGGGGCAAGGCGTCAAGCGTGTGGTACTTTTGACGGGTGACCATCGCGCCGCGGCTGAACATGTGGCACGGGCGCTGGGCGTCGACGAAGTCTATGCAGATGTGCTGCCTACAGATAAACACGCAGTGATCGCAAAGCTCAAAGCACAAGGTCATCTCGTAGCGATGGTCGGCGATGGCATCAACGACGCAGCGGCGCTCGCTGCTGCCGACGTCGGCATCGCGATGGGTAGCGGAACCGACGTTGCCATTGCAAGCGCCGGCATCACATTGATGCATGGCGACCTCAGTGCGCTTACCCGCGCCAGAAGCCTATCGATACAAACCATGCGCAACATTCGTCAGAACCTGATGTTTGCTTTTATCTATAATGCGCTGGGCGTGCCCATCGCGGCTGGCGCGCTTTATCCTGTGTTTGGGCTTTTGCTCAGTCCCATGCTGGCCGCGGCTGCAATGAGTTTCAGTTCAGTGTCGGTCATTGCCAATGCGCTACGCATGCGTTCGCTAAAGATCTAAGGCGCGCCTCGCTCTACATCCAAACCATCGGCTTCCCAGTGTAAGAAGCCACCTACCAAAAAGCCGACCATCACACCTTTGTTTTTTAGCGATTCGGCGGCAGTACGCGCTTCGTCGCCGCTACGACCATATAAGATGCGCACGCGGCCGTCTTGGGTACCAAGCTTGTCAACATTGGCATCAAGGGTGCTGGCCTCAATGTTGATCGCGCCGGGAATACGATAACGCTTATATGCGGCCGCTTCGCGAATATCGATAGGCACCGCTTGTTTGCTCTGTAATAACTGTGCAAGTTCTGCTGGCGTTACCTCGGCAGCATCTGCCGGCAACACCGGTTTCACAAATTTCAAAAGATTGGCTTTATCGATTGCACCCGCGTGTTGGTTGACGAGCTGGCCTTGGTAAATAAGCATCAGGGTTGGGATCGACTGCACGCGCAGGCTTTGCGCCACCAATGGCGATTTATCGACGTTGACCTTGACCACCTTGATTTTACCGTCCAGCTCGTCTGAGACTTGCTCGATAATAGGTGCCATTTGTTTGCACGGGGCGCACCAATCGGCATACAAATCAATAAGTACGGGCAATTCTGAGGTGATCACCTCTTTTTGGAATGTTGTATCGTTGGCTTCAATGGTGGCCATCTGTGCTCCTCAATAACTCTGCGCAAAAGATAATGCCGCATATCAGAAAAAACAACTCCCTGAATGCCTCAAGTGTGCTTGCCCTTGCATTTTTCGCGGGTTTGCAACTGATTTGCGCGCCACTATTGGCGCAATCATCGCCAAGCGATCATGCGATCACCGAACCCACGCGCACCACACCCACCACGCGTATTCGTGTAGGCGGCGGACCCAGCGCCCACGAAGTGGCGCACCATGAACCGGCCGATTCGGCCGCTGCGTCGGTGATGCCTAAGAAAAAGAGCCTTGAGGGTGTCGTGCTCGAAGATCAAAGCGCCTTTTTAACCTTTAGCGGTTATGTCGAAGGGTTTTATCAATGGAACGTCAACCGGCCGAGCAATCACATCACCAACTTTCGTGGTTTTGACAACCGGCACAACAGTTTCACCATCTCGAACGCGGTGCTCGATGCGTTATGGGACAACTCGTTTCTGGAAGCGCGCATTGCACTGCAAGTGGGCAACACACCGAGCAGCTACTATTTGTCAGAGCCCGGTTATTCGGGAACATCATCGGTCAACGCGACCAGCAGTGAGTTGTGGCGGCACTTACAAAAAGCCTACGTGGGTTATCGTGCACCCATTGGCCGTGGGCTCTTGATTCAGGCTGGTCTTTTCTTAACGCCCATTGGTCCGGAAACGGTGCCCGTTAATAGTAATTGGAACTGGTCGCGCTCAAACTTATTTTTTGGCTTACCGTTCTACCACACAGGTGTGCGCGCCACGTATGCGTTAACCGATCAGTGGGCGCTCACCTTAGGCACGTATAATGGCTGGAATAGTATTGGCGACAACAACAACGAAAAATCGGTATCGGCCCAAGCCAACTACACACCCAATACAGACTTACAACTAAGCTTTGTCTATTTTTCAGGTGTCGAACGGCAGCCAGGCGGGCCTGAGGGCAGGGCATGGCGTCATTTGTACGACGGCTATGCCAACTGGCACGCGTCGCGCCGCTTGTGGTTGATGTGGCATGTCGACGCTGGGTTTGAACCCAACCATTTTGGCACCAGCAGCTGGGCTGCCACCGCGGCCTATGCGCGTTATGAAATCATCGATCGGCTTTTTGTGGTGGGACGTGGCGACATTTTCTATGAACACGTGGCGTCAAACAACCTAGGCACCGCGCGCGCCATCTTTTGGCCAGCCAAATGGGTCAGCTCACAAACGCTGACGCTCGATTATCGTCCCGTTGATCATATCGCGTTTATGCTCGAGTACCGCCACGATCAAGCGCAAGGCAACATGTTTTTTGGTGGCAGTGTGATCGGCGACGGCAGTACGGTACCTTTTGTTGTTAACCGCAAGTCACAAGACACGTTGACCGTCGGCGCCACCGCCTGGTTCTAGCTCGAAGCCAAGCCAAAACTGCTCTAGCTTTATAAAGGCGATGTACAGGCCAGCCATGGCTGTGAGGGCGAGCTCGTTGAAGCTTTGCCTCCAGAGCACGCGTAGGCGGCCTGACCATTATAAATCAATGGCCACCACCCGTATTGAGACTCGCAGGTGACGTTGGCAAGACCGGGCAGGGTGGGATTGCGATTAATGTTCTTACTCAGATCGATCACCACGTGCTCGTCGTTTGCGAGTTTATACAAGACTGTATTTGGATCGGACGCAAGCCGGATCTTCGTATGAAAGTTGGGGTCACCCACACCATAAGCGTCGGTTGTTTTGCAGCGCGGCGCGTCGTCGGCGCGTGTCACGGGATCGGTGGGATTGGCCGGATCGCTTGGATTCGTATCGCTAGGTGGCTGATCGCCAGGTTGCGGCGGCGCGGTGATGTCTTGCGGCGCGCAAGTGAGCGTTGCGGAGCCCGACGCCGTGATGTGCGCAAACTTGGTCGTACCTTTCTGGTTGGCCAAATCATTGGCAGCAAAGACGAGCTTTCTTAAGAACGCTTGCGGATCGCTGATCTCGAACGTGGCATTGGCGTTGACAGCAATGACTGTTCCACCTGTGGCAGAAGCCATGGGCCCTTGGCTAACAAGCGTTTTCTTGTTCGCAGAGAGCAATGTATAGGTGCCCCCCTTGGCACTCGCTTTACTGATGTAAGTCGCAAGTTCGGCATTCGAGCTAGCCACGCTGCTCTTCCACCGAACCGCATCGTTGTAGTTGAGCGTATTGGCACTTTCAAAGGCCACCACAAGCATAGCACTGAGCTCGCCGCGCCCATTTGGACAGGTACGTAAGCTGCTAAGGTCAGCCTCGCAGCTAAAGCGTGTTTGGTCGCACTGAAAATCAAGGTTGCCGGTTGAGTACGACACACCGTCGCCGCCTGATCCCAGTTCATCGCCGGAGCCCGCGACACATGCATGCGCTGCAAAGCCCACGTACGCCAAAGCCAAGACATGACTTAAGTTAAGGTATGAACCAACTCGCATGTTGGTAATTACAAGCAAAGTCTATGCCGCCGAATTCTCTAATGATTTCGCCCTAAAGTTCTACAGCAGTGTAATTACAAGGACTCAAGTCCCCGGGTCCGAGGTGAGTCTCGTGCTCTAACGAAAGGGGTACACCCACTCACCATCGGAAGCGCTAGCCCCAACAAATGAGGTTTCTCGACGCGTTCGTCGCAGAGGTTGGACATCACCTCTTCTTGATCCGCCAAAAAATCGCCCCTAAGTCATGATAGCTGCGTGATCACTGCGAACGAAAGTTGGCACGATTCCTGCATCGCATACCAATCGATGCAACTAAAGCGTGTTGTTCTTATCGGCATTCTTTTGCTTAGTGGGTGTCGAAGCGATGTAGCGTCAACCAGTCAAACCCGCGACGACGCGATCCATGATCCAGACGCCCGACCAGCCCACCCCAATGCCATGATATTTTTTGTGGTCGACTCACGAAGAAGCAAAGAGCAACTTGAGCGCAAGTGGAAACAGGACGCGCGATCAGCGGTCACAGGCTGCTCAGGGATGTTTCGCGGACCCAAAAGCAGACTTCTGATCACCGCGCACCACTGTATTGATTTTCCTGCCGAGCAAAATCAATCGTATGATCACGGTTCCTGGAAAGAATGCAACGATGATCGTGTAAAACGCTTTCTATGTGTCGTCCCCAATGCGCGAATAGGTGCCGGCGGACGAAACCAAGCACACTGTGAGCCCGTTCAGGCGCTTCACTTTATTTACCATCCCGGTGTTGATTCCGCGCAACTGCCTTACGAAGATGTCGCTGCTATCAGGTGGCCACGAAGTTTTTCCGATGAGGGCATCGAAGGGCTAGCCTCAGTCGAGCTTTCCGAGAATGGCGATTGGAGTAAGAATCGCGACGTAACCATCAATGGTGGCCGCCGAGATGGTCGTTGGGCGTTTGAGCGTTCTAATGGAAGCGAAACCGTTGTTAAGAAGACGCTGCCTGACAACTTTCAAAACGCTATTACCCAAACCGACATCGAAACCACCTTCTCATATTTCGTTTACGGAAATCGCACTGACGATCTCGTGCGCATGTTCTGGACGAAACTTTTTAACCTGGCGCCGACCGACAGTCGCCTTGCACGCCTGCTCTGGCAGTGGTCGATCAGCTACGAAAATGGCTTGGGTCAGGTGCAGTATGGCGATTCCGGAGGACCGGTAACGGCTTACGCCCAAGCGAGCGGTCGTAACATGCTGCTCGGTCTGAACACGCGCTTAGCAGGTAGCTTACCAGCGTGCGCTTTTATACCTGGTTGTGTGCCTTCATTTAATCGAACCGACGAGGCACGCAAAGTTTGGGCGGACTATCAAAAGTCGATACGTGAAGTTGTCGACGCTCAAAACCATGATCTCTTGCCCGTCATTGATCGTATGTTGAATCCATCCTCTTTCGACGTTTTACATCAGAACGTTCCGGCATCGCGAGTGATCATACAAACGGATGGTTTTGTTAGAACTGACTTAGAATCGCCGACCGGGCGTTGGTTGGAATGTGTCCTTAATCGATGTGACTTTCCTTCAGCAAACACAAGTTGCGCCGAATCCTGTCACCACCTTATTATCCCCCGACGAGACGGCTCTGACGCAAGTTGACGTGGCCTTGCTGCCACGATGCGCGTTCTAATGCTTCTGCTCAACGCGTCGCCGGTATCGGCATACCTTTCTAGGGTACAGTCGTACTGCAAGAAACTCGTCATTCCCTTGTTTCTTTTGTCCACAATCGTACGTAGTCGAGTCTAAAAGTTATGCGCAACAAAACGCTATTATTCATTGTATGGAGCATGCTTGCCGCTTGCGGTGATGAGATGAGGTTCTCAGACGGGGTACCTTCAAATGCCAATAACATCGAGCAGAGCGCGATTAAAGTTGATTACGCAGTGCGTTACAGAGTCAGCGAGCGTCGGCATGAAGCCAGCGCCAGCTTCTACCTGGAGCCCACCGTCGACTCGCATAAGGTGCTCAAGCTGGCGGGCGACTCTTTTGTCACGTTTAATGATGTTAGACTCGAGTACGTAAGAGCCGCCTTCGAACATGTTACGAGCGCTGATGGTGATTCAACGTCGGGTCATTTTCACTATGTCAATAACCACGGAGACGTTTTTGAAAATGATGTTGCAGCGCTTGCAGAGGTCTCTTTGATCGACGCCCCGCAGTTGATCAGTCGGTCAAAAAACACTGTGCTCACCTGGCGTGGCGACGCAAACGCTGAAAACGAAGGCATAGAGGTCGAAGTTATCCCAGAACAAGAAGCCGCTTACACTTTCACGTTTGCCAATCGCACGACAGACCCGAATACAATCGTCATTGAACCCGCATTGCTTAGAGATTGCCCAAAAGGCCCGGCCACGCTTGTTGTTCGCCGCACACGCGAAACACAAGCAAGTCAGGCGAACCCCGTCGGCGCCCGGATCAAAGTCACCTACGAAGCAGCGCCTGTCGCAACCCTGGTCGAGTGAAAAGCTGTTATGACGCTCAGCGATTCGCAGTAGTATTTAGCATCGTGCTTATGAACCGACCGTCTCGTTTTGCGCACTGCGTAATCGATAACCAACACCTGGTTCAGTCACGAGCAGCTTAGGCTGCGCTGGGTCGACTTCAATTTTCTTTCTCAGTTCGGCCATATGCACACGCACATAGTGTGTTTGTGATGCGTAGGCTGAACCCCACACTTCACTTAGGATCTGTCGGTGTGTCATCACTTTGCCAGCATGCTTCGCGAGCAAAGTCAGTAGCTTGTATTCTGTGGGCGTAAGGTGCACTTCGTCTCCATCCCGCGTGACAACGCGCTTGACCAAATCGATATTTAGGCCGTCGAACTCAAGTGCCTGCGCTTCCACGCTCGAGCCGCGCTGTTCAGCGTGCCTAAGCGCGACGCGCATGCGCGCGAGCAGTTCGCTCACGCCAAAGGGTTTGGTCACGTAGTCGTCCGCGCCCGCGTCGAGCGCGAGCACTTTGTCGTCGTCTTTGCCGCGTGCCGAAATCACAATGATTGGCACCTGGCTCCATTCGCGCAGTTGTTTTGTCAGGTCAACGCCATCAATATCCGGCAGACCCAAATCCAAAATCAGCAAATCCGGATGATGCGTGGTGGCAAGTTGTGTCGCTTCTAAACCCGTGCCCGCTTCAAGCAAACGATACCCGTGCGCGCTCAGCGACACGCGCAAGAAGCGCCGCATCTGTGTTTCATCTTCCGCTATCAACACCAAAGGACCAGGCTGGTTCATAACGCGACCTCCGGGGCCAAGGGGGGCTGGGCGTCCCTCAGCGGCAATTGAATAGTGAACACGGCGCCGCCCTCCCTGCGCGAGCTCGCGCTAACAGAGCCGCCATGCGCTTCAACAATGCCCTTACAAATGGCCAATCCCAGCCCTGCGCCGCTGGTTCCTACTTGTGCTCCGCGATAGAATTTCTCGAAGACTTTGCCTTCGTCGCCTGGCGCAAATCCAACGCCATGGTCGGCGACACGAATAGTTACCACACCTGGCGTGTACTCAGCTCCAATCTCAATCACGGTGCCTTGAGGGTTGTACTTGGCTGCATTTTCTAACAGATTCACGAGCACCTGTTCAAAGAGCACCGGATCAACCGACAAAAGCGGCAAGTTTGAGGCGAGCTCGACGCGCACCGTATGGCGCCTTAGCTTTTTCTCTAGGCGATTGAGCGCAGAGCCTACCATTTCTTCCAGGGGAACCCATTCACGCCTCACACGAAGCCCCGCTTCAAGGCGCGTCATGTCTAATAAGTTGGTGACCAATCGCTCAAGGCGTTCAGCCTCTTCACAAATCGTTTCGATCATATCATTGCGTTCAGCATCCGACACACGCGCTGAGTTGTCGCGAAGCGTGGTGGCGGCGCCCGTGATCGTCGCAAGAGGCGTGCGCAAATCGTGCGACACCGCGCTCAACAGCGAACTGCGCATCTCTTCTGTACGCGCACGAAGCGCGGCGCTCTTTGCTTCATCCGCGAGCAGAGCGCGCTCAATCGCAAGTGCACCTTGGCGCACAAACCCCTCCAGGAAGGTAAGCGCTTCCATATCAAACAAGAGCGCGTCGCGCGGTGCAAGCGCAAGCACGCCGACCACACGGTTGTCCTTTTCACTCGCCCCAATCGGCACACAGACCACACGCGACCCTGGCAGTGTGTCGGTGCCAAGCCCCGCGGGTTTGGCGTGTTCAAGCACCCAGCGCGCTACCGCATTTTCTGCGGCCCCCAGCGTGATGGCGCCCGCATGCGCCACAAGGTCAAGTCCCTGCGTGCCCTTGGCTAGAAGCACCGCAGTGCCACCTTCAAACACCTCAAAGGCGTGCCGCGACAGCACTTGTGCGGCTTGGTTTTCATCAAGCGTTGATCCGAGTTCGCGACTAAGCGCGTAAAGCGCGGCCGTGCGTGCCTCGCGATGGCGTGCGTTCTCTTCTTGGTTACGAATACGCATGGTCAGGCTACTTATCAACACACCCACGCCGATCATCATGGCAAAGGTTAAAAGATGATGTGTGTCGCTAACGGCAAAGGTAAAAAAAGGCGGGACAAAAAAGAAGTCATACGCTGCTGCCGATAGCACCGCCGCGAAGAGCGCCGGTGTTCGTCCATGCTGCACCGCTGCTATCATGATCACAACTAGATAAAGCATGACCAGGTCAGGTAGCGAAAGGACCTGTCTTGACGCCCACGCGACGAAAGTCGCGAGCATCACCCAAGCAGCGGCCCAGATAAAGCTCGGCAGATTAAACGCAGATGCCTTTGGTTTATGTGGCGCAGGTCGGACATTGTTTTCAGTGGGATCACCACAAATTGCGTGCACCTCAATGTCACCGCTGCCGCGCACCACCTGATCGAGAAGCGACCCTAGTAGCAAATCGCGTAAACGCGAGTGGGTGGGTTTGCCAATGATAATACGCGTTACGTTGTGTTTGCGTGCATAATCGAGCAGGGCATCGCTGGTGTTTGCGTGACTCATGCGCACCACCGAGGCGCCAAGCGAAGCGGCGAGGCGCAAGTTTGCATCAAGTTGTGCGCGCGCGTCCTGCGATAAGGGTGGCGCCGTGGTCGATTCAACATACAGCGCGATCCAAGGCGCTCGCAGCCCCGCCGCAATTCGGCGCGCTGAACGCACAATGCGCGCAGACGCAGGCGCTGGGCTAACGCATACCAAGATACGCTCTTGCGCTGCCCAAGTCTTTTCAATCGCGTGGGCCTCACGATGCGCTTGTACGTCTGCATCCACGCGCTCAGCGGTACGCCGAAGCGCCAGTTCACGCAGCGCTAACAGGTTGCCACGCTGAAAGAAGTTCTGCGCGGCGCGCAGCGCTTGATCGGGTAAGTAAACTTTGCCTTCATGCAGGCGGTCCAGCAAATCCTCGGGAGGCAGATCGATAAGCTCGATTTCATCAGCGCGATCCAAAATAGCGTCAGGTACCGTTTCGCGTACGCGCACCGAGGTAACTTGTGCAATCACATCATTAAGGCTCTCGACATGTTGCACATTAAGCGTGGTATGCACTTCAATGCCGGCATCCAGTAAATCGAGCACATCTTGAAAGCGCTTTTCATGTAACGAACCGGCCGCGTTCGTATGCGCTAACTCGTCGAGCAACAACACTTGTGGTTTTCGCTTGAGCGCCGCATCCAAATCAAACTCGTGCAGCGAAGTGCCGCGATACTCGACGATGCGCAGTGGCAAAACTTCAAGGCCCTCGGTCAGCGCTGCCGTTTCTGCGCGACCGTGGGTCTCGACACAACCCACCACCACATCGACACCGAGTTTGCGCAAATGCTGCGCTGACTCGAGCATCGCATAGGTTTTCCCTACACCCGGTGCAAACCCAAAGAACACCTTAAGAGTGGTGCGTTTATCGCGTGCTGCTTCCGCATTAACGCGTTTGAGCAGCACATCGGGATCGGGGCGTAAAGGTTCCTGATTCATCGCGCTTGCAGTGCAAGGTTGAGTTTGAGCACATTAACGCGCGGCTCGCCCAGAAGCCCCCAGGTGCGATCTTCAACATGTGAATGCACGAGCCGCTTGACTTGTGCAAGGCTTAGCCCGCGCACGCGGGCAATGCGCGGCGCCTGATAATAAGCCGCCGCGACCGAGATGTGCGGATCAAGACCGCTCCCTGACGCGGTGACCAAATCGACCGGGATGGGCGCCATGTTGCCGGGGTCAGCGTCATGCAACGCCTTCACGCGCGCGACCACGGCCTCACGCAGCGCAGGGTTGAGCGGCCCAAGGTTCGACCCGCCCGACGCCGCCGCATGATAGGGTCGTCCTGGTGTCGCCGAAGGCCGCGACCAAAAATAGCCTGGATTCGTAAACGCCTGCCCGATTAGTTCCGAGCCAACGATCTTTCCGTGCTGGCGTCGTAGACTGCCCTTAGCTTGGTGCAAGAAGAAGCGCTGCGCCGCCTGGGTGACCGCGAGCGGATACGCGACGCCTGTGAGGAGCGTGAAGAAAACTAACAAAACCGCGGCTGCTCGAACGATTGACATTAGTGGACTCCCATCGCCGTCAGGGCGACATCGATGACTTTAATACACGGGAAGGGTAGGACAACACCGCCCAACCCGTAAATAAGAATATTTCGACGCAACAACTGCGGCGCCGGCAGCGGGCGATAACGAATGCCGCGCAGCGCCAAAGGGATGAGCGCCACGATAATCAGCGCATTAAAGATCACCGCCGACATCACCGCCGTAGTGGGCGAATGCAGTTGCATCAAGTTGAGCGCGCCAAGCACGGGGTAAGTGGTCGCAAAGGCCGCTGGAATGATCGCAAAATATTTGGCTACATCGTTGGCGATGCTAAAGGTGGTGAGCGCACCACGCGTCATCAGCATTTGTTTGCCGATTTCGACGATCTGTAAAAGCTTGGTCGGGTTCGAATCTAGATCCACCATGTTGCCGGCTTCTTTGGCAGCCTGGGTACCGCTGTTCATCGCCACGGCCACGTCCGCCTGGGCAAGCGCCGGCGCATCGTTGGTGCCATCGCCGGTCATCGCCACCAAATGACCTTTGTGCTGGTAGTCGCGAATCATCGCAAGCTTTGCTTCGGGCGTTGCCTCCGCTAGGAAGTCATCAACGCCCGCTTCGGCGGCAATTGCCGCTGCCGTTAGCGGGTTGTCACCGGTGATCATGATCGTGCGAATGCCGATGCGCCTCAGTTCCGCAAAGCGCTCTTTGATGCCCCCTTTTACGATGTCTTTGAGCTCAATCACGCCAAGCGCCTGGTCATTGTCGGCAACAACCAAGGGTGTCGCGCCCTCTTTGGCGACCCGCTCGCAAATCCGCTTGATCTCAAGCGGAAAGCGTTTGCCTTGCTCTTCGATGAAGCGCACGACCGCATCGGTGGCCCCTTTGCGTATCTTGCGGCCTTCGATGTCAACGCCGCTCATGCGCGTCTGTGCAGTGAATGGCACAAAAGTTGCTTTGAGCGCGTGTACGTCGCGACCGCGCAGATTGAACTTTTGCTTAGCCAGTACCACGATGCTGCGCCCTTCAGGTGTTTCATCAGCGAGCGACGAAAGCTGCGCGGCATCGGCGAGCGCATCTTCGCTCACGCCGGGCGCTGGCAAAAATGCCACCGCTTCGCGGTTGCCGAGCGTGATCGTGCCGGTTTTGTCAAGCAGCAACACATCCACATCGCCTGCGGCTTCCACCGCACGACCCGAGGTGGCGATGACATTGGCTTGAATCATGCGGTCCATGCCCGCGATGCCAATGGCCGAAAGCAAACCGCCAATGGTGGTCGGAATCAAACATACCAAAAGCGCCACCAACACGGTTAAGCTAACCGGCTCGCCATACCCTGCGCTAAGCACGGCATAAATGGAAAAGGGCCTCAGGGTCACCGTTGCAAGCAAAAACACAATCGTGAGGCCGGCGAGCAAAATATCGAGCGCAATTTCATTTGGCGTCTTTTTGCGCTTAGCTCCCTCGACCATCGCGATCATGCGATCAAGAAAGGTTTCGCCCGGGTTAGCGGTGACGCGAATAATCAGCCAATCCGAAAGCACGCGTGTGCCGCCTGTGACCGTGCTGCGATCTCCCCCGCTCTCGCGAATCACCGGTGCACTTTCGCCTGTGATCGCACTTTCGTCGATCGACGCCACCCCTTCGATCACCTCGCCATCCCCAGGGATCAAATCGCCCGCTTCAACCAGCACGATGTCGCCTTGGCGCAGCTGAGCTGAAAGCACATCTTCACGCGCCGCGTCATGCCGCGCTTCTTTCAGTCGTTTTGCGCTCACATCCTTGCGTGCTTTACGTAGCGTGTCTGCCTGAGCCTTGCCGCGACCTTCGGCCATCGCCTCGGCAATGTTGGCAAAGTAGACCGTAAACCACAGCCACAGCGACACCGCCAATACAAACAAGGGATGCGCTTCGGCGCGGGCACTTAGCAAGCTGTCAAAGAAAAGATAAGTGGTAAAAGCGCTGCCAACCTCGACTACGAACATCACCGGGTTTTTGATCATGCGCCGCGGGTCAAGCTTAAAGAACGCTTCGATCAACGCCCGACGAACGATCGCCGATTCAAACAGTGGCCTGGTGTTGGGCTTGTTGGACATTTTAGCGCCCCCTCAAGCTAAGATGCTCAGCGATGGGGCCAAGCGCGAGTGACGGAATAAACGTCAGCGCGCCCACCAAGAGCACGGTGCCCACCAAAAGCAAAACAAAAAGCGGCGTATGGGTGGGCAGGGTGCCCGGGCTAGCGGGAATGCTCTTCTTGCGGGCAAGCGCACCGGCGATTGCCAGCACGGGCACGATCACCCAATAGCGCCCAACCAACATGCATACCCCAATCGCCACCGCATAAAAGGTGCCACTGACGGTGAGCCCGCCAAAAGCAGAACCGTTGTTGTTTGCGCCCGACGAAAACGCATAGAGCATTTCGCTGAATCCGTGCATACCAGGGTTACCAAGCGACGCGGTGCCGACGGGCACCACGCACGCAAGCGCCGTGCCGATCAGCGCTGCCGCCGCTGGAAGCAGGATCACAAGCGAGGCCATCTTCATCTCGAAAGCTTCGATCTTCTTACCCAGATATTCGGGCGTGCGCCCAACCATCAAACCGGCGATGAACACCGCGATGATCGCGTACACCAACATGCCGTAAAGGCCTGAACCGACCCCACCAAAAACAATTTCACCCAGTTGCATCAGCCACATCGGCGCAAGGCCTCCAAGCGGCGTAAAGCTGTCGTGCATCGCGTTCACCGAGCCGTTCGACGCGGCCGTGGTCGCGGTCGCCCAAAGAGCGCTGCTAACGATGCCAAAGCGCACCTCCTTGCCCTCCATGTTGCCGCCGCCGTGCGCAATGCTCGCTTGCTGATCAAGATGAAGGTCATTCAACGCAATGTTGCCATGCTGTTCGGCGCTGATGGTCAGAACGGTCAGCGGCACAAAAATGATCATCATCGCGCTGAGAATGGCGATGCCCTGGCGCTTATCGCCGACCATGGCGCCAAAGCTAAAACACAGCGCAGCGGGAACGAGCAAAATCGCCAGCAGCTCAAGAAAATTGGTGAGTGGATTCGGATTTTCGAAAGGGTGTGCTGAGTTTGCATTGAAGAAACCGCCACCGTTGGTGCCAAGTTGCTTGATGGCAATTTGTGATGCGGCCGGGCCAACTGCGATGATTTGCTTGTCGACCGGTTGACCGTCAACGGTGATCGGTTCGATCAAATCCGCCGAAGTGTATGCGTCAAAACTTTGCACCACGCCTTGCGACGCCAAAACAAGCGCAAAAATGAACGACAAAGGCAAAAGCACGTAAAGCGTTGCGCGTGTGAGATCGACCCAAAAGTTGCCAATATGTTCCGCATTGCGGCGTACAAACCCGCGAATAAACGCAAGCAGCACCGCGATGCCTGTGGCCGCCGAGACAAAGTTTTGCACCGTGAGCCCAAGCATCTGCGTCAGATAGCTGAGCGTTGTCTCGCCGGCGTAGGCCTGCCAGTTGGTGTTGGTTGCAAAACTAACCGCCGTGTTGAACGCGAGCGCAGGCGCAACGTTGCTTAGATGTTCAGGGTTCAACCACAGCATTGCTTGCACGCGTTGCAAGAGATAAAGCACAAGCATGCCGAGCAGGTTGAATATAAGGACGGCTTTGGCGTAAGTCTTCCAGTGCATCTCGTCATCGGGCTTTACCCCCGCCAAACGATAGATGCCGCGTTCAATCGACCCGAATACGCGGCCTATGAAAAGCGCGTTGCCGGTAAAAACGTTTGCCATATATACGCCAAGTGGCCACGCGAGTGCACACAACGCGAGCAAGAAGATGCTTGTTTGTGCCCAAGCATTCGGGGTCATGACAATTTCTCCGGGTAAAGCAGCGCAAAAAACAAATAAACAAAAAGCCCGAGCGCGAGAACACCCGCAATGACTGTTAACATAATCTCATACCCTTTCGCAGAGCCTCACAAAACCCCAAGTGAGAATGAAAAAAACAACGATGCCCCCAAGCAGTGTGCCGTCCATGAACGCCTCTAATCCTTTATCTGTCGATAGCGCCGGTAAGCGCGAAGCATGCGCCGCACCGGCTGAAGAGCAAGCTCAAGCAACGAAAAGAGCACCAGCATCAACCCAATCGAAGGCTCCGCGGTCCAGCGCTCGCCATGCCATACAACGATCAGCACAGGAATCGATCCAAATACGAGCATCAAGATCAACAGCCACTCGTCGTTGCCAAGTCGCTTCTTTTGGGCTGAGGGTTCTTTGTCGGTTGTGTGCGTATCCATGGGCGTTCCTAGAGTCGCAGCAACATTGCCAGGTTGATTCGGTCTTCGCTCTTAACCAAGTCTGGTGTAAAGCCGCCCACCATACTGCCTGGTGCCCCCGAGTTACCACCGGAAGGTGTGATGCCACCCGAGCCCGCAAAATAAGGCACATTGGCGTGACGATGAATGTATTCAAGGCGCAGTGTCATGAACTGACTTGGTAAGTAATCAAAGGTGACCGAGCTGTCCCACGCTTTGAACACGTTGCCTGGGCTCGCCGTAAAATAAGGTGACCCCGACGCAGCGTTGGCGCCGTTGATCGGCGGTACCAGCACCAGATAACGACCAGGATTGGTGATCGCACCCGCACCCAGCGTGAGCGCAAAAAGGTTTTGATTAAACCACAAGCGATTGTAAAGCATGCCGCCCAAAAAATACTGCGAAGGCGCGTTTGCATCGCCGCCCGCACAACTGACGCCGCCGCCGCCTTCACAGCCGGCATCAACCGTTAGTGAAAACGCCGCCTTAGACAGAAATGACTTGGGTGCGTCGTGGTACTTCACTTGCACGCTTGAATCGCTATGAAAGCGATAGCGACTCGCGTTGCCCAAGGTGTCTTTACCAACGTATTCGTTGCTCACGACTGACAACCAACTCTTGGGACGCCAGAGAAACTGCCCCCCAATGCCCGGCATCTCGTTGAACATGCCGTACGACTGCCACCCGTTGATGAGCCACAACTCGAGTTTTAGTGTGTCACTCGGAAAAAGCTGCACGCGCGCACCATTAAAAAACCAAGGGGTATTCGCGGACACGTACGACATTTGGTAAATCCAGTTTTCGTAGTTGTAATAGCTACACAAACCGATATACGACATAAAAATGCCCACATCGACATTGATGCCGTTCCACACGTCAAAATGATAGCCACCATACGCTTCTGACAAATAGCGGTACGCATCGGCAAGATTCCACTGTCCGCGCGCTGGGCTTGCATCGTTGCGTGGCGTCATCGTCGAATACATGCCGAACTGCGTAAAAAAGCGACCGCGGATGTTTTTGTAGTGCAAATCGCCACCTACGCCGAGCTGCTGAACCTGCAGCTCGCCTGTGCGACCCGAGTTAGTCGAACCAATCAGCGTGTGATCCTTGGGCCGCGCGAACTGATAAACGTAGTTGCTGTCGAGCGAGAACTGACCCGTAAAAACCTCGGTGTGCAAAGGAAACTCGCTTTGCCGGCTGTTGCCATTGAGCCACGTAAAATCGCCATACGCAAAAGGCTCACTCGCTGGCTCTGCGAGCGCTACGCCACCGTTTGCTAACACACTAAGTCCTAAAGAAACCAAGATCCATCTGAGCCGCATATTGTGCTTCCTGACTTCTATTATCGTCAGTCGCACATCAACATGCGTTCAAGATTGGGTCGTGCGGCATCAAGAAAAGATCAAGAAAGCCCGGCATCTTCGGGTTTTTATGGTAGCTTTCAGCGTTAGCATGAGTCTCAAAAACGCTGAGTTGCCCATTGGGCTTTTTGATTCGGGCCTCGGAGGCCTGACGGTGGTGCGCGCCATGCAGCATGCGTTGCCTCGCGAAAGCCTGCTCTATTTTGGCGACACCGCGCGTTTGCCTTATGGCAGCAAATCGGCAGAAACAGTCACTCGCTATTCATTGCAAATCGGCGAGTATCTTTGCGAGCGGGGCATCAAGTATTTGGTCGTGGCATGCAACACCGCGTCGGCGCACGCGCTCGACGCGCTGAAGGTGGCGATGCCCGTACCCGTAGTGGGTGTTGTGGAGCCGGGGGCTAAGCGCGCCACCGAGCTTACAAAGTCAGGGCATATTGGCGTACTCGGTACCCTCGGCACGATTCGCTCGGGCGCGTACCAACGCGCCATCGCACACCATGCGCCTAAGGTTAAGACCTACGCACAGGCCTGCCCACTTTGGGTGCCCTTGGTTGAAGAGGGGTGGCTCAATCAACCGGCCACCGTGCTTATCGTCGATCATTATCTGAACGAGCTCAAGGCGCAAAGCAACGACATCGACACGATCGTGCTCGGCTGCACACACTATCCGCTCTTGAGCCAAGTCATCGAAGCGCGGGCCAAAGCATTACTAGGGCACACGATTCAGATCGTTGATTCGGGGGCCTGTGTGGCCGAGCGGGTTAATGCAGATCTTCAGTCCCGCGGCTTGCTCAGCACCCATGCGCAGGCGAGCGAGACCTATCTAACCACCGACGACGCGCGTTTTCACGAGCTTGCCGAGCGTTTTTTGGGCCGAGATATCGAGCGCGTCGAACGCGTCACCCTCGAATAGCCCTAACTCGGTCTATGCGTGAAAACTTTTCGCTGGCCTGCCCACGGGTCGATGCTAGAGCGAAGTAAACACCGACCTAAGGTTGTTCGTCGTTAAGGGAGGCAAACATGCAGCATGTTGCTTATCGTTTGTTGCTTAGACGCTTAGCTTCTTATTGTTTGGTTTTGCTCGGTCTAATGTCGATGGTTGCGTGTAACGCTGCCGCTTCGGATGCAGCGCCTGCGCTAGGTACTGCCGACAACGCAACGCCTACTGACGATGAAAAGAAGACTGGTTTTTGCTTCGGCGATAACGAAACAAGTGCGGAAACTGATTGCAGCGTCAAATCGATCTACGCAATCAATAGGATGCAATGTTACTTCCTTCAGCATCTAAAAGCGGAACACGATGTTCTACAAGAGAGCGAGCAGCCCTCGCATTTGTACGCGCTGTTGTTGGCCGATCTACAGACTTATGGTGTTTCGGGCAGTTATCAACTTTATGTCGCGGCCAATGAGTTTAGAATGGTGTCAACAGGTAAGCCGGGGTCTGCCATTTATAAGCTCACGTTTTATGATGACGCTTCAAGTGGGCCACGTGTGACCTTACAGACCGCGACCATCTTTGACAAACGTTGCTACAACGCGCCACAAACGCCGGACGCGTACCCTGAGATCAAAAGGACGCTCGCAAAGCATAGCAAAAGCCCATTTGTCGAACGCTACCAACAAATAAAAGAGGCGATGGACCGCTTGTGTAAAGCGTCGTAGTCCAACCTGTCTTCAAGGACTCGGTGTGGCGGGCTTCCATGCGGCAGGGTTGTGGCAAGTTTGGCAGGTGCTCGCAAATGCGCTGTGCCCAGAGACGCTGGTGGACGCCCTGGTAAAATCAGCCATATGACACCCCACGCATTCTTGCGACGTGCCAGCGTACTTTACGTTCGGCGGGTTGCCATGACAGCTCACACATGGCGTGACCGCATGCAACCCTTTGAGTGGCCATGGATGTAAAAAACCAACCCCAAGGCCGGTCCATGCATTCTGCGTATGGCAGCGATTGCAATCGGTGGCAAACAAGCCAACATGCGCGGGCGCTGTGGTCTTGTTGAAGTCGAGTTCGTGACACTCGACACACTGTCGACCCTGCGTGTTGATACCGCGTTCTTGGTGGGGATTTAAATCGGACCCGCAAGCAACCGTTGTCATCAATAACGCGGCCGCGAATATACGATATGCAATCAGGGTCATAGCGGCCTCCACGTGATGTAGCTCTGCAAAAGAAGCACGCTCACATCATAACCGCTGATCATCTCGGCGCCGGCCTGCAGCGAGAGCCGCGGGCTCAGCGCAAGCCACAGTTGCCCCCCTATGGCGTTTTCATGCCACGTTTCGTTGGCAACGCGCCTGTACTTAACAATCGCGGGCCGGTAATACACCGACACATCCGCCGCATTGTCAAAAAGCTCGGCGCCCACACCCACGCGCCCCACGTAGTTGCTAAGCCACGTGCCTTGTAAAGCCTGTAGCGATGCTTCCAGGCGCGCCGCGTCAAAAAGTCGCAAGAGCCGTGTGCTCAAAAAACCGCCCAGCTGATCGCTTTGCGGCCCATAGGCCGACTGCACCACATTCATTCCGGCGTTGAGCTGGACGCGTTCATAACTTGCACCCGCATCCAATGTCAGCGCATAACGCGCTGCGTTAAAGTTCGAGCACGCGTCGGCTTGCGTGGTGTTGCCGGTCGATGTCGCTGGCGGCTGCGCAATACACAACCAGCTTTGCGGAAAATACGACGCAAGCCAATTCGATCGCTCGGGTTTGCGCATGTCGGCGCGCACGCCAAGCGAGTAGGGCCCTGATCTTAGCGACGCATCCAACCCGCCCGCCGCGATGTCAACCGACGGCGCATTCCATGGATTGTTTTTGTCAAACATCTGCACTTCAAGAAACCCGCCAAGGCGTGCGTCACCGGGAAACAAATAAAACGACCCATTAACGCGTCGCTCATCCACACTGCCATCAAACATCGATCCGTGCGCGACCAGCGTTGCAAGCGGCGCAAGTTTTAAGTCGGGCCGACTATACATCGCTTCAACGCCAAAACGCGTGGCTACCGTCGACACACCGCCGCTCATCGGATCCGGTGTCAAGCCGCCAAACCCCGCGATGGTCAAGCCATCCATGCTTTTGCTTTGTAAGCGCACGCCATCGAGCGTGCCAAGCGTGTTTGCCGCATATCGCAAACGCCCAAGCGCCCCGCCGAAGGTGTCGGCATTGCCATACCCAAGCTCCAGCTGATAAACACGCAACAGTGAGCGCGCGCGCCCGCCTTCCGCCAAATCGCGCCCCATCCATTTTTGTAGCGCAAAATCAGCGTCCACGCGCATCGGTTTGTCTTCAACCGGTTCAAAATGTGCACGGCCGCGAATTTCGCTGCGAATGATCGACTTGGTGCCAAGTGAAGTGGGCGTTATGGTACTAATGCCAGCACTTAGGATGATTTGATTAGGCCCATGGTTTTCGCCACTGTCGATGGGCACGTAGACAGGGTGCTGAGATTCGGCAGGCACTTCAATGTCTGTGGGCCATTGCGTTTCAAACGTTTCAAGCGAGGTGACTTCAGGCGGGCCATTGGGCTCTTCATGGGTGTCATCATCAAACACCTGCACCGTGCCCTGATCGCCCACGGCAAGGGGCGTTCTATCAATGCGAACCACCGCATTGAGCTCGGTGGCGGTGAGCACACGAAAACGCTGCCCGTTGATCACGACGCTTGTTCCTTTACGAATGCCATCGGCGCTACCCGGTTCAAGAAACGCGCGGTCGCCCGCCACCTCGATTACTCTCACCCTGACGCTGTTCTTTTTCTCGGAACGTTGCACAGCATCAGCCGACGTGGCAGCCCCGCCACGCTTCTTCGCTTTCTTCTTAAAGCGTTTGCCCACGCGCGGCTTGGCCTCGGTGATTGGCGTAACGATCGACGCCTGCACGACAAGCAGCGTGAACCATATGAACAGCACGCGCATCATCGTGCCATGCCTCCGATATGACACGACATGCACGCGGCACCCTGGGTGGGCACGGGGCCATTTTTATGTTGCTGCTGAATCAGCACAGGATTGTGCGCGTGGCAGCCCGTGCAGTTAAGCGCCCGCGGTGTGTTTTCTGACAAATGACACGTCGCACAGGGTGCGTTCTGATGGGGCCCAAACGACAACACAAACCAGCGATCATGATCAAGCGGATTGGCAAGCTGCGACGACAAACGCAGCGCCGCGGTGCGCGCAGGGACCATGTCGCGACGCGCTGGGCGCCACCCTGCAGCGCGATGACAAATCGAACAATCGCGCGGGAAGGGTGTTTCGCCCGCCGCGCCCACATGGTTTGGGCTCAAGCCTGGTTTGCGATAATCATTTTCATGGCAGGCATAACAATCTGAAGGGGGCGCTGAAAACTCGCGCTCGACGCGCCGCTGATGGCATTGCGTGCAATCCACCAGCGCGTGCATCCCAGTCAGTGGGAAACGCGTACGCCGATGCATCTCGATCGGTTTGGTGTCGCTCCACGCGCGCGCGGAATGACACGACTCACAAAAACGCCCAAGTCGCGCTTGGTGCGGGTCCTGATGACAACTCACGCAGGCCTTCTTCACGGTTTTCTTGGCCGCATGACAACCCGTGCAATCAACATACTGATGCCGACCGCTCAGCGGAAAGCCGGTCTTGCTGTGATCAAAACCGCCCTTGGCGTTACGTAAGCTTTTCTGGTTCTTATTGCGCCATGCATCGGTGGTATGACACATCGTGCAATCGCCGTTTTGCGTGATGCTCTTTGCTTCGGGCTTCGGGCTTTTTGCTTCGCGGGTCGTGGCCGGTATCTTTAGATCGATGCTTTTTTTGTTACTGGCCTTTTCTGCAAGCGCAGGGATTGCCGCTAAGAAAACCATCGAAAGTAAAGCCGCGCCGCGTTTCACGGTGCACCTGCCTTGTCGCTCGGTGCAATATGTGGGTTAGCGTGGCAATCACGGCACGCGCGATAGCCCAAACGATAGTGCACCGTGCTCGTCTTATTCTTCAACTTGATCGGCTTATGGCACGCGCGGCATTCTAGTTTCTCGTGTCCGCCAGTGAGCATAAACCCGCTATGCTTTTTATGATCGAAGTTCTCGACCATAAAGTTCTCGTTGTTGTGGCACTCGTTGCATTCTTTTTCAGGTTTGCTGAGCCTAAACTGCCCCGCGTGCACGTCATCGTGGCAGCCTTTGCACTCGCGTGGCACACCGCGATAGCTTGCGCCTTTGCCTGTTTTACGGTCTTGTTCGCTGGGTGCGTGGCATTGGTTGCAAGCTGCTTTGGCGTGTGCACCTTCAAGCGGCCAGATACTGTGATCAACTTTGGCGTTGTCCCAGCCCGTCGGCGTATGACACGACGCGCAGCCGCCTTGCGCCATCTCTTTCGCAAACTGATCGCCATGCGGATTCTTGTGGCAATCCGCGCACTCTTGTTTTTTGATATGCATGTTCAGGCGCGGGGGCGCTTGCGTGTGGCATCGACTACAGGGAGCGGCGGCGTGTTTGCCCGCAATCGGAAACTTGGTTTGGTTGTGCATCGCCAACGTAAAGAGTGTTGGTTTGAAGCCTTCTTCATTATGACAAGGCGCACATTCTCCGCCCTTACGCGCGGCAAATTCGCCGCGGTGTTTGTCTTCGTGGCAGCTCTTGCATTCTTTAAACTTCAACCCCCGGTAGCGTTTTTCTTCTGACCAACTTGCCTTATGGCACGCGCTGCATTCGGTGCTCTCGTGTTTGCCGCGTAACTGAAACTCAGTTTTGGTATGTGCCCGAAGCGCAATATCGCGTGGCAAGCCAAACCACTCGATGCTGCGATGACAACTTGCGCAATCTTTACCAAAGTTTGCCGCATGCACCGGCTTATGACACGACACGCATTGTGTGCCTCGACTTGGTTTGGCATCGGTGCCTCGGTCATGACAACGCACACAGGCTACTTTGGCATGCCCGTTGGCAAGGCTTACGCCCGGATGCCACTTGGCAATCGAGCCCGTGTCCTTCCAGCTTTTTTCGTTGTGGCACGTTGCGCATGCGGGCTTAAAACGGCCCCCGTGCGGGTCTTGATGACAATCGGTGCATTGCCCAAACGCAAGTGGTTTATACTTGGGTGGTGTGCCGGTGTGACACTTGTTGCATTGCACGGTGGCGTGCGCGCCTTTGAGTGGATAACGCGTCAGATTGTGATCAAACGCCGCCCCCATTTTCTCAACGCGCCACGAACTTTCGGTGTGACAATGATTACATGCGCTACCAAATTTGCCCTCATGCACATCCTTATGACACGCCACGCACTCGGTTCGCGCGCCCAAAAAACTTTGTTTGCCGGTCGAGGTCTTCTTTGTGTGACATTTTAGGCAGTCGACCCCTTTGTGTTTACCTTGCAGTGTCCACTTGGCGTCGTTGTGATTAAAGTCTTCACGACGACCCGAAGGCCACTTCACAAGTTTGGTGTTGCGGCCCAAATGCTCTACGTGGCATGTGCCGCAATCCTTACCTTTATAAGTCACGCCGTGCAGACCCTTTTGCGCGTGAATGCGCGCACCAAGCTCTTTATGGCAAGACAAACACTGATTCACAGCAAGCTTCTTACCTTCAGCGTGACAACGGTTACACGACGTTGAATCGTCAACCTTGGCGTGATCGCTCGACAAGGGCCCAGCCGAAATAAACTGCGCGCTAACTGCCCCCGCATGCGCCACCATGGCCACCACAATGAGCGCGCCAAGCCAGATCAGTTGCGTGGTTCGCGTGCGCGCGTGTCTTAGCTCAAAATCCATCGATAACCGTAGTACCAGGCGACCCCAATATGAATGGCTACCGCAAGCAACATCAAAATGGCAAACACGCGATGCATCGGTTTCCAAACGCGCAAAAGTGTGCTGCCCATCATCGATTTGACTTGTGCGGCGGCCAGTCGACGGGTTTCTTTGACCAGAATGCGCACCTCTTGCGGGTTTTGGCGTCGATAGTGGGGCAGCCAACGGATCCAACTTTCGTTGATGAGCTTTTTGCGTTCGTGCATCTCTAAATACCACGTCGGCACGGTTAAAATCGCGCGAAAAAGGTTAACTTTGCCCTTCAACTCGGTGATCGGGTGCTTACGCAGCGTCTCGCGGATATCGGCGCCAAGGCCTGGTATCGCGGTGTCAAGATCACGCAAGTGCGCGGCGAGCCGTGCCATGTCAACGCTCGGTGCGATCGCAAAAAGATAACGCCCGATCACGCCCGTCATGACCACCACCGTCAAGCTGACGACCGAAATACCCGCTACCGCGTTACGAACCTGAAACGCCGAATGAAAAGCGATCAACAATGAACCCCCAAGGCCCGTCAGCACATGCATGTTGAGCCACGACCGCAATGGACCAAGGGGCAACCCAGCCAGTTTGCGCCGAATCAAATAAAGCAGGTTTGATAAAATCAGCAAAAAGCCAATCACACCATACCCTTGGCCCACAAGGCCAGACGGCGAAAGCGTTCGAAAATCAGGATGATCCGCGCGCTCGGCAAGCGGCAAACGATAGAAATCTTCACCACGTGCCCAGAGCAAGGTTGCTAGAATGGTGAGCACAACAATCGTAAAAATCGTGGCTGTCCGCGCCGCCTTGCCCGTGACCCGCGTCGGAGCAGGTTGGATCGGTTCAGTATTCATACTGCAACGTTTAGAGTAGGGCAAAGCGCGCCTTGGTTGCAATATTTATAGCGAGCGAAAAATTTGCTAGCATACCTGTGTGTCGACCCTTGTTTTATCCGCACTTTTGGTGCTTGTGGCGTTCGTGTTTTATTGGCTTTGGTCGCTCGTTGAACAAGCGCGTGAAGCCCGCAACAAAAAAGCGCTCGCCGATACCCTCGAACTGGGCGACGACGCCGTGCCCGTCTCGTTGCACCCCCTGATCGACCCCTATCTTTGCATCGGCTCGGGCGCGTGTGTGCAAGCCTGCCCCGAGCGCGAGGTGCTCGGGCTGGTCGACGGCAAAGCAACACTTGTAGGCCCCCTGGCGTGCGTAGGCCACGGAGCGTGTGCATCCGTGTGCCCGGTGGGCGCGATCAGTTTGGTGTTTGGCAGTGAAAAGCGCGGCGTTGAGTTACCTAAAGTCGATCCAAACTTTCAAACCGATAGCCCGGGTTTATATGTCATCGGTGAGCTTGCGGGCATGGGTTTGATCCGCAACGCGGTCAGCCAAGGTTCACAAGCGGCAGTGCATGTGATCACGGCCGGTCGACGCGGCGGGGGCGATGTGCTCGATGCAGTGGTCGTGGGCGCCGGCCCAGCTGGTATCAGTGCAACGCTCGCGCTGCGCGAGGCGGGCCTCAACGTCGCTTTGCTTGAAGCTGACGAGTTTGGTGGCACCATCGCTCACTACCCCCGCGCCAAGGTTACCATGACCGGCACGATCGACATCCCGGTCTATGGGCGGCTCAAAAAACGCAAAATGACTAAAGAGCAGCTGCTCATGTTGTGGCAGGACATTCGCGAGAGAACCGATCTTAAGGTCAATACCGGTGTGTTGGTCGAGCACGTCGCACGCGAAAGTGACGGCATGTACACCATCACCTCAACGCGTGGCACCTGGCGCGCAGCCAACGTGCTTTTGGCCTTGGGCCGCCGTGGCACACCACAAAAACTAGGTATCCCGGGTGAAGATCTGCCCAAAGTGAGCTATCGCATGCTCGAGCCGCGCGAGTTCAGGAACAAACACGTGCTGGTCATCGGGGGCGGCAACAGTGCCGTCGAAACCGCATTATCGTTGGTAAAAGAGGGTAAATGTGCATCGGTGGCGATCAGTTATCGACGAGGCCACTTTGCCCGCTGTCGCAGTGAAAACCGCGCGCAGATCGAAAAGGCGATCCACGACCAACAGATTTCGGCCTTGATGTCTAGCGAGGTCACAGAAATCACCCCAGATCGCATCGTCATTAACGCGGCAGGCAAGCAGTTTCGATACCGAAACGATGCTGTTATCGTGCAAATTGGTGGCACGATGCCAGCCAGCCTATTAAAGACCTTTGGCATTGACATCGTGACCAAGTACGGTGAGGCGTAGGCCTCTTGAGTCGCGCTCAGTTTGAGCTAAGGTGCTTTGAGAGGACGAACAATGATTAGAGGCATCCCAGCGCTATTATCGGTGCTAGTACCATTACTAGCGTCTTGTACGCTGATGAGCGCGTGCGCCTGTCAACGCGGTCCCCAGAGCGATTCGAAATCGTCGGCCAAAAAAACGTGGTCGCACGAAGCTCATGACAGCCTCGATGAACCAAGCGCTGCCCCCGCCGCCATGCCCAATGACGACGTGCACGCTGGGCTTACTGCACGCGAGTCATTTCGTGACACTGGTGAGGGCGATCACGAAGACAAAAAAGAGCACAATACCGCAGGCGGAATTACTTGGAAAGCGCCTGCCTCATTTCAGTCGCGTCACCCTAACAGCTCGATGCGTTCGGCGGAATATGTTCTTGGCGACATCAACGACGAACAAGCCAATGCAGAACTGGTGGTTTACTATTTCGGTGCTTCACAGGGTGGCAGCGTACGCGAAAACCTCGATCGGTGGCGCAACCAGTTTTCCCCCGATAAACGCGCCGCCAAAGAAACGAGCGCACAGGTCGACAAGCTCGAGGTCACAATCTTAGACGTTCGTGGTGTGTATTTAGGCATGGCCATGCCTGGGCAAACGCCGAGCGAGCCTAAAGCGCAGCAACGCATGCTCGCAGCCGTGGTCGAAGGACTCGAGGGTCCCGTGTTCTTTAAAGTAGTCGGCCCTGAAAAACTGATCACCGCAAACGAAAAGGCCTTTCAAGCGATGATCCATTCGATTAAGCGACTCTGAACGTCGCGTTAGTGTTGACAGCGAGCACAATAAAAGGTGCTGCGTTGCGCTTGCACCAAACGCTCTAAAGGTTGGTTGCACGCAGAGCAGGGCTCACCTTCGCGGCCATACACCCTTAGATAGGCAGCGTTTTCGCCGCGCCGTCCACTTGTGTCTTGAAAGTCTGAAAACGTCGTGCCGCCGTGTTCGATGGCCTGAGTCATTACCTCACGCAACGTGTGCAAGAGCTGCTGCGCCTCGCGCGTTTTAATCTGCTGCGCAGGGCGTTTTGGGTCGATGCCCGCACCAAAAAGCGCTTCGCACGCATAGATATTCCCGACACCCGCAATGTTGTTTTGATCGAGAAGCCACTGTTTGATTGGCTGCTTTGATTTGCCAAGCATTCCTGCCATCAACGTTGCGTCCAGTTGCGCGGCAAAAGGGTCAACGCCTTTACAAAGCGTGTACTTGTCTGCAACCAGTTCGATGGTGCCAAAACGCCTGGGATCAATGAAGCGCAACGCGCCATGCTCCAGATCAAACTGCGCGCGTAAATGTTTGCCACCGTGTTGTGCAGGATCATGCATCGCGACAGGCACATGGATCAGGTCCGGTCCAAGCCTGTGTTCGTTCCAAATCAATCGCCCTGTCATGCGCAGGTGCACGGCCAGATAACGATCGTCGCCATTCAAAGCGTTTAGCGAGAGCACGATGTATTTGCCCACACGCTGCACCGCTTCGATGCGTCGCTCGTTGAGTGGTGCCGATACGAGGTGCGAAAGTTTGGGATCGATCACGCTCAACGACTTTATGCGCTGACCTTGTAAATGAGGCCTGAGCTGTCTGACAACGGTTTCAACTTCGGGTAACTCGGGCATGGGTTTATGCGCTTAAGATAGCTACACCCCGGCTTGTACCAATACGCGTTGCGCCCGCATCAATCAGCGCGCAGGCCTGCAGATGCGTGCGGATGCCGCCCGAGGCTTTGATGCCAAAGTCGGCGCCGACCGTGCGACGAATCAACGCAATGTCACTAACGGTGGCTTCGCCTTTGGCAAAGCCCGTGCAGGTTTTGACAAAGTGTGCGCCGCCTTGCACTACTAATCTCGACGCAATCGCTTTTTCTTCGTCGCTAAGCAAGCCTGTTTCGATGATCACTTTCACTGGCACGCCGCTTGCCCGAACCACTGCCTGTATATCATCGTTCACATAGTCATAGCGCTTATCTTTGAGTGCACCGACATGAAGCACCATGTCGACCTCGCTCGCCCCCGCGCGCACGCATTCTGCCGCTTCTGCTGCTTTGTTAGTACACGTGGTTGATCCCAGTGGAAAACCCACCACACTCACGACCACCGCGCGAGATTGAATCATACTCGCCGCGAGTGTAACAAACGAGGGCGCGACACAAACACCCCACAACTTTGCTTCAAGTGCTTCAAGACAAAGCGCTTCGATCTCGTGCTGCGTCGCCTCGGGCTTGAGCAAGGTGTGCTCGATATACTTATATAATGGTTTATTCATGTCCTAAGTGTTCATTCCATGTATCCGTCTCACGCCAGAGACGATGAGCGGTTGTGCTTTGTGAGCATTTATAGTAGGTAAAGCAAAGCATGCAGGTTGTTTGTCCAAGCTGCAACACAGAGTTCGAGTTCGACACCTTTCTGCTCGCAGCAGGGTCGGCACGCGTTCGTTGCACACGTTGCGCTCATATTTTTGTCATCGAGGCCAAACCCGGGCAGTCGACTGCCTCGGCGTGGTGGCTTAGGCGCAGCGACGGCCGCACCGAACGGGTTGACGCCCTAACGACCATCGTCAAATGGGCGCGCGATGGCCTGGTGCGATCCGACGATGCCATTTCACAAGACGGCTTGCACTGGCGCTCGCTGGGCGACATCGCCGAACTTTCGGGTCTCTTGCGCATACCACGCGAGCGTCCCGATTCGCGTGCCAACACCATGCCTTCACTCAGTTCTGTGCCGCCATCGGTCCTTGACACCATGAAAGCGTTGCGCGTGCGTTTGGCCTCGGGCACCACGCAAGCGCTCACCGATCAAACGGGCGCGCGTGCTGAGCCGAGTGCCGCGTCAGCGGTAACTCCAAGTCGTGCGCGCCCCTCGGCTCGTTTGGTGCCCACCAAGGAGTTGGGCTTCAAAGAGTTGCCACCCTCGGTGCCGCCGCCCGCACGTAAAGAATCCAAAGTACCCGAGCAGTTAAGCGATGCAGTTCATATTCCTGCGCCCGCGCGCGTTCCATGGATGGCGCAAGAAGACATGAGCGATCTAGAAAACGTTGCCAATCCGAACTTTACGGCGCTAAGTTCGAACGATGCACATGCTTTAGGCGCACACGACAAACCAACCTTTGCGCCCGCGCCGGCCGATGGCGCTGCGACCAGTGAACAGGTCATCCACGAGGCCCGGTCGGTTGGAGCACCGGCTCACATCGACAGTGTTCCTTCAGCTTCTCGACGTGCATCGACGGGCGATGGTGCAAGTGTCGCGGTTAACAGTGTCGCGCCCACCTTTTCTGACCCGCCGATCTCATCGGCGATTCGCCCAGCGGGCACTAAGAAAGTCATCGTTATTTCGGGCGCTGCGCTCGTGCTCGCGGCGCTGGCTTATTTCGCCTACGAACAATCTACGCAACCCAAGGCTGAATCCAAGCAAGAGTCGACCGGTAACGCAAAAAAGCCCGCGATCGACCAACCGTCCCCCACGCCCGCCCACGCGCCTACAAAAGAAACCAAGCTGCACGTGCAGCCTTCGATCGAGGAGGCCGAGATCCAACGCGACATCACCACGGCTTCAACGCTGCCGCCAAAGAAAACACCCGAAGACGAACAAGTCAGCGCCGCTGTGGCTGAGGGTAGCAAGAAGCCTGCAACAACCGACGTACAAGAACCTTCGCCGCTTGACGATTCAGGTCCGATCAGCGTGAAACGAAAAGACTATCAGCTTTCTGTCGAACGCGGCTTTGAGCTTTTAGCCAGTAAAACGTTCGCCCGCGCTGAAAAACATTTCATGAACGCGTTGCAGGTTGAACCAAGCGGCCCCGAAGCGCATATGGGTCTTGGGTACGTCATGCTCGAGCGGCGCGGGTACGCGGGTGCCGAGGATCATTTCAAAGCGGCGGCCGATGCGGGCAATGCCGAAGGCTGGAAGGGTCTGGCCGAGGTTGCGAAGGCCCAGGGGCAAAAAGACAAAGCGCGCGACTACTTAAGGCGTTATGCCTCAACGGCGCACAGCACACGTAAACGCAAGTGGGCCGAAGATCAACTCAAGCTTCTTGAAGGTGAATAAGGAAACTCATGAAAAAAGCGATGAAAGCATTGGCATGGACATGGCTTGGTGTGGCACTTGTTGCGTGCGCATGTGGCACCGACAGCACACATATTAAGCGTAAGCCGGCCATCTACGAATTATGGCTGCGCGAGCTACCCGCCGAAAGTTTTGGTAACCAATCGATGCTTGGCGCAGGCGAAGCCACCATGCCCGAGGTGCTGCGCGCACTTTACAGTTTAGCGGCCAACAAAAAAGCCAAAGGTCTTTTCGTGCGCCTCTCGTCCTTGCACGGTGGATATGCGCGTGCCGATGAACTGATCGGTGCGCTTAGCGCCGTGCGCCGCGCTGGTAAACCGGTGTATTGTCATCTGCTCGAGGCCGACAACTTGGCGTATATGATCGCGGCCTCCGCCTGCACCCGCGTCGCGCTGAGCCCAGCAGGCGATTTGAACCTGGTGGGTGTGGCGCTTGAAACCGTGCACCTGCGCGCGCTGCTCGACAAAGTGGGCGTACAAGCTGATCTCATGCAAGTGGGTCGCTACAAAGGTGCGGCCGACCCGCTGACCCAATACGAGATGTCACCCGAGGTGCGCTCTTCGCTTGAGGCCATTGTCTATTCGCTCGACCATCATTTGGTCGACAGCATTGCAGCCGCACGCAAGCTCGACAAAAACAAAGTGCGTGAGGTGCTTGTCAAAGCCCCGATCGACCCTGAAACAGCCAAAGAGGCAGGTTTGGTCGACGAGGTCGCTTTCGATGACGACATGCGTTTTGCACTCAAAAGCGTGACGGGCACAAAACGTGTCTATCGCTTCTTCGATCAGAATGAAGCCGGTGGGTTGGGTGTGTTTGATCTGCTTCACCTCCTAACTGGCGGCGGCGCCGAAACCGAAGAACACACGTCGCACGTTGCCCTGGTGCAGCTTAGCGGCCCCATTGTCGACGGTGAAGACGGCGGCCAAGGTGCAACTCCCTCATTGCCCTTCATCGATCATATTCGTCATTTGGCACGCAACAAGGCCACCAAGGCAGTGGTCTTGCGCATCGATTCACCTGGCGGCTCGGCCTTGGCAAGCGACGAGATGTGGCATGCCCTGCGTAATCTTGCGCGCAGCAAACCGCTTATCGTGTCGATCGGTGACATGGCGGCAAGCGGTGGCTATTATGTGGCCTCAGCAGGCGGCGAGATCTTCGCAGAACCCACCAGCCTCATCGGGTCAATCGGTGTGGTGGGCGGCAAAATGGTGGTCGCCGACCTCAGTCAAAAGTTGGGCGTCAATCCTGTGCTACTCAAAAGCTCAGAGCACGCCGGATGGCAAAGCGCATTTCGCCCCTTCAGCGAGAGCGAACGCGCTACGCTCACCAAACTCATCAATCAAACCTACGAGCGCTTCATTCAGCGTGTGTCGCGCGGTCGCGGGGTATCGAGCGAGCGCATTACGCCATGGGCCGAAGGCAAACTCTTCGTTGGCTTAGTGGCCAAACAAGCCGGCCTTGTTGATCAGTTGGGCGGCCTTGGCGCGGCACTCGCCTATGCGCGACAAAAAGCGCAGCTCAAAAAAACCGCGCCGATCGATGTTTGGCCGCCCGAGCCTACGCTGCTCGATCGCATCGAATCGATGACACAATCCCCTTTTTCGATGTCCGTCAAAACCCCCACTGCTCAGTTCAGCGTGAGCTCACCCGAAACCAACGCGCTTGTGCTGCTAGCCAAACAGCGCTCGCCGATTTACGCCATATCGCCGCTCTGGTTTTCGTTAAAGTAGGAGCAATCAAGTGGGTAAGCTTCTATGTCAGTGCAGCAGACGCCTTTAGTATTACCCACCCACATCCTCACTGAGCGTCTGGTTTTGCGCGCACCCTTGCCAGGTGACGGTGCCGCATTGCGCGATGCAGTGGCCGACGCATACCTAGCGCTAAAAGAATGGATGCCCTGGGCCAACACCATCCCAACCGAAGACGAAGCCGAAGAAACCGTGCGCACCGCGATCGAAAGTTGGCATCAGCGCGATCGGTTCTGGTTCTTTGTCTTTGAGCCTAACACCTCGCGCATGCTCGGTTCCACGGGACTAGAACGCCCCGACTGGGCTGTGCCAAGCGTGGACATCGGTTATTGGCTGCGCACCTCCTGTGTGGGTCACGGGTATATCACCGAGGCCGCCAACGCGTTGACACGCTATGCGTTTGACGTGTTCAAGTGCAATCGCGTCACCATTCATTGCGACGCCACAAACCTCAAAAGTAAAGCGGTCGCCGAACGCCTCGGATTCACCCTTGAAGGGTGTTTGCGCAACCACCGTCGCATGCACCATGGTGCGCTGCGCGACACGTTGGTGCACGCGCGCATCGGCCCCGAGGGTTTGCCAACGCTTAATGCTCGCTGGTGAACCAGGACCGAGGTGCGCTTGGGCTGGGTATCCATG
>JBGAKI010000079.1:0-12797 GCA_044224525.1 Polyangiales bacterium | reverse complement strand
TGGTTCATGCCGTGGGCGTTCTTTCCAGCAATCGTGTATGCGATCTACGTCGCAATGCTTCGCGAGGGATATACGGCACCGTACATCTACGGCGTCGTCATGATCATGGCAGCGGTAAACTTTCTCACGCTCATGCCCACAAAAATGAATGTTGCGTTTAACGCAAGTGTACTTGCAGCATACATAGCACCGCTCTTTGTTGGTTCACGCCCAACAAATCTTCCTAGCTTCTTGGGCAGTTCTACGATTCTTGTCGTGTCGATGGCCTTTGCCCTTACAGCTCAGCGATTTCGTCTCAAACTAACAATGCAAGGCTTCCTCGATGGTCTCGCCAACGCTCGCGCTTCCGCCGGCATGTACGGCTCCTTGCCCACGCAGATCGGTCGTTTTGAGCTGCGCGGTCGTTTAGGCATTGGTGGAATGGCAGAAACATTTCTAGGGCGCGCAGTTGGCCCAGGTGGTTTTGAACAGCGTGTCTGCATCAAATGCGTGCTTCCTGGTTACGCACAAGAAGAAGCGTTCCGCGAGCTCTTTATGGAAGAAGCGCGCATCACGGCCTCATTTCAGCACAACAACATCGTCAAGGTGATCGACTTTGGCGAAGACCCTGTGGCGCAAAGGCTTTATCTAGCGCTCGAGTTGATTGAGGGCACCGACCTTCGCGGGTTGATGCGCACCTACAAAGACAGTCGCGTCGACCCTGAAGTGCTAACAGTTGTCGCCACCGACATCGCACAAGCTTTAGTCTACGCGCACAACCACCAGCTCACAGGCACAGACGGCCGTTCAAGGCACGGCGTTGTGCACCGCGACATCTCGCCCTCAAACGTTCTACTCAGTCGCTCGGGTGAAGTAAAGCTCACCGACTTTGGCATCGCCAAAGAACTACGCCCCGAAGAAAGTAAAATGTCGACAGCACTCAAAGGTAAATTAGTCTACATGTCACCCGAGCAACTTCGTGGCGATAAGCTCGACGGTCGCAGCGACCTCTTTTCTTTGGGCGTCATGCTCTTTGAATGTCTAGCGGGCGAAAGACCCTTCGATGCACAAAGTGATTTGGGAACCACGCGCGCCATCCTTCGAGGCCAGCGAAAGCCCTGCGACGAAGCGTTCGCTGCAGACGTGCCGTCCGTTTTGCGAGAAGCCATCAACTCGCTGCTTGAGCCCGACCTCACCAAACGTTGCCCAAGCGCAGATGATTTCTTGAAGCAAATCGAATCGCTCTATCCAAAACCGAGCGCGCGACAAGCGCTTGCTCGCCAAGTGACTAGCATCGAACCCATCAAAAAAGACTCGTTGAACACCTAGAGCACCGCCGAAAATAGCTCGCCCAAATGAGTGCGAACCGCTTGTCGGTCTTTCTTGTCAAGTTTACCAAGTGTCTTATGCACCATGCTTTGTTCAAGTGTCACAACTTTGGCAAGACGAACGAGCGTCGCCTTTGGTAGCCCGCTTTCCTGCCACTTGGACACCATCACATCATGTGGGAATCGGCGTCCTTCAATCTGACTGGTCATCATGGCAACCACCGCCAGGTTGCTAAGCGCGCGTGTACGCACGGTTGCCAGCACCAAACATGGACGCAACTTTTTTGTGCTCAGATCACTGAATGGAAAGGACACAAGTACAATATCAAAGGGAGTCATAGATGGCGTCTTCAGCATTATCCCATTCGGCGAACGCCTTCTCTGCCACTCGGCTCACCATCATGTTTTCAACTTTATTTGCGAAATATCCTTTTAGCGCTTCAAGCAGCACTGCCTTTTGACTGAGTCCCTCTTTCGCCGCGACCAGCCGCAACATGTCGACCACCTGAGGATGGTCCGACAGGTCAAAACTAATCTTATAGTTTTTCATAATTACAGTTTACTGTATTTATGGTTTTAAACCAACGACAGAATGCGCACAAGCCTTGCCCGCTAACGTAAGCACCACCTTAGGTCGGCACATGATTGATTCGAACGATCTCACTTGAATCCGAGCGCTGCAGCAACACGAACGGCCGTGCACCTTCGTTCAACAAATAAACATTAACGTACTCGCCGGCAACGAACGCTGGCAGCTCGAAGATATAGTCGATACTCTTATCTTTATTGGTATCGATTCTCAAAGAGTACGCGCCAGCCCTTAGTGATTTTGAAAGGGGTGGCGTGCCATATGCCACGCCCATTTGAAATGGTTCGCTCGACGTGCCTTGTGTTAGCCCCACATAAGCATCAAACGTATCCACATCCGGCGCCGCATGAAACACCTGAAGTGCGATCGAACCTTCGGGTATCGGCTTGGTTGCGTCGACAATAGGCAAAAGTGCAATCGGCTCGCCATTGACGCTGTCCCCATATATTGCAACCGTATAACTCGAAGCTTCTTCAAAGGTAAGCATCTGACTCACCACCACGTTTGCGCCTCGATTCACGTTGACGCTATTTGATCCGCTGTCGATCTGGCGGTAGGATGCCGATTGTGCGAAGCCAACATTTGTAAACGTTTCGCTGCCCACCTGAATATTAAAGCTGGCTTCGCCCAGCACCAAATGCACAACACGCACATCGGAAACCTTCGCCTTGTCGTCGCCACCGCAGCCGACCCATGCCGTCGCCAACAACAAAAACAAGATCAGACGCTTATTCATACCCCGCATACCTCCTTGCGAACTCCACGCACAGCAAAAAAGTCTTTACGATACATCACTGGTTAACGTACTCGCTTGAGCGTCAAAGTAGTGTCGCGGTGTGTGCGCTGGGGCCGAGGCGCTTCTTGCGCCCGTGCATCGTGAACCAAAACCAGCTTGCCGCGACCACGCACACGCGCAGGTTGCGCGCGCGCTGTTTCAGAGAGCGTACCTGAAAGTACTTTAAGCATCGAAGTGTCGAGCCATACCTTGCGTTGCATGACGAATCCTTTCTTTGATCGTCCAGTTCAGAGGCACGCAGCACAACAACCAACAACAACGGGGTGAGAGGGGGTCAATATTGGCCATCGTGTGCGTGCCTCTTCGTGGATCTGCTGACCGACCGCGTGCTCTGCCTCGCGTGCGCGGTCTATCTGGGTTATCGCGCGTTTTGTCGCTCACGTTGCGAAAAAAGTGCATGAGACAACACGTAATTTCACTAAAAAAAGTGCATCGCTAACGCCCCCAAATAACTCAAGGTTTTTTGTGTGAACCTGTCCCCGCTTCTGCTCGATGATGGATGATGAAAGCAATGACTAGCGCAAAGACTGGTTTGGCAGCACACCGAATTTGCGGTAGCGTTGCTTAGGTATTGTCGACAACCCCCACTGAGGTAAGCCCCATGCTAAGCAAAAGCATCATCCAGCAAATCACGGCCGCAACCATCGCAGCGTTTTGCATCGTCGCCACAAGCGTGCACGCCCAACAAACGCCCCCAACACCCACCGCACCGCCCGCTCCCACTGACACGCCCAACACCTCGACCGATTACGGCACCACCCCCAAGAACGCCGACGGCACACCGATGGCGCCACCACCACCACCACCTTTACCTTATGTGCAAACCTACGACGCGGCGCACCCACCCGATGCGATCTTAGATCCCATGCAAGGCCCCGGTGGCCCCACCGAACCTTGGGCCCAAGCCGCACTGCAGTTTGGCGTGCCGATGTTTTTATCAAACGCCAAAAACGCGCTCACCGCAGGCTATTCGTTCGTTGGCCGTTTCGGTTGGCATGTCGGTAACCTCGTGCCCGAGCTGCAGCTTGGCTACATGAGCAACGACTACGACAACGATGTCTCGGCGTTCAACACCTCTGGATCAAGCTCCAACAGCTTCTTTGGTTTTGGCGCGCGTTTGCTCGTCCCGACCCGCTCGGTCATCATGCCCTTTGTCGCCGGTCACCTCAACTTCAACTTCTGGAACAGCGACTACTGGAACTCACATTTTGCGCCCGGCTTCGACGCCGAAGGCGGCATGCTCTTTCGCGTTCACCCGGTGGTCGCCATCGAAGCAAGCGTGCGCGTTGGGCAAACCTTCCCCGGCAACTACTTCGTGTCACCCTATGGCGGCTCGCAGTTTTGGATCAGCCCCCAACTCGGCGCGACCTTCTTCTTCTATTGATCGCTACCACAACGCATCAAACACGGTTGTGGCGTAGCCATCTTTCTTGATGGTCACGCTGCGCTTTTCGCCACGCCCCGGGTAATTAAACACAAGCTCGTGATCACCCGCAGGCAGGGTCAAGCGCACCAGCACAATGCGCGCAGGCAAGGTTGACCAACTGCGTGTGTCGGGCGTGTCGGCTGCAGCCATGCCCGCTTGTGTACCGATGGAAAGAAGCGAACCCACCAAGCCGCCACCTGCCGCGGCTTTTGTAATCTTGCCGGCGGCAAAACGCGCCAAGGCGCGTGTAATGGCTGACGCTACCACAGACGGTTGTACCTTGGCCCAAGCTCTTTCAACTTCCAAATCAAGCGCGTACCCATGCCACCCGGCCACCGGCGTTTTGTCCAAGAAAAGCTGCGGGTTCATCACGTTCGCGCGTCGCTGCAACGCTGGATAAATCACCCAGCTTACGGCGCCTTGTGCAATCAAGTCATTATCAGCGGGCGTAATCAACGAGCCAGCGATCACCGCAGCTGCACCAATCGGAATGCGCTTGGCAACTTTGGCGGGCACACGCCCATACGCCATCGCCACCAAAAGCTCGCCACAACCTTGTTGATGTTGACACGGGGCCTTCTTAAAAGTCTGCTTCACAAGCTCGCCAAGCACTTGGTTTTTGGCCGCCTCTTTATAATAGATCTTCGCTTCGTCCGATCGTCCGCTCGCTTCGTTTACATAACCTGCGACATACCGACCAAGCGGTAGCACCGTCACCGCCGGATCCTCGTGATCGACGATGTAGTCCTCCATCACTGCAAAGCGCCGCGCTTCAACGCGCGCGCCGGCCAAATCACCGCGCGTTAGGTAGTTAAGCATGTTGACCGTGTTGATCATCAGCTTTTCATATGCCGGCGCTTTATAAGGACCCGTATCGTCTGAATAAAGGTACTTACCCAAGTCGTGCATGCCCTTGCGCGAAAAATCTAAAATCTCGATGTTCTTATCAGACACCTCAAGATCTTTGCTCGAATATTCATAGGCCCGCATCTGCTGAAGCACCATCGCGCGATCAAGCAAAAACAGCACCTTGCCATCGTCTAAGCCCGCTGGGATTTCTTTCGACGACTTAACGCCAAGCTCTTTGTTCAGCGCGACCAGCGCTTGATGTGGATCGCCATAATCAAGTGCCCGTCGCGCCGTTTCCGTATGCGCCGCATGCCCACCACTGCACGCCGCACAAAACAAAGCGGGCAGCGCCCAAATCAACGCAGCGTTGTAAAGGCCAAGCGATGTCGATGCAAAAGGGTGCTTCGTCACAAACGCGGCTCCACTAACCACAAAGTGCTAGCCATTAGTCTTTGGGAACGATGGCTTTGGTGATCGCTACCTTGTTCTGAAAAAGAATCTCGCTGGTCGCCACATCGACCGCTTGCATGAACATAAAATACTGCACGCGACGTGAATCCACCGCACGCTCGTCAACGGTGAACACCTTGCCCGTGATAATATATTTCACGCCAAGCTGTTTGCCGAACGCGGCCACGTTGCTCGCGTCAAACACCGCGTCTTGCTGGCTGCGCACCTGCGCAATAAGCTTGGGTTGATTTTCAAGGCTCACGACGCGAAACAAACTCGAGTTAACCATCTCGGTTTCGATATCGCTGATCAACGCATCAAGCGAACCTTCGATGTGTTCGCTGGTTTCGTTGCGCATCGGCATCACACCCGCCGTCGGCTTTTTGCCATTTTTGTTTTCCGCCTGCCATTGTTTGGTCACAGGCGAAGCCCACAGCTTCACAAGGTTCTCGTGCAAGGCCTGTTGCAAGTCGTAACGATCAAGCGTTGTTGAATACGCCGCGGTGTCCAAGCCCGGCGACTGCGAGCCGCGCACTGCCTGGTAGCTTTTTCCACCACCACACGCGCTCACGAGCAAAGCACTTGTAAACCCGACGACTACCTGCAATTTGGCAACATGACGCATATAATTCTCCTCGATCCGTTTCCGTGTCCCGTATCCCATATCGGTCGCGCCATCAACAACAAGCGCCATACCCGACTTACTAAGTTATCGCCACTTTGTCCAACAGGTTGTCTGCAATTCGTCGGGGACAGGATCAAAACAAAAAAACTCAATATCTATGTATACTTATAGCCCCCGTTCCTAAGAAAACCCCAAGGTGAGCAGAGCCCGTCTCGGGAGGTTCAAACAGTAGCGAACGATTCGCGAAGCCGAAGGCGTAGCGACGACAAGTGAGCGGGTTTGAGCCTCCCCCGCCGGACTCAGCTCAACTTACCACCTGACCTCGCAACACAAAACGTATCCACATCGAATCGATTGGCATCATACAGACTTCGCGTGACATTCATTTATCCAGCTAAACAAGAAAACTTTACCCAACCGAAATTTTTCCGCACCGATTTGCCTTGCTGAACCATTTTCTTGTGTCTAACCTGTGAAAATTGTGCTCCTAGATTCGATCGGCACGTGATCGTGATCTATACTTAGCTTGGGAACAAAAGCGGCAGTCGCGTCGAACGCAGTTACCTATCGTGGTGGTTCGACAGGGCTTTTGTTGGGGAGCTGAATGACGGTTAAAGGACGTGCTTCAAAAACGCCCTCACACGATGCGATTGCTGTAATCGGCATAGGCTGTCGTTACCCTGGTGCCAAAAACCCCCAGGAACTATGGGAAAACATTTTGGCGCGCAGGCAGGCGTTCAGGCGCATGCCCGACGTGCGCATGCCGCCCGGCGACTATTTCGACGCCGACCCCAAAACGCCCGACAAAAGTTATAGCGCCCGCGCTGCGGTTATCGATGGCTTCGCTTTCGACTGGCGCACGCGCCGCATCCCCGAACAAAGCGCCAACTCGACTGACATCGTGCATTGGCTGGCGCTCGAAGTCACACTCGACGCGCTCAATGATTCTGGCCTAAACGACACACGCGTGCCCAAAGAGCGCACCGGCGTTGTGATCGGCAACACGCTCACCGGCGAGCACACGCGCGCGCAAACCATGCGCCTGCGTTGGCCATTCGTCGCACGCACACTGGTCGACACCGCAAGCACGATGCAGCTGCCAAGCGACATGACCGCACAGATCTTGCGCATGGCCGAAACGCGTTTCAAGTCGGTCTTTCAACCCGTCAACGAAGACACGCTCGCCGGCTCGCTTGCCAACACCATCGCGGGCCGTATTTGTAATTTCTTAGATCTACACGGCGGCGGCTACACGGTTGATGGCGCGTGTTCATCGTCGCTGATTGCAGTGGCCACCGCGGCCAACGCACTTGCAAACGGCGACCTTGACCTCGCGATCGCGGGTGGCGTCGATGTTAGCCTCGACCCCTTTGAACTGATCGGTTTTGCCAAAGCCGGCGCACTCACCGCCACCGAGATGCGCGTCTACGACGAAGCCGGCAACGGCTTCATGCCAGGCGAAGGCGCCGGCGTCGTGATCCTCAAGCGCTTAAGCGACGCACGCCGCGACGGCGACAATGTTTATGCGGTGCTCAAAGGGTGGGGCATTTCATCCGACGGCAAGGGCGGCATCACCGCGCCCAAATCATCGGGCCAGGCGCTTGCGATCACACGCGCATATGAACGCGCCGGCTACAGCCCGCACACGCTCGATTTTATTGAAGGCCACGGCACCGGCACGCGCGTCGGCGACAAAGTTGAACTTGAAGGCATCGCGCAAGCGCTCGCTAACTTTGGCGAGCCACCCGCGCGCAAAGTGGGCATGACTTCGTTCAAGTCAATCTGCGGCCACACCAAAGCCGCGGCCGGCGTAGGCGGTTTCATCAAAGCCGTGATCGCGGTGAACCGCCGTGTGCTTCCGCCCACCGCAGGTTGCGAGCGTCCAAACGCGTCATTTGCCGATCAAGCCTCGTGTTTATATCCGCTGATTAGCGGTGAAAAACGCCCCGCGTCCGACACGTTGCGCGCCGGCGTTTCGGCGATGGGCTTTGGCGGCATCAACAGCCACGTCACACTTGAATCGGGCGACGCACCAAGCGACAAGTTCGCGCCCTCGATCAACGAAGAAACCTTGCTTGGTTCATATCAACGCCACGAGCTTTTCCTTTTCTCGGCGCCTAACCTAAGCACTTTGCTTACACAGTTTAAAAATGCCGCCGTGCTCGCTCACACGGCAAGCATCGCCGAACTTGCCGACCTAAGCGCAAATCTCATTCGCGATCTCAATCCAGACCACCCCGTGCGCGCTGCATTCACGGTGCACACACCGGAAGAACTCGTTGAGTTCTTACGCGACGCGGTCGATCGACTTAGCGCATCACCGCTCAAGCCAAGCGAGCGTTACGTGTCGCCATGCAAGCGTGTTTGGATCACGCATCTGAAATCGAACGAGCAACCTAAACTTGGTTTCGTCTTTGCTGGCCAAGGCGCGCAGCAACTTGGCATGGCGCGCACACTGCTCACACGTTTTGCTTGGGCACGCGACTTGTTGTCAGCCGCTGACGCATGGCTTGCCGAGGTGGGGTGTGATCCGATCGGTGAACATCTTGCGCACCTGCCTGAACGCGCCGTTACCAACGACGACGCATGGCTCACGGCATTAACCAAAACACGCATTGCACAACCCGCGATCGCCTTTGTCAGTTTATTGTGGTTTGAACGGCTCAAGCACCTTGGGCTCAAAGCGCATGTAGTCGCAGGTCACAGTTTAGGCGAACTCACGGCGCTTTACGCCGCAGGCAGCATCGACGCAAAAACACTTATTCAGTTGGCTGGATTGCGCGGCAGCGCCATGGCAGCCACACCCTCGGGCGGCATGCTCGCACTCAGAGCCACCGGCGACGAAGCTGCGCGCATGGCAAACGAGATCAACGCCACAACCAACACCACGCTTGTGGTCGCCAACATCAACAGCCCCACACAAGCAGTGCTCTCAGGTGATGTGCGCGCCATCGAAGCCGCCCAAGCCTCGGCGCAAACGCGCAAACTAAGCGCGCGACCCTTGCGCGTATCGGGCGCTTTTCACTCGCCACTGATGCTTAGCGCCGCCGAAGGCCTCAAGGCACATGCGATCGCAAACAAAACCTTTGCATCCTCAACCACCACCATCTTGTCATGCATGCACGGAGATCCGATCAACCCAGCAGGCGCCATCGGAGACTTCGTCGCAACGCAAATGCTCTCATCGGTGAACTTTGTCGCGCTAGCAACCAATCTTAGCGCAAGCTGCGATCTGATTCTTGAGCTTGGCCCAAGCCGCATCTTGAGCAGCCTCATCGAGGAAAGCACAGCCAGCACCAAAAATGCGCCCATCGCGTTGCCGGTTGAACCACAACCGCTCAGCGATCAAAGCGCGAGCCTTGCCATCGGCGCGGCATTCGCACTTGGCGCAAACATCGACTTCTCGCGTTTGCACGAAGGCAGGCTTATTCGACCCTTTGTCGCTGCAAGCGACATGTCCTTCATCGAAAACCCCTGCGAGCGGCCCTTCACCGTCAACGAGCTCGACGAAGCAAATGCCACAGCCTGGCAAACTGCATTCAGTTCAAACTCAGCGCAAGCGGGCACATCCCCATGGTCCGAAGGTTTTGTCACCGGCGCGATGGCACTTGCCACGGGCCTTTCACCCGAAGTACTCACCGCCTATTTGCGCGAACGCGGCGCGTATCTGCGCGACATCATTGAAATCGATCTGGAATCACACCCGCTTGCAACGCTTGCCACATCCAAAACCGCAGCACCCATTGTTGCACTCGCAGAAAAAGCGTCGCCTCAAAAAGACCGCACCATGCTGCCGCCACCCGATGCTTCAAGCAAAATGCATCAATCACTTCGTGCCGCCCAAGACGAAGCCATCGAAAAGCTTGCCGCGGTCCCGGTCGCGCAAACAAGCTCACTACCCACCACGCTTCCCTCTGATCGCGTCATCGTCGAGCTTGCCGCGCGCCGCACCGGCTTTCCCCCAGCAAGCATCGAGATGCAACACCGCGTCCTCGACGACCTAAACCTCGATTCCATCAAAGCCGCAGAAATCGTCGGCGAAGCAGCCAAACAAATCGGCGTCGCTGAACTCGTCGACCCCATGCAGTTCGCCAACGCCCGCCTCAGCGACATCGCCGACGCTCTCGACAAAGCGCGCGCCACCTTGCCGCCACAAGGATCTCAGCCCGCTGACCCAGCGGCGACTGAAAGCGAATCACCCACTTCACGTTCAAGCAAACCCATCGCGATAAGCAAACACGCGCCTCGGCAACGCTGGGTGCGCAATTTCGCCATCGAAAAAATAGCAACACCGCTCGTCGCCGAAAAGTCTCTTCAAGAAACCTTCGCAGGCGCGCGTGTGTTATTGGCCGACAGCCACGTGCTGAGCGACAAAACCAAAGACGCTCTTGAGCGACAACTGATGGGTTTTGGTGCAAGCGTCGAGTCGATTTCGCTGAGCAACGAAGCGGTCGACACTGCGTCAAGCGCACCTGTCCATTTGATGGCTTTTTTTGGCGAAACCTTCGACGAAGCACCCCATGCCGATCGCGCGCATATGTTGCAAGCGCTCGTTGAAAAGTTAACCAAGCTGGCACATCAAATCAAAGCACTTGCGTCAGCCCCCAAAGTGTCAGTCGCATTGGTCGAAATTGCGCCCGCGCAAGCCATCGTGCCCAGCACGCACGCCTGGGCGGCAAGCCTGCACCTTGAAGAGCCAACACTTTTTGTTCGCCATGTGCGCTTTGAATCGCTTCAAAATAAGCAGCTTTCAGCGCTGCTCGGTGAGTTTGGCCAAGCTGCGCACTTTAGCTCGGCCGAGTACGATGCGAAGGGCAAACGCACGACCTTCGCGGCCCGCGTTCAGGACCCAAGCCGCTATCAGCCGCGCACACACACGATCGATCAAAAAGACGTGGTCGTTGTCACCGGTGGCGCGCGCGGCATTACGGCCGCCTGCGCGCTGGCGCTCGCCAAAAAAACCGGCGCGCATTTTGCGCTGCTCGGTAGCTCCGCTCACCCCGAAGCCAACCCACAAACCAAGAGTTCGCTCGCCATTCTCGCCACGCTCGAACAATTTGCGCAAGCCGGCATTCGCGCCCGCTACTATCAGTGCGACGTCAATCAACCCGGCGATGTCAAACACGTGCTTGCGGCAGTGGCAAATGCACGGCGCAGGCAAAAATAGCCCACGCCGCGTGCTCTTTGCAGACGCGCGCTTGGCGCTCGACGAAATGGGCCCCAAGGTGCGAGGCGCCGCGCACCTGATCGACGCACTCGGTGATCAGCCGCCTAAACTTTTTGTCGCGTTGACATCGATCATCGGCATCACTGGCATGCCAGGCAATGCTTGGTATGGCTTTGCCAACGAGTTGGTCGATTCAATGCTTGCCGAGTTCACGGCGAAACATTCGCTGACCCAAAGCGTATGCGTCGCCTACAGCGTTTGGGATGAAATCGGCATGGGCGCCGAGCTCGGTAGTCTTGATAAGCTCCAAAGCATGGGCATCGACGCCATCGCCCCCGACGAGGGCACCTCGCGCTTTGTTGACCTTGCGCTCAACGACCCCGGTTCACGCCAAGTGGTTGTCAGCGCGCGCCTCGGAGGCTTGGACACATGGCCTGATTCCCAGACCAGAGAAGAGTGTTTACGCCTGATGCACGACGCCAAACTCGACCGCTTCATTGAAAATATTGTCTCGTATCAACCTGATGTGGAGCTCATCGCCCGCACCACGCTCTCACTCGATAAAGACCCTTATCTTTATGATCACGACTTTCGCGGATCGTATTTATTTCCCACCGTGTTTGGCCTTGAAGCCATGTCGCAAGCCGTGTCGCTGGTTGCCGGTGAGGCTTTCGACTTCCCGTTACGCATCGAAAGCATTGAGCTGCGCCGGCCCATTGTCGTTAGCGTAAGCGGTCTTGAAATCGAAGTTCGCGCGCTGATGCGCGAAACGCAAGGCGCCGCGAAGGCCAAGCGCCGCGTGATCGAAACCGGCATTTACACGTCGATGGATGGCTTTCGCACCGCGCACTTTTCCGCAACATTCATTCTTCATCCCGAAAAGAAGGAACTTGCAACGCAAGCCTTTGATGCACCGCAAAAGTCTCTCGGCATTCGGCCCCAACCAGAACTTTACGGCTGGCTCCTTTTTCAAGGCCCCCGTTTTCAACGCATGAGCGAAGTGCTTGAACTTGACGCGCGGCGTTGTGTTTTTCGCGTGCTCGACGACACAAGCTCAACCGCCATCCAACGCCGAAGTGATCGAAGCATCGGCCCATGGGTGTTAGGTAGCCCCTACGTGCGAGATGCGCTGCTACAATCAGTGCAACCAAGCGTTCCTCAAGACGTGTGTTTACCGATCTCGATTGGCGCAATCATAATTAATGGGGTTGCGACGGCAGAAAAGAAAGAAAGTCTTGGCGAATCGATTATCGAACGCCGTATCGCAGACATCTACCACACCCATGTCACTGCGCTCGACACGAACGGTTACGTGCGTGAAGCGCTAAGCGAATACCAGCTGCGCATCATGGAAACACATCCCGAGTTTCCTACGGTGGCCAAACTTGCCGCGGCCGACGACGCATTGCACCACACCCTCACGGCCACGCTTGATGATGTGGCACGACGCTGGCATTTGATCTTGCCCAAAGTCGCGCTCACCTACGACCCCGAGCTCACCGCACTTGAAAAGTCGCTCAGACGCGATCGCACCCGCCGCATTTGTGAAGAGCTTGCCGATCGCGCGCTTGAGCAACTCAACCAAGCA
>JBGAKI010000003.1:0-97111 GCA_044224525.1 Polyangiales bacterium | reverse complement strand
CTGCGATGTCGTTTTTAGGCATCGGTGTGCAGCCCCCACAGTCAAGCTGGGGTTCGATGCTGCGTGACGCACAAGCGCTGATGACGCACTCACCACGTTTGGTCGCGCTGCCTGGCATTCTGATTGTGTTCGTTGTGTTTGGTTTCAACTTGCTTGGGGAGGGCCTGCGCGATGCACTCGACCCGCAACCCTAAACCCCGCTACGCTAAACCCCGCAACGCTAAACTTAGCCCAGCGCTTAAAACAGGACTTCTGTCATTGATCGCTTTGCTCTTGGGTTGCCCGCCCGCACCACAGCACCCGCGATTCGTAGGCGCTGGCAACACCGAACCTATACACGGCGGCACCTTAACCTTCGACACGTCCACCGACATTCGCACGCTCGATCCGCACGTCGCTTTCGACGTGGTATCTGTCGCTGCAGCGAAGCTCGTTTTTGACGGCCTCTTAGACTACGACCAAGACGCTAACCTCGTCCCGAGGCTTGCTGAGGCTTTGCCCGAGGTTTCTAAAGACGGCCGCATCTTCCACCTCAAACTTAAAAAGGGATCACGTTTTCATAACGGCCGTGAAATCACCGCCGACGACGTCAAATGGTCGATTGAACGGGTGCTCAATAAAAAGACAGGCTCGCCCGCTTACCCCTTCTTTGCGCTCATCAAGGGCGTGGAAGCGTACCGCGATGGTTCTAGCGTTGGCGTGGAGGGCATTCGCGTCCTTGAACCCTACACAATCGAGTTTGAGCTTACTAAGCCCGATCAAACTTTCTTGCACGCACTCGCCATGACCTTTTCGCATCCGGTGCCACGCGAAGTGTATGGCTTTCAGCCCCAACCGCTCAGCGGCAAAACAGTGGGAACGGGGCCCTTTAAACTTGAATCGTGGGAGCCCGGTGTTCAGTTGATTTTTGTTCGCAACAAAGATTATCACGAAGCCGGCAAACCCTATCTTGATCGCATGGTAATGCAGCTCAACGTGTCTGCCGACACCGCGGTGCGCCGCTTTCGCAACGGCGAGCTCGATATCCTCGACAGTTTTCCGCTTGCTGACTATCTCTTTTTTAAAACCAACAAGTCATGGCAGCCCTATCTTGTTGAAGAGCCGAGCATCACCATATGGGGTTTGGCCATGAACTGCGAGATGGCGCCCTTCAACAATGTGCATGTGCGCCGCGCGGTATCCTTTGCCATCAACCGGCCGTGGTGGGAGCGTGCGCTCAACCATCGCATTCATATCGCCGGCCAGCCACTGCCGCCAGGCCTGCTCGGTTACGACGAACAACTTGAAGGCCTGCAAGTGTATGATCCAATAGAAGCCAAGCGCGAAATGGCACTCGCCGGTTACCCTCGCGGCATCAATACACCGGTCACGATGTGGACGCAGGAAAGCCAAAGTGCCAACAAACTTGGCGAACTCATCCAGTCTGACTTGGCAAAAATAGGCATCAAGGTCGAACTCAAACCCGTCTCTTTTCCGGTTTATCTTGAATCCACCGCGAAAGAAAAAACCGCACAGCTTTTTGTTACCGGGTGGCTACAAGATTTCCCCGATCCATCTGATTTCTTAGACACGCTCTTTCACAGTCGCGCCATCCATCCACGTGACTCAGAAAATCGCAGTTTTTATCGCAACCCCAAACTCGACAAATTGCTCGACAAAGCACGCGTCGAACAAAACCTCGAAAAGCGCCGCAAACTTTATGTTAAGGCACAACAACTCATTGTGAAAGACGCTCCCTGGGCCTTTATCTGGAATCAAAAAGACATGATCGGTTGGCAACCTTATGTGAAAAACTTCTACCAGCACCCGGTCTGGCCCCAATACGTACGCGACGTATGGCTCGATCTACCCAAAGTGCGTTTTAAGAAAGATCACAAACCATGATTCAGTATCTGATCAAACGCGTATTTTGGGCAGTCTTCGTGCTTTGGGCCGTGGTCAGCGTTGTGTTCGTCTTACTCAACATGATCGGCGACCCGGCGATGGCGCAACTTGGGCCGCGTGCACAAGCTTCACAAGTGGAAGCCTTTCGCCACGCACACGGTCTCGATAAACCGCTGCATATGCGTTATTTCAAATTGATGAATGATCTAGCGCACGGTCATCTGGGCGATTCGTTTCGCGATCACCGCCCCGTTTGGGAAACCATCAAAACGCGTTTGCCACGTACCGCGCTGCTGGGCGGCCTGGCCATGCTGATCGAGTTGCACGTTGGCCTGCTCATCGGGCTAATCGCAGCGGCCCTCAAACGCACCGTTGTCGATAGAACGTTGATGGCCGTGTCATTCTTAGGCGTCAGCACACCTTCGTTTATTTGGGGATTGTTTTTGCTCGACGTCGTCGCCTTTCGTTTGGGATGGTTTCCTGTCGGCGGGCTGGGTGTCGGGTTTACCGACCAAATGCGCCATGCACTTTTGCCTGCGATCACGCTTGCCATTCTTGGTGCCTCAAACTACGCGCGCATGATGCGCTCGGAGTTATTAGACATTCTCAACCAAGACTATATTCGCACCGCGCGCGCCAAAGGCGCTGGTCCACTGCGCACGCTTATCTTACACGCGACGCCTAACGCGATGCTGCCCATCATCACCATGATTGGCATGCAACTGCCGATGCTGGTGTCGGGCGCGATCGTCACCGAGACCATCTTCTCGTGGCCAGGGATGGGGCGCTTAGCAATCGAATCGATCTACACACCCGATTTCCCGATGGTGCTCGCGATCGTCATCATTGCCTGCGTCATGGTTCAGGTGGGCAATCTGCTCGCCGATCTGGGCGTCGCTGCGATCGATCCGCGCGTGCGCCTAGACGGCTAATTGGCGCGCAAAATCTCCGTCACACATTCGTCACATGTAAGTGCTTGACCGATATGTAGGATACGTGGAACGCTTACAATGATCGACCATGCAGCGCACGCCCACCATCCCCTTATACACGCGCATTGCGACATCAATGCTCGCGTCGATTGCAATGGTGGCCTGCGAAGCCGAACAACCCGCGGATGAACTAAGCACTGAAAACGACAAAATCACGCCGTGCAAAAGAACACGTCGCAGCGATCTTAAAGAGGCGCCTTGTAGCGCCTTTACGCGGGCGCTGCAGCACGTGGTCGCGGTCGCCCAATTTCCAACGGCACTCGAAACACGCCAAGATCGATTAATTAATGCAGCGGGGGTGTTCTTTGATGACTACGACACCGCCAAAACGCATCGCATCATTGTTCAACATTTTGGTTTTAGTGGCTCCAATATCTACAACGCCAAATACACGTTTGCTTACAACGAATCCAACCCCCTGCTTTATTCAGTGCTAACGATCGACGGCCTGGATTGCAACGATCCCTTGGTCAAGCAAGAGCTTTCGAACGACACGCCCTATCGTAAGTTCGAAAACTGTGCTTTGGCATTGCTACGAGCGGGCGTTTGCGAGCCAAAATCAACCCTCGACCCCTATGACGTCTCGGCATGCCGAAACCTGATGAAAAGCGGTAATGAAGTCTCAGACAGTTTTGAACAAGTCGTGAGATGCCCACCAGCCCCCAAAAAAGGTGTATCCAGCCCAGACTAATCATTTGCATTTCGCAATTAGTCTGATACATCCGCAATCGTGCTTGATAATGTTAATCCAGCTTTGATGCGAATTTTCTTGTCAATATTGGGTCCGCTGATCCTAGCGACTGCATGCACGCCAAGTGAAGACACTGCACTTTCGTCGATCAACACAAACGAAATCGCTGCTGAAGCCACGAGCAGCAACTGCGCGTCGCCACATCTTTGCGCAAAAGCACGCATCATGCTTGTCGCATCGTATAAACTAAGAAATCCTTCATCGAAATATGAACGCGAGTTGCTCGAACCCTTCTTCTTGCAAGCGGTCAATGAAGCTGTACGAACAGTTCAATCTGCAAAACCCAAGGGTGCAAAGTACCTTGAAATCAATGACATCAAACAACCCAGACTCAGAATCACAACCCAAGTGATGAGGAATGCTGATTTTCCGCGATTCGGCGTTGGACCAGACAATGTCGCAACCACCAGTCAAATCTCCTATTGGACGTCTACAGTCATTGGCGCGAATACCGATAGCAAAGACCTATGCGTGATCACGCAAGATAAGGCACGCGCCTTTACTCATGCGTTTTGCACAACGCTGGCAAACAGCGTTGTAAACAACGTAAGCGAATATAAAGACATTCAAACCGCATGCTTTTTGCCTGAACAACCTGTCGACGCATGTGTACCATGCACCGATACATTCTAGAGATCCGTCACCATCCATCAATACTGATCAGTCGCGTGGCTGATCATATTGCAACTTTGGGCAGCAGGTGAAAACTACCCTTGCCGTGTTCTTGAACCTGGGCCTCTACTTCAAACATATCAAGCTTGATTGTTTTGCGCGTTCCGTTGCCTAAACGAATGCGCACGGTGCCATTGACGGGCTGAGTCTCGATAAAACATTTGCCAAACACAGGATGCACCAACTCGTCACCGCGTTTGGGTTCAGGCTTCACATGTTTGGTCGCTGGTAAGGTATGCCGGTCAAGCCGTTGTGTGGCGATCGGTTGCACTTTGCCCGAGCGCACCGGCCAGGTGTTGCGCTCAACTTCTTCGATGCGCTTTTTGTTCTCGTCGGCGCTCACTTTGGCAACCACCGCCGCCCACGACAAATCCCCTGTCGCAGCATCAGGCGGCAAAGGCGTCGGCGGAGGTCGAATCGCCTCAATATGCGAACTTGATTGCGGCGAAAGCCATGCCGACACACCTGTGTTCGCATCAAACGAACGCATCAGTTCGATGTCATCAAACGTTTCGAGAACCACTTCGCAAAGCGCCACTTCTGCTTCGCTCAAATAACCGCCCACCAGACTTGGCCCCGCAGATGTGCTCAACATCAACGCACCCTGCAGTCGAAGCATCAGCACATCGTCTTGCATCGAAATAAAACCGCTAAGCGCCACGATTTGGCACGGCTGATCAATGCGGGTGGGTTTAGCATCATGATCGTGCGTAAGCTCAGCCCACTTGAGCGCGCCCATCACACGAATCGACGCTGCCTGAATATCATGCTTCTCGGCGAACGCTTTGATCGCAGCATGCAGCTCCTCGCTACGTTCAACAACGCCCACAAAACGGCGACCCAACTTGGACTCAAACGCAAACATCGAGGCCGTAGTATAGCACAAGAGACGCCCCAATGGCTCTTTTTAGGGCCATTTAGCGCGAAAGTCGCACGATCGTTTCCACTGTACCTGAAATATGATCGAGCAAGGGCTGCGGATAAAGTCCGCCGCCAATCACCAACGCAATCAGCACCAGTGCCACCACACGTTCGCGAAAAACCAAATCGTGCACTGACACCGGCAATGCGCCAAGTTCAACGCGCCCCGGTGGCCCCAAAAAAGCGCGATAGAAGCCTCGCAAAAACGCAATCGCGTTGAGCGCGGTGGCCAAAATGAACAACAACGCGAGCACCGGGTGTTGCCCCAAGATACCTTGCACCAGCAAATCCTCGGCGATGAACCCAAGCGTGCCCGGCAAACCAATCGTCACGATACCCAGCGTAAACCACAGCGCCGCAAAACGCGGGCTTTGTTTTACCAATCCGCCGAGCCGCGTCACATCGGTGGTTGCGGTGCGATCGGCCAGCGACCACGACAAAAGCATTAGCCCCACCGCGCCAAGGCCCGTGGTTACACTTTGTAAAAGGGCACCGGCCACGCCCTGCTCGTTTAGCGATGCAACGCCAACCATTGCAAGGCCCGACTGACTGATAATGATATACGCAACAATCTGTCTCAGATCCTTTTGTGCAGTAGCCACCAACGCTGCGAGCACGGTTGAATAGAGCCCAAGCCAACCTACAAATGGCAAACATTCGTAACTTGCTGTGGGCAACACGTGCGCACCGAGTCGAATAAAAAGCACCAACCCCAGTTGTGTGCCTGCAAGCAACGTTCCCGAAATAAATGGGCCGTGCTGTACCACTCGTGGCAGCGACGCGTGAAAGGGAATCACAGCCGCGCGAATGAACGCAGACACCGCGAGCAAATAAAAGGCCACGTACTGCCATGAAAGCGCGATCGGTTTGCTATCGTCCAGTTGAAGCGACAAGGGATAATGTGTTCCATCCCCCCCATGGGCCACGGCGATGATCACAACAGCGCCTATAAGCGGCAACACGCTTCCCCAGAACGCTAGATTGAGTGACCCAATTGCATAAGTACCCTGCGTGCGGCGTTGTCGACGTGCCGAAAGATAAAGAGGTAGCGCCGTCAGAAACCACGCCACAGCAAAGGTAACCAAATCCCATGCACAAAGCACACCCACCACGCCCACCATGGTCAACGCACCCGCTTGCAGTGCTTTGCGCGTCACATAACTGTGGGGGGCAGCCATCGTAAGCGCCGCATAAATCACATACGCAAGCGTCAGCAGCGTGCTGCTGGTGCCATCCAGCCCTAGATGAATGGCCCACACGCCTTGAACCACCACCCATGTATCGATGTTTTGTACAGAATCCCCCTTCTGCACGTATAAACACATCGCAATAAAGCTGACAACAACACCTAAAGCGGCAAAACAACGCGCAACGATGCGAGTACGCTTATCGGTTCGCTGCAAGCTTAGCGCGCCAAAACCCATACAGGCAATCAACAGACTAACAAGCGCCAGATGCAGTTTCATCGCTGTCGATCCTCAGGCGACTGAGCCGCACCCATCAAATCTTTTTTGGCGCCTACTTGCTGTATTTTTTTGGCCAGTTGATCGTCAACAAAATGAGTAAACCGCTCTTCTTGCTTGGCAAGCACCTGGGTAAGCCGATTAACAGGCGCGGTGATTGTGCTTTCAAAAACATCCAGCTGAAAACGTTCCCACGCGAGCCGGTAAAGCGCATGTCGCCAGGTTTTCGGCAAGTGGTCAATGAACGGCCCTGCACCGCGACGACTTACCGCGTCCTGTGCAAAACGAATCGCATTAACGTCGGCCAGCGCCGAGGGCGAACGTAATAACTGATAAGTGCGCAAACACGCGTGCGCTACCAAATGTAAAAGCACAAAACGTCGAAAACCAAGACCAATTTCCGCCACCATCAGCCCAACTTGCGTCATCGTTGCAAACGCCAGTTCACTTTTCACATCCGCTTGCACACGCCAGCACAGCGTCCCCATAAAAGCAGTCGATAGACCCACCACGGCAATCGCAGACGACGCGATCATTGATCGATCAAGCACCGGACCGGCGCGCAGCAACAGATAGACGCCCGCATGCACCGACAGTGCACCGTAAAAAAGTGCACTCGACGATGTGGGGCCTTCCATGGCGCGAGGAAGCCAACCACCCAAAGGAAACTGTGCAGATTTGCCAATGGTCGCGAGCAAAAAGCACAGCCCGATCACGGTTGCCCAAAAAGGGCTGATCATCTCGGCGTGCAAGTCGCCAATTTCAGGACCATGGCCCGCCCGATGCAAAAAAGAATTGCCAACAAGCAATCCCAAATCGCAAAGGCGATAAATAATAAAAATACGCAGCGACGCCTTTAAAGGTGCGATGCGATCGTTATAAAACGCCACAAGCAGCACGGACGAAAGACCCACAAGTTCCCAACCCACAAATAACAAGTCAAAAGTGCCAGCCAATACCAAGAGTTGCATGCCGGTCGAAAAGATCGAAAGCAGCATAAAGAAACGTGTAAACCCCGGCTCGCGGTGCAAATACGTTCCCGAGAACTTCGCGGCAAGCAAAGTGACCACAGTCGTCAAAAGCAGCATCGTCGACGAATAAAGATCCAAATGAAATGCCAAATGAAACTTATAATGAGGGGTCGAAAACCAAATACCGAGCGGTATATGCAGCGGCGCCCAATGGCGTTCAGCCAGCGTCACAAACACCAGCAACGCCGCCACGAATGAACCCAAAAGCGCGCTAATCGTGATCGTACGCGTAAGTCGTTCACTTGGCATTGGACCCAGCAAGCCAACGATGCTCAACACAACAAAGGCAAGCATCGACAGTGCTGGGGCAAGCACCACCACAATCGTCACGACATCTGTTAAGTGGCTATGCAGCATGCGTTTGTTCGTCCACTGTGTTTGCTTGCTGCATCTTAGGGGTTGTCGAAGTTGGCGCGGTAAGCGCAAGCTCGGAATCGATTAGTGCAGGCGGCAAACCATCCAAATGGCCTGCATAATATGCGCGCGATGAACCGACTACCTGAAATTGTTTAGCCGGCGGTTCATACGAGGTAAACGTTGACCCCTTAAACAAATGCATCGACTGATCACACGGATCGATACACACAAGTCGAACCCAATGATTACAAAAGAATGACTCAAGTTCCTGATTGGCTTTAATAATACTAAACACTTGGTCTGGGTTGGCATAAATGACCGTCAGTGAACGCAAAGGTTCATGAATCTCTATCATTTGTTTTGGTAACCCGGTGCGCAAATCGCCCTCGGTACCGTCCATCACGCCCAAAAGCGCAACTAAATTATGCGGCAACTTCGTGCCCGCCCCAAGGGTCGTATTATCTACCCGCGAAAAATAGTACTCCAGGTTAATACCTGCACATACGGGCACCACTGCACCCATTATACGTGCCAGTGCTGCGCCCGTTTCATCACAACTGGGCTCATACGAAATCAGTAAGGCGCGCCGATCCAAAAAAAGCCCTCGCGTCAGCGTGCGCGGTCCAATCAACGTAATTGCATTATTTGCGTGGCCGAGCTCTGGTCGAGGTTCGCCCAAATCGTGCGCGCGGCCACCCACATGCCGAAGTGCCGCGCGCGCAGAAAGCGTCCTCGGCGCACTCTCAAATCGGCGACAACGTTCATGCGCAGACATCATACACGCATACTTTAGTGCTTTCTCAAGCTCCCGAAGCGCTTCACGCAACCCTTGCGGGACCAAGTGTCGGTCAGCCAACGTAAGATCATCGGTCGTGGTGTCGTGCAAACCTCCAATAAACCATGTGTGCTCAGGAATATCGATGCCACGTTCACGTAGCACAGCCCTCACGCGCGAATCGTTGGCTGCCTCGGCGAACAAGCGCGCACACGCATACCCGTTTCGACCACCGCAAGCACCGCAATCATATGCCGACTGATGAGGGTTATTCTGACTCGTCGCGCCGTGACCAAATACCGCGATGATGTTCGCAAAGCGACTGCGTAAACCAATATTTTCAAGTTGCACTTGCACCCGATCAGCCTTTTCGGATGCTGTGAAACCAGGGATTTCTTGTGCCATCGCCGTTGACAACGCATCATACATGGCATGGCCAATCGCATCTTGACTGAAAGTACGAAGTTCGGTGCGAGGTCTTGGCAAAAAACGTTCACCAAATGCCCGTCGCAACGTCAGAGCCAATCGAGGTGACAACACCCGAAGTGCAAGATTAAACAAACCAAACACGCCAAACACGGGTGTAAGCACCAACCCGAGCATGAGTGATCGCGTACTCCATCGAATAAAGCTTTGTAAACGTGCCGCAAGCTTCTTGCGTCGAACACGTTTTCTTGCAAGACGTTCGTCGTCTGGATGAGCGCGCTCGTCCACGCGATGGGTTGGCGACACGACCACCGGACAAAGTGGCGCGGACGCACTATCGTCGAGACCTTGGTATTCGATAGCGAACCCAAAAAAACCAGCCACGCCGAAGGTCTCGTTGTGCGAACTAAACTCTTCAAAATGACGCCGAAAACCTTCTTCCCGATCATCGATACAACAAAAAATCTGAAAACGCGGGTTGTTGACCGTACGTTTCTTTAAGGGTCGCGCAAGGTTGGCCTTGATTGCAGCCATGGTCTCATCACGATGATGGATTTCGTAGGCATTTTGAAAAGTAGCCCGCAATGGCAGGTCATGAAACGAGCGCACGACATCAAGAACTTGCGCGATCCGCTCTTTCGTAAGCCCGAGCAAATCTAAACACGCCAACCCGTTAAGCTGCGCAAGGTTATAGATCCGCCATGCGCTCAGTAGCGCATTGTCTTCGATATGCTCGCGATCTTTAGTCATGTCGTTGAGACGCTGCATGATGAAGGCTTTTAGGCCGCTGAGCGGTCCGCGATAAGCCAAGCGACGACGCGCAACATCCTCAAGTGCACGACGACGAACCAGCAAACGAATTGCCAAATAATCAAGCAAAGACACCGCAGGAGCATTCAGCGCTCGATCAAGCGGGTGTCGCTCAAGTCGTGCGATCATGCCAGCCCAACCCGGTAGCTCCAAAAGCACCCGTGCAATATACGTTTTATACGCCGAGGGTTCGACCCCAAGCTCTTTCAATATCGTCAACGCCACGTCGCTGGGTGATGTACCCTTGGCTTTGATCTCTTGAACGTCTTCTGACAGGCCTCGTAACCACGAACGGCGCGGAATAAACCCTGTCGATTCGAGTGTTACAAACGCATGCCACATGCCCTTCTCGCGCTCGGGCATGGTCCAATGCGCAACGCCTTCATCAAGATAAGCAGCGCAAAAACGCATCATGACTGGGTTGATCAACTCGCAAACGTCTTCGCCGGTTGCAACGCGCAACAGATCACGCAGGGTATACTGGTACCCAGTGCGGCGCACGATATCGGCACCAGGCAGCGGTAACACGGGAAAATCGAGCGATGTACATGTACACCACAAGGACGCCGCAATGATCGCTTCTTCTTGACCGCGCGACCACGCGTCACGCAACTGTCTTAAGTCACGCACACCAACAAGGTCAATCACACGCACAACAGCCGGTTCATCTTCGCGTACCTGCCATAACCACTCGCGAGTGCGCTGAGCCATGTGTTGTCGCTGTTCTTTAGAAATGTCAGCTCGCAATCGCAGCGCGGCGTGACGCTCACTTACCTCCCAGCGAATACGCTGCGGTGGGAAATCAGGCAACCCGTAACGCAACATCGCCCAACGCACAGCTTTTGCCGATAGCGCATGCCCATCGTCATCAGACGCCGACTCGTTCCAACGCGCGTCGAATGCATGCCTCAATTCGTCTTCGGTGATGCGTCCACGAGCCAACTCCGCGCGATAGTCATCTTCCAACAGATAACACTCGACATCAAGCATGGCCTTCGCGTGCGCAAGCGCATGATCAAAGGGTTCGTTCTGAAACGCATGAAGTGTGTTGTGATGAATAAAAACACCAATAGGCCCCTGATCAGGCAACACATGTGCCGCGTGCGCGATTGCCTCTTTAAGCGCGTTGAGAACGTGCTCATGATTCCGGATGTCATCGTTCACGTCCGCTGGGTGAACTCCGCTCATCAAACCCTCTTCTAGACCTTATCCTGAGGGGATCGGCGACGCGCTGAAAGCCGGTGGGCTGAAAACGCCGTGTGCGCCTCTAATCCTATCAACTCAAGTTTGCGCGAAGAACGGGACCATTCCTCTCGCAGAGCACTCAGATTCTTAATCGCAGTATGATCAACCACGCGCGTATGGGTCAAATCGATCACCACGTCATTAATGTTGGGATCAAGATCGGCCAATCTACGCTTAATGCTGATGTAGTTGCTAAACATGGCCGAATCTCGCACCGTCATGCGCGCAGCATTGCCGTTAATAACGGTGTCTAGGTCAGGTCGAAATAATGCTCGCAGAGGTGCCCCAAAAGCAACATAAATCACACCCTCAAGGACCATACCCACCATCACCCCAACCAGCAGGTCGGTAGCCAGGGTGATCACTGTGGTAATCGCAAATACAAGCAGTTGTTCGCGACCAATATTCCATGCATGAACAAACGCTTTGGGCGACGCGAGTCTAACACCCGTCGCGATCAACATCGCTGCCAACGCAGCGAGCGGAATGCGATGCACCAGCCCAGGCAGGAAAACAACGAAGAGCAGCAGGAATACACCGTGGAAGAAATTAGAATGGTGTGATTTCGCGCCATAGCTGATATTAGCCGTACTGCGAACAATCTCGGAGATCATCGGCAGACCACCAAGCATTCCCGATAACAAGTTTCCCGTACCCACCGCGAGCAAGTCACGATCAAGATTCGAGGTTCGCTTCAACGGATCAAGTGTGTCGACCGCCTTAGTGCTAAGCAACGACTCAATGCTACCCACAAGCGAAAACATAACGGTATACTTCATCGATGTAGCAGTCCAAAGCGCAGAAAAGTCTGGAAAAGTAATCGCCGACTGAATACGCGCTGGTAGGGTCACCAGAAATGATGAATCGATCACGTAAAGTTTATGGCTCAGCGTATAAGTGTGGTGGTGTTCAAGATCGAAATAGATCCCTAGTGGCATCGCAAAGCACAAAACAAAAAGCGGCGCCGGCACCTTACGCAAAAAATCAAACCGTCTTGACAGTGCTGGATAACTAAACAACACAACAAGGCTTAAGATGCCAATCACAGCAATCTCAGGATTGAGGTTAGCAATGCTTGATGGTAGCTCAGCCAGCAACGTCAGCGGTTCTTTACTATGAGGTGTCACTCCCAATGCGATATGGGCTTGCTTGGCAAAGATAATAATGCCAATGGCCGCCAGCATGCCGTGCACCACCGCCGAAGGGAAAAAGTCACCAAGCGCACCGGCACGTAGCAACGCGAACATGATCTGCAAAACCGACGCAGCCACAATGGTCGCAAGTGCGCGCTTATAACCAAGTTCAGTCGACGCCCCAAGCGCAATCACGATCAGCCCCGCAGCCGGCCCTTTAATAGTAAGCGGTGCACTGCCAATCCAAGTTGCCATCACGCCACCAATAATGGCTGTTAGAATGCCGGCAATCGGCGCAAACCCGCTAGCCATCGAAATGCCAAGGCAAAGCGGCAACGCAATAAGAAATACAAGAAAGCCCGAAATAATGTCTTCTTTCACATACTTAAATGATATTTTCATGGTTTCGCCGAGGATAAAACACACGCAGAATTCGCGTCCATCACTAAGACGGTAAGGGCAGATGACAAGTTCCCGCCCGGCGCTACGGGAACTTTGCCCGTCCTCATAACGTCTCGTAATTATGCAAAGCCAAACCACCGAACCCGAGCCATGTGGAATGGTCAAGAACCTGCTCGATCCGATATATGTTGATGGTCAGTCGCATTCACAAAACACCGATCTCGGTCAGGATTCATGCTACCAATTGGCCAGCTGGATTTGGATGATGCCAGAACTGACCCACAACGAAAAAAGGCCAACCCCACGTCACGACGTTTTTGAGTCTGCCGTCAAACCACACCTACCTCGGCTCTTTCGCTTCTGTCTGGCATTGACCACGCGACGCGACACCGCCGATGACCTATTTCAAAATGCACTTATTAAAGCCTACACACGCTTCGACTCGTTCAGCGGACAGGGCGAACTTGCAAGTTGGCTTTGCGGCATCGCACGCAACGAATACTTAGAGTTTCGTCGCACAAGCACACGCCGCTCAGCCCTTCTAGAACGTGTGATGCAGGCATGGTCGAGTGTGTATGGCGCCATACCGGGTGCCGGGCATGGGCCACTCGCACCCGACGCTGAGCTCGACCGTGCAGAATCGCGCTCGCTTTTTCTAGAATGTTTGAAGCACATCGCCGCAGAACATCGCGAAGTCATCGTACTTTGCGATGTGGAGTCGATGCATTACGAAGAAGTGGCTGCCATTCTTTCAGTCCCAGTCGGCACCGTCAAAAGCCGCCATGCTCGCGGTCGAGCCAAGCTCAGAGACGCGGCCAAACACCTGGGGCTTGACGTTGAAGACATTGTTCTAAAGGAGACACTTACCTAATGGAACGTAAAAACCTTTCCGATCTGCCCGCTGATCTACAAAAATCAATCAGTGATTTTCGCAATATCGCCCCTGGTCATCATGTTGTCCGCGAAGCGTTTGCGCGCATCTATCGTCTCAAGAGCGAAGAATCACGCCAACCCGCGAAAGCGCTATTGGAGCGCTCGAAAATCTCTAAATCATGGAACGATAAACTGAGTCTGAATATCGGTCTGACATGGGTGTTTGCAGTGGCCGCAGTGCTTATTGCACTCGCGAGCGTTCAACAATGGGCCGAACAGCCCCTACGCCCTGTCAAATACATACACAATGTCGCAGTCAACTTAGCAACCAGTAGCAAAGGCTTGTTCAGCTTCGACTTGTTAATGCACCACCATCGCGGCCGCGATACGCAACTTGAAATTAAGGCGCCTGCACATGTTAAGGTGGACCCAGGCAAACTTTTGATGGCCTCGCGATGTTCGCAAAGTACATTCAGTCGATCTTCAAAATCGCTCAAAACACACAGTGAACTTTGCGGTAACCTCGCCTGGAAAACACGTCATTCGCCTCAGGCATAAATCAACAAAAGCCCACGTCGAGCAACATCTCGTGGTGTATGCTCAACTCTAGTAGGCTTTTTCGACCACGGAAACCATTGTGAAAAGCGCTGGACATCGACCAGGTGCACGGCGCCTGCTGTGGGGATTCTTAGCACTGCGACTTTCTGCGTTGGGATTCTCGGTGCTTGAACTCTCAACACTGAGTACGTCGGCCATAGCACAAGATAACCCTTCGCTACCAGATCAAGGGTCCAAACAAGAACGGACACAAACAAACAACGCCGGCACAGAAACACCACTCGACGCGGTAAATGCTCAAGCGCACACAAGCTCACACCCAAACGACACCACAGCAAGCACCACGACACCAACCCCGACGCCAGATACCGGCTACCTTCGTCTAGGTGAAACGATGCCCTCGCACGACAAGCCCAAAGAAACACTTTGGCACGCATCACTCGACAAAGGCTTGGGATATCACTCGGTAGACGACGAGTCTATTTTCGACGTCGGTATCCTCAACCAGTTGCGCTACACGGCCGGATACCGCTCAAAAGAGTTCGTACATAACAGCTTCGATTTCGTGGTCATTCGTCCCTACCTACGCGCGCAGGCCTGGCATCGCACCCTGCGTTTTTTTGTTCAGCCCGAACTTTCGGGCGCGAGCTCGCGCTTATTGGATCTCGAAGTGACCTGGCAACCGACGCCCGAGTTTGGCTTACGCGTTGGCCAGTTTTTGACGCCCTTTTCGCGTGCATTTTTTACCCCCATCCCGGTCTTACAAATGTTTGATTTCTCGCCCGTGAGCGTCTCGTTTCGCGCCGATCGCCAAATGGGCCTGATGGCATACGGCATGCCAATGAGCGGTCACCTCGAATACTACGCTGGCATTTTTAACGGCAATGGCATAAATCAGCCACAAGACAGCAACGGCACGTCCATGATGGGCATCACTCGACTGGTAGTGAACTTTCTCGATCCGATCCCTTACGACGAAACGCCGTACATCAAAAACGCGGGCAAAGTTCCACTCGGGGTCGCCCTCGGCTTAGGCGCGGTTTTCAATCGCGCACACCCTCCGGCAACACAAACCGTCACCGGCACCGCAATGACAACCTCGACGCCCTTGCCACCCGAAGATCGACTAAGCCTGGGCACCGACCTGACGATTCAATACGACCGCTTCACATTCATAACCGAGTTGTTCATGCGCGAGGTGTGGCCCGATGGCTTGAGTCGGCAAAAAGCGCTTGGCGGCTATATGCAGACCGGTTACTTTCTCATGGATCGCAAGCTCGAAGCGGTCCTACGCACCAACCTTCAAGATTTGAAAATGGGTGAGCGTGGTGGACGTCTACGCAGCATCGACATCGCGTTGAACGACTACCTGGTAGACAACCACTTTAAGGGTGAGGTGCGCTATTCGATGATCAAATCCGACGATGCGCCTAACACAGGAATTGAACATCGATTGACCATGTTGTTGCAGCTTTGGCTATAGTTAACAAAACCAAAATCTATGGAAGTTCTTCGAACAGTATGGGATAAACGTGGCACTTGTATGAGCCATCACCGAACGGCCCCTGTCAGCGCACAGCTTGCTTTTTTATGCATGGTCTCAGTCGTCTGCACGATGCCCAGGGCCACGTCAGCAAATGATAATATTCTTGAACGTGCAAAGACGAACCCAGTGATCCCTGCAGTTCTTACGCTGAACGACGCACTAAAACTTCTTCGCAAACGAGGTCTGGATACGCTCATTGCCGAAGTCAATGTGAACGCAGCCAAGGGTGCGGTCACCGCCGCAGGTGCGATTCAAAACCCACTCGTCAATGGCGCCTACATTCACAGCTTTGACTACCAACCCACAGAGGACTCGTGCGCCGACCACGGTTGTCGCAAGAACGGCTGGCAAGCGGGCATCAACGACCAAGGCGCACTCACCGACCTTCTTTTTGGCAAACGCGCCAAACGTATTGAGGTTTATGAAGCAGCTCACAAGGCAGCCAAGCTCGGGCGCAAAGATGCAATTCGGCAGCTCGAATTTCAAGTGAAGACTCAGTACGTGCGTGTAGCTTTTGCCGAAGAGTTTTTAGATTTCACACGCGAGGTTAAAGACGTATACGAACAGGTCTTTAAATTAACCGCCATTCGTTACGCGGCCGGTGCAATTTCAGAGGCCGATTTGGCTAAAGCGGAAACAGCCAAACTTGAAGCCGAACAAAACCTAACCAGCGCAGAGCAAGGTCTGATTATTGTAAAAGCAGGGCTTGCCTACCTGCTTGGCGTGCGAGGCATCGCACCGCATTTTGAAATTAGCAACGACGCACTTCGTTTTCGGTCAACGGGATTACCGATGAATAAGCCCGTAGGAGAGCTGATTAACGACGCGATTAAGAATCGACCCGATCTGCAGCAAAATCTTGCGCAAAAAGAGTCGGCGCTCGCAAACATAGACTCAACCAAACGCCAAGTCATCCCGCCAGTCGCGCTGACCGCACAATTTATGGACCAAGGTCGAGGTGCCTATGCCCTTCAGCCGCCAACACTAACCGTTGGCGTAACCGTTCCACTACCCGTGTTTTATCAATACCAAGGTGATATCGAAAAAGCCAAAGCCGTTTACCAAGTGCAAGTACTTGAAGACCTCAAGCTTCGCTCACAAATCGCGGCCGAGGTGCAAGCAGCCCACGCTGAGATGATGGCATCGCGAAAACGTTTGGAGCGCATGGAAAACCAGCTACTTGCGACCTCGAAACGTGCGCGCGACTTGGTGCGCATTCAATATGAGAAAGGCGCTGCCTCGTTGCTTGAGTTTCTCGATGCACAACGCACCTTTATCAACACCAATCTTGAATATCTGCAAGACTCCGTCGATTTTTGGACGTCTGTATATCGACTTGAGCAAACCGTCGGATTGGAGCTACGTTCATGAGAATCACCGCTACGCGTGTCGTGACACTTGGTCTATTGGGTCTATTATCAGCCTGCAAAACCAAACACACATCCCGAAACGTTGAAGCAGTGCCCAATGGCATGGCATCACTCAGTGCACGCCAAGTGATCGAAGCCAAACTCGTCATGGAAAAAGTCGACTTCCGCAATGTCGGCAACGAACTAATCACCAGTGGCAAGGTCACGTTTTCCGATCTCAACGTCTCGCATGTCTTCTCACCTGTCACTGGTCGCGTCAGTCGTATTGACGCCGAACCGGGTCAAAAGGTAAGAAAAGGCGAGGCACTGGCAACCATCGAATCACCCGATGTGGGTATGGCCTATTCTGATCTTGAAAAAGCCCAAGCCGAAGTGCTCGCGGCTGAAAGCGAGTTCCGCAGACAAAAAGAGCTCTTTGAGGCGCACGCGGGCGCTCAAAAAGACTTTGAAGCTGCACAAAGTAACTTCAAAAAAGCACAATCCGAACTACAGCGTTCAACCCAAAAGGCCCGGCTTTTACGCGGCGTAGGTGCAGGAGGCGGCGCACTGCAAACCTACATCTTGCGTGCACCGATCGACGGTGAGGTTATCTCCCGTAACATCAACCCTGGCTTTGAGATTCAAGGACAATATTCGGGGGGCACACCCGTTGAGCTTTTTACCATCGGCAACTTAGATCCGGTCGTTGTGCTGGCGGACCTATACGAAATGGATCTTGCGCGCGTCAAAACGGGAGCGCGCGTTGACATTCAGGTCACCGCGTACCCCAACCGTCATTTCGAAGGCAAGGTTATCTCGGTGTCTGACGCCCTTGCACTTGATCCGGTCTCACGTTCAACCAAAGTACGCTGTCTAGTGCCTAACCCGGATCGTTCACTTAAACCCGAAATGTATGCAACGGTATCCATCTTTGTCAACGAACAGCGCGCACTTGCCATTTCACGCGGCGCGTTGCTCCGCTTGGGTGATCAAACGGTCGTCTTTGTACACGTGGGCAAACAAAAGAACGGTAAAGAGCTTTTTGAGCGACGCCCGGTCGCCGTTGAAGAAGACGAAGGCGGACTCTTTCTGCCGGTCAAACAAGGCCTGCAGCGCGGCGAAGAAGTTGTGAGTGCGGGCGCAGTGCTGCTCACAGGCATGGTTCAATAGGCGATGATTGAAAAGCTCGTAAGCGCCTCACTTCGCGCGCCACTGCTGATCGGCATGATGGTCGCCACAATCGTCGTGGCGGGTCTTTATAGTTATAAAGTCCTCAACATCGAGGCCTATCCCAATCCTGTGCCACCCATGGTTGAGGTCATCACTCAACCCGAAGGCTCAAGCCCCGAAGAAGTTGAGCGCTTTGTCACCATTCCGCTTGAAATTGCGTTCGCGGGTATGCCAGGTCTTGACCACGTGCGTTCGCAATCGCTTTTTGAACTCTCGGACATCAAATGTTATTTCAAACGCGGCACGAACTATTGGCAGGCGCGACAAGAAGTGCTCAATCGCATCCACCTTGCCGAGCTGCCAAGCAACGCCAAACCCGAACTCTCGCCTTGGAGTCCAATTGGCGAAGTCTATCGTTACGTGTTGTACGGCAAAGGTTATACGCTCACTGATCTGAAGACAGCCCAAGACTGGATCATGGAAAAACAACTCAGGCGCGTGCCTGGCGTCGTTGGCGTAACCAGCTTCGGTGGCTTTACCAAACAATTTCATGTGGAAATTGACCCCAATCGCCTACGCGCTTTCAACTTGTCTTTACAACAAGTACGTGGAGCGATCGCCAACGCTAATCAGAACGTAGGCGGCAATTATATCACCCTAGGCGAACAATCCTTCGTGGTTCGCGGCGTGGGGCTCATCAAATCACTGCGCGATATTCGTCAAATCGTCATCGCTGAAAGCAATGGCACGCCGATTCGTGTGCGCGATGTGGCGTCGGTCACCGTGGGGCCCGCACCACGCCTGGGTGTGGTGGGGCGCAATCACGACCCCGACGTGGTGCAAGGCGTGGTGTTGATGTACCCCGGCGGCAACACACTCGAAACGCTTGAGGGTATACACGAGCGCGTCGACAACATTCGAAAATATCACTTACTGCCTCCTGGCATGGATATTTTACCCGTTTACGACCGATCGAGCCTGGTTAAGCTAACAACACACACGGTGCTCGAAAATCTTCTGGTGGGCATGTTACTTGTTACTTTGGTGCTCTGGCTCTTCCTGGGGCACACGAAGGCAGCGCTCATCACCGCAGTTAACATTCCGCTCGCCCTTCTAATGGCCTTCATGGGCATCGTTGCAACGGGTGCATCGGCCAACTTAATTTCGCTGGGTGCTGTCGACTTTGGCATTGTCGTTGATTCGACCGTGATCGTCACCGAGAACATTCTTAGCCATCTCAGCAATAAAAAGTTGACCGTTATCGAACGCATTCGGGCGGCAGCCAAAGAGGTGGGGCCACCCATGTTTTCATCGCGCTTGATTATCGCCATCGCCTTCATTCCACTCTTCACCCTCACCGGTGTCGCCGGCGTGATCTTTGCACCCATGGCGCATACCTATGCCTACGCCATCGGCGGCGCTACGCTGCTTGCTTTAACGTTAACACCCGCTCTGGCCAAAAGCGTACTGGGTAACGAAAAAAGCATCGCCAAGTATGATCACGATGACAACGAGAGCAACTGGCTAATGCGCTCATTGACCAAGTTCTATTATCCCATTTTCCGCTTCGCGTTGAAGCACAAACGCCGCGCAACCGTGATCGGTCTGACGCCAGTTATCATCGCATTCTTAAGCCTCACTCACCTCGGCGGTGAGTTCATGCCCAAGCTCGAAGAAGGCAACTTTTGGATCCGCGCCACGATGCCAACATCAATTTCGCTGCAAAAATCCTCAGAATACGTGACGCGCATGCGACAACTCGTGCTCGGTTGCCCTGAAGATCCCACGATTAAGTGCACCAATAAAAACCGTGAGTTCCCTGAGGTGATCTCGGTGATCTCGCAAGTCGGCCGCCCCGATGACGGCACCGACGTATCTGGATTCAACAACATTGAACTACTCGCCCCGCTTAAACCCTCTGATAAATGGCGAAGTGGCGTTACAAAATCAAAACTAACCGAAAGCCTGGCATCACGACTACGCGAAGCGTTCCCAGGTGTGGTATTCAATTTTTCACAAGCGATTTCCGACAACGTTGCCGAAGCGGTGTCAGGCGTAAAGGGCGAAAACACTGTCAAAGTGGTCGGCCCCGACCTACGGGTCAACGAGGCAAAAGGTGATGAGGTCATTCGTACGCTCAAAACAGTGCCTGGCGTACAAGACTTAGGGCTCTTTCGCACCTTGGGTCAACCGGGCATTCGCATCACGCCCGACCGCGTGCAATGTGGGCGTTACGGACTCAATGTCGGCGATGTCGAAGCCATCGTTCAGGCAGCCATCGGCGGCGAAGCCATCACTCAGGTGTATGAAGGCGAGAAACACTTTGATCTAACCATTCGCTGGGCAGCAACCTATCGCAAAGACTTAAAATCCATTCGCAACATCTCGGTGGCCACACCCGATGGCACTCAAATCCCGCTCGGCCAACTGGCACAAGTAGTAAAAGAAGAAGGCCCTGTGGTGGTCTACCGCGAGGACAACAATCGTTATACCCCCGTGCGTTTCGCCGTACGAGGCCGTGATCTAACATCAGCCATCGCCGAAGCACAAGCGCGTGTTAAAAAAGCTGTCAAGCTGCCTTACGATACACATTTAGAATGGGCGGGTGAAATCGACCAGCTCAACGAAGCCACCGGGCGGCTTGCAGTACTCGTGCCGCTTACGCTATTGCTCATCGCATTCGTCGTCTTTTCGTCTGTGAAGAATTGGGTCGATACCGCAATTGTACTACTCGGCTTACCCGTTGCAACCACAGGCGGCATCCTCGCTTTGTTTTTGACGGGCACGCACTTCTCGATTTCGGCAGCAATGGGCTTTATTTCTATTTTTGGCATCGCCGTTCAAGACTCACTGATCGTCGTCACATATGCGCAACAACTCTGGCGCAACGGTGCTTCGCTAGAAGAAGGTGTGCGTCTCGCCGCCGAGCGACGCCTAAGGCCAGTTTTGATGACCACCTTCGTCGCCATGCTCGGACTTGTTCCCGCGGCATTGTCGACGGGGATTGGTTCTGAAACGCAGAAACCGCTGGCCATTGTCATCATTGGTGGTGCATTAGCGACCGCAATTTTACCCAGGATCTTGCAGCCCGCGCTGCTCGTGCTCGGCCACTCGCTCTTTGCAAAAGCACATGCTAAAGCGCTAGAGAGTTGACCCCATGCCCAATTTCCGCATCGCAAGGTCGACAAGCATTCTACTTTGCTTGGCGACCGTGCTAGCGTTAATAGCGCTCGACTACCTCACCGGCGCCGAGATCGCCCTAACCCACTTGTATCTCGTTCCCATCGTTTACAGCACATGGGCCATTGGAACGCGCTGGGGCGTGCTCGCAACCTTGTTATGTTCTTTCGGATGGCTCTTTGTGCAATTCGCACATGATGTATTTTCCCCTTCGCTCGTCAACTGGTGGAACTTCTCGGTACAACTATCCGTGTTTTTGACCGTTACCGTACTTATCTCACTCTATAAGCGACAACTGGATGTAGAAAAGACGATGGCGCGCACCGACGTGCTGACCGGTCTTGCCAATCGCAGGCTTTTTGTGGAGCTTGGGCGCAAGCTATTGGCTGCATCACATCGCGATCATCGGCCATTTACGCTTGCGTATCTTGATCTGGACGATTTCAAAACACTCAACGACCAACACGGACACGATGTCGGCGACGACGCCCTCAAGGCAGTCGCGGACACCTTTCGCAAACAAGTTCGCGCCGGTGACCTCGCCGCTCGGCTCGGTGGCGACGAGTTCGCGTTGCTGATGCCCCACGCCGACGCGAACGCCGCAAAAGTTGCCATCGAGCGCATCCGTACATGTCTTGACGCAATGGTCAAAGAGCACAACTGGCCAATCGGATTTAGCATCGGTGTGGTCACCTTTGTCGCCCCACCCGAAGACCTGGAACACGCCATCCACGCTGCGGACGCGTTGATGTACACCGTCAAACGTAACGGAAAAAACGGTTGTCAATATCAGGTCGCAACGTCATAAGCGTTATCGACTAATTACCGCAACTATTTTTAGCACCGCATCCACAACCACTACAGCCCGCTGCCTTGTTTGAACCAGGACCTGGCTCACCGAGTGCTTTGTCGGGATTCTTTTCAAATTCTTCCTTGCAGCCCGTGCAGCAAAAATAATATGTCTTGCCCTGATAAGTTGTACTGGGCGAAGCGTCGGTCACAGTAAAGGCCTCTTTGCTTACAGGGCAGAGCGTTCGGTCGCCTATCGTCGCCTCACCAGGCGCCTTCAAAGCCTTTTGTTTATCCGCGCTTGTGCTTGCGCCTTTGCTTGCACTTGAAGATGCGCATCCGCTCAACCCACATGCAAGACCCATCGCCACTATCAAACATCGCATTATCATCAATTTACCCTCGGTTGGTGTTTACCATTTTCGATCATTAAAACTGGGCGAATAACCTCCGCTACACATCGGGGATATGTGTCACGTGCGGTTTACGCCGAAACAAGCGCCAAAAGCACCATACGTTCCATGCAAGCACAGCACTTACTGACACGCTCATAAAGATCCATCCGGTGATGGTCATACAACCTCCGCTGCCTCTAAGCGATCACGCCAGCGCACCATAGCAATGCGCACCAGCACCACCAAAGCCACCGCGCACGCACCCACAAAAGCCACGGCCCACTGCGCACCAGCATGTTGCCCCAAGCTACCCACGTACTGTCCAGCGTTCTTCGTCAACCACGCGAACAAAATGATCAACAGGTAAAACGGGCAAAACCACTTGAGCATAAACCCAAAAAAACGCGGTATCGGAAAATCGGCGCCCGTATTGGCCTCTTTGAGACCTTTTTCGAGCGGAAAGCCCCATGCAAAGGTCAGGGCAAGCACCGAACCCAACACAAAAATCATCACCGAGCCCACCCAAAAATCAAGTGTGTCAAGCGCGATCAAGTCTTTGCTGAAATACACCACCACGCCAGAACCAAACACCGACACCGGCGCCAAGATAGCAACCGCACGCGCTTTGGTAATACCCAAACCTTCTTCTAAAAAGACAACTACCGGATGGATCATCGCGATGCTCGACGTCACTGCCGCTAAAAACAAAAGAAAGAACCACATAAACCCAAACCATCGACCAAAAAGCATGTGATCAAAAATTTGTGGAAAAGTATGAAAAGCAAGCCCAAGCGTCGACCCAAGCACGTTCTTCAACGGCTCGGCCCCCAAAAACACAAATGCCGCGGGCAATGTAATGAGCCCACCCATGCACACTTCGGTGAACTCGTTGGTCGCACACGCAGCAAATGCGCTGAACACGATATCGTCGTCTTTACGCACATAGCTTGAATAACAAATGATGATGCCGAATGCGACGCCAAGCGTAAAGAAGATTTGACCCGCGGCCTCAAGCCAAACTTGCGGATCCAACAACGCGGCCCAGGCGTTGGCCCCACCCACCGCATGTGGATTCCACATAAACCCCAGGCCATTGATCACGCTGCGCTCGGGGTGCATCGCATCGGGTGTACCAAGCGTCAGCACACGCACCAAAATACCAAGCCCTAAAATCACAAGCACCGGCAGCGCCCACTTACAAAACTTCTCGATGCCCTCCACCAACCCTCGATAAACAAGCCACCAATTCAAAAAGATACAAATCGCCAAAAAACCAAGGCCCGCAAGCCCGGTTGTAGAAAACAGCGCGCCATCCTGATAAGCACCAACAAAGTTATTAAAAAATACACCATATCGATCGGAAGCAGTCGAATCACTCAACGGCAAACTTCCAAACAAATAAAAACCGGCGTACGCCAAACACCACGCACCGATATACACGTAGTACACATAGATCCCAAAGGGCACGAGCAACGCGAGCGCACCCACATATGGGCTCGCGGGATGTTTCCATACCTTAGCAAAAATGCCGGGAGCGCTGTGAAAGCCGTGCTTACCGCCATAACGACCTATCGTCCATTCGGCCCATGCGATCGGAATGCCAAGCACGATCAACGAAATAAAATAGGGAATCATGAAGACGCCACCACCGTAGGCCGCGGCCTTCCCAGGAAAGCGAAGAAAGTTACCAAGCCCAACCGCCGCCGACGCGACCGCCAAAATAGTGCCGAGTTTGCTAGTCCACCGCTCTGAAGCCATCCACTAGGGTTGTCAGCGATCCAATCGCCTGTCAAGCGTCGGTCGTGCCCAACCCGTAACTGACACAGCGCATAGAAATCGAGCCGTTTTGAATGCCTTCAAACTCAAATTGAGCTGGTTCATCGTCATATGCCGCGCCCAACGTATAAAGGAGTGGGTAATAATGATCACGCGTTGGGATGCTCAGTCGCGCAGCCTCGGTGGTCGCTATCTCGTTGAGCAAGGGTTCGACATCTCGCCTTTGGAGGTGCTCTTTGACCCATTCATCAAACTCAAGCGCCCAATCAAAAGGCTGAGCGCTGTCTTCCCAGCGAATACGCCGCAAGTTGTGCACAATATTGCCGCTACCGACAATCATCACACCCTGCTCGCGTAGCGCTCGCAGCTGTTTACCAAGATCAAAATGAAACTGCGATGGCTCTAAAATACTAATGCTAAGCTGCACCACCGGGATATCGGCCGCCGGGTACATGTGTTTGAGCACAGACCACGTGCCGTGATCCAACCCCCAATTGCTATCATCACGCGCCACCGGTGGCGCCTTGATGCTCGCCTGCAACGTATCAGCCACCTGAGGGCTCCCTGGTGCTGGATACTGCACGTCAAATAACACCTGCGGGAATCCATAAAAATCATGAATCGTGCGCGGCGCATCCATATGCGTCACAACCACACCCTTGGTCAACCAATGCGCCGATACACACACGATGGCCTTTGGCGTTGGGATACGCTGCCCAAGTTTCGTTAGACTACGCGTGAATGCATTGTCGTCAACGGCATTCATTGGCGAACCATGCCCCAAAAAAAGCGCGGGCGCTCGCGTCGTCGTTGTGTTGCTCATTTGGTTACCTGCATGCCTTTTGCACCATCTGCCATTCTGTCTCTGAGAATGCCGACCTACCTCTTGAAGACTGTTTCAAATAGCGCGAACGTGCAAAATCGGACGGATGCGTTGACATAAACGACAGGCCCTCAGCCAGCTTATTGTCCTTATGCATGCGTGAAAAAAATGCCCCCAACCCGTCGGCGCGCACCCCGGCTGTCTTAAGGTTTTGCATCGCGTTAACATCGGCCTCTTGTTCGACCGCTCGACTATACGCTGTTGACGTTAATGTCTCTAAAAGCTGCGCGCCACCTCCGGTAAAACCCGACACATCACCCAGCATCGCGCCAAAAACGATCGATGTGCCCATCGCACGCACCAGTGACTCGGTGCCATGACGCAAACGAACATGTGCCATCTCATGCACCAACACCCCTGCAAGCTCATCCCCCGAATCCATCTTCCTAATGATGCCGCAATACACCCATATCTGCCCACCAGGCAGCGCAAACGCATTCACCACGGCACCACCGAGCAAACGCACATCGTAGTGACCCTGCGGGTCGAGCTTCTTCACAAAACCTTGCATCAGATTCCGTGCGTCAGCTCGTTTGCCAAGCTTTTGTTCCGTGGGCATGGACGCACCTAACGCGCGACCCAGCATGCGATCAAATGAACGCGGCATCACGCTAACGATCGGCCGTGCCAAATGACGCGCACCAAGTAGCAATAATCCCACCAACACCACCGTCAATGTTAGCCATACCATCCATGCGCGATGCGATGGCAATGCGTTTTGTTTCGGTCGAAGCGCAGCCACGTGTTCGAGCAACCGCTCACGCAACTGTGCATCGGTAATTACTAGGCGCGCGTCGGGCCGCTCGCGGCACTCCACGCTCAACGCTTCAGAAGCTTGATAACCCGCGCGTGTTTCGAGATCAGAAAAACGCCAATATTCGGTCATCTCGGCGTCGTTCGCGCCAAAACATACGCCGCCCGCTTGAAGCACCACAACCACCGGGCGTTTTTGCGGCGTTAGCCCATCAAAATAAACCGCTTCGTACACAACTCACTCGTTATCCAGAAAGCATATCAACATCCATCATGTCGGCCAAACCTTCGCCGCTCTTAGGAATGGGGTTTGGGTTTTGCATGATCGCATCAAAAGGCAATTCGCCGTCAATGCTTAGGTTTGAAAACCAAAATTGCGCTGTGCGCTGAATAATAAAAGGTGTCGCCAACCCAAGCGTAACAACCGCCAATAGAAAGTTAACAGCATAAAACCTGAGCCACTGCCCACCCGTAATGCCAACCCTCAAGCGCGCCGGGCCAATGCGAATGGCGTTAAAGTGGTAAATCATTTGTGTGCCGGCATACCAAACGATGCTGAGGCCAAGTGTCGGCACAGCCAGCAACAGGCAAACGACAAACCGCCCCATCAGATCACTGCCCTGCCCTTCGTATTTTAAACTCAGCGAACCAAACTGGGTGTGATCGGTCAAATAGCGGTGCGTCGCGACACTCGCATGTGCAGAAAGCAGACCAAAGGTAACGAGCGACATCAACCAAGCGCGCCCGGCCACCCAAACGAATTCTTTTGCATTGCCGGTCAAACCAAAGCGAATCCCACGCCAAAGCGTGCGACTCAACCGATATCGTCGGGCCGAAAACTGCGCAAGCGGCACAAGCGATGCAAAAAATAAGTTTGCAGCAAGGGTAATTGCGATGGCGACCACGCGTGCACCCAAAAAATGCGCCGCAGCGGCTACGATCGACACGCCGCCGATAAACAGCATTGCCTTAAAAAAGCCACGCAGCAATTCAATACCGGTGCCCGTGTACTCAAACCGGTCGCCATACACCGAAGTATGCGACCAAAGATACTGACGCACCTCGGTCTTGGCCCAAAACCGATAAATCCCAAAGGTCGCCGTCGTCAACACAATGTTCTTAAACCACAAGCCAAAAAAAGTACCGATGTTGCCGTCGTATTCGAAGCGCGTCGAATGTGCGGCCACCAGCGTATCGGACATAGAGGGCGGCACAGCGCGCGCGGGTTCCGTCATAATGATAGGTTATCAACAACGCCCAACATACGACAACATTATTAGGAGGGTCCGAAAAAAAAGCCACCCTTACACAAGGATGGCTTTTTTGGTTTCAAGTGGTTGCGGGGGCCGGATTTGAACCGACGACCTTCGGGTTATGAGCCCGACGAGCTACCAGGCTGCTCCACCCCGCGTCAACGGGGCTTACTATGGCCTTTTCTTACTCGAAGTCAAGGGCTTGCGCGCGCGGCGCGCCAAAGGCTTATGGCCTGGCTCCGATATTGGCTCGGCGTTGATATACCGCTTAAGTTTGGTAATTTCTGCGCTGGTTAAAGGCCGCATGCGACCTGGCGCCATCCCTTCGATACCCACACCCGCAAAATGCGTACGATGCAAGCGGCCAACTTTAAAACGCAGCGCTTCGAGCATGCGATGGATTTGTCGATTTTTGCCCTCAAACAAGGTGACATCGAGCCACGTATGCCCGTCGTCTTGTTTGACGCGTTCAACAAGCGCGGGTTTGGTGCGATAACCATCATCCAGTGTCACGCCGCGTTCCAAGGTCGCAAGCGTGCGATCGGGCACTCCGCCCAATACCTTCACCGAATAGGTTTTTGCTACCTTATTGTGCGGACTTAGAAGCGCCTTCGACAATTCGCCATCGTTGGTAATCAAGAGCGCACCGCTCGTGTGAAAATCCAAACGCCCGACAGGAAACAAATGCGTGTCGATGCTTTCGAGGTAATCGCCAATACAGGGCCGACCTTCCGGATCGTTCAATGTGGTCATCACAACGCGTGGCTTATGCAGCACGTAATATTGCAACGTCATGACCCGCAGGCGCTCGCCATTAAGTTCAATTTTGTCGCGTGCCAAATCCGCCTTGGTGCCCAACACACGCACCACCTTGCCATTGACCGATACACGGCCCTCGGCGATCAACCTTTCAGCCGCTCGCCGCGAACTCACGCCACACGCAGCCAAGATTTTCTGCAAACGCTCTTCTGACACGACGCTACGATACTTAGCGCAGAAGCGTCCGTGACGCTCTCCCAAACGCACAGTTATTTTTTAGCGTATTTCTAACTTCGAATCGATCGACGTTAGTTGATCTTGAGCACAGCGTGAAACGCCTCTTGCGGAATGTCGACTTTGCCAACAGCCTTCATGCGCTTTTTGCCCTCTTTTTGCTTTTCCAAGAGCTTGCGCTTACGACTGATGTCACCGCCATAACACTTCGCGGTCACGTCCTTACGCAATGCACGCACAGTTTCACGAGCAATGATCTTGGCGCCGATGGCGGCTTGAATCGCCACTTCATATTGTTGCTGTGGAACGATCTCCTTGAGCTTCTCCGCGAGTGCACGACCAATATGATAAGCCTTTTCGCGATGCACGATGGCACTCAATGCGTCAAGACGCTCGCCATTGATTAGCATGTCTAAACGCACCAATGGGTTTTCGCGATAACCCAAAAAGTCATAGTCCATCGACGCGTACCCTTTGGTTGCAGACTTAAGCTTATCAAAAAAATCAAACAGCGACTCGCCCATTGGCAATTCATAAGTGATGATCACGCGATCACTCGACGCATATTGAATGCCCTGCTGAATGCCGCGGCGCTCTTCGCATAACTTCAACACGGCGCCCACAAAACTGGCGGGGCAGTGGATCGCCACTTTGAGATATGGCTCTTCAACATGTTTGATGCGACCCGGATCGGGTAAACGTGAGGGGTTTTCAACATCGATCACGCTGCCATCGTTCAGATGCACTTTATAAATCACCGAAGGTGCCGTGGTGATGAGGTCCAAGTTGTATTCGCGCTCAAGTCGCTCCTGCACCACATCCATATGCAAAAGCCCCAAGAACCCACATCGAAACCCGAGCCCCAACGCATCTGAATTGTCGGGCTCAAAATGCAACGCCGCATCGTTAAGCTTCAACTTATCAAGCGCGTCGCGCAAATCGGTATACTGATCGCTATCGGTGGGGTACAACCCAGCAAACACCATCGGCTTAATTTCTTTAAAGCCCTCGAGTGCTTGGGTGGCAGGCTTACGTGCATCGGTGATCGTATCGCCCACTTTGGTGTCTTGCACCGACTTGATGCTTGCAGCCATAAAACCGACTTCGCCCGCCTTCAGGCTTTCAAGTGCTTTGGCAAAAGGCGCAAACACGCCAATCTCAGTCACGTCGTATTCGGATTTGGCAGCCATCATTTTGATCCGCTGGCCCTTTTTAAGCTCACCGTCGATCACGCGCACGAGCACCATCGCACCGCGATAACTGTCATACCAACTATCGATCACCAGCGCGCGCAGCGGGGCGTCATCGTTGCCTGCCGGTGGCGGAATCAACTCAACGATCTTTTCAAGGATATCAGGCACGCCCTCACCCGTTTTGGCGCTAACCGACACCGCATGGGTGGTGTCCAAGCCCACCACGTCGATAATTTCGCGTGTTACCCGCTCAACATCAGAACTGGGTAAATCGATCTTATTGAGCACCGGAATGATCGTCAGATTGTTCTCCATGGCCAAATACACATTGGCCAAGGTCTGCGCTTCAACGCCTTGCGTTGCATCCACCACCAAAAGTGCACCTTCACACGCTGCAAGCGAACGCGACACCTCATAGGTAAAATCGACGTGACCGGGCGTGTCGATCAGGTTGAACTGGTAAGTAACCCCATCCTTGGCTTTATAAGCAAGGCGCACTGACTGTGCCTTGATGGTGATGCCGCGCTCACGTTCAAGTTCCATCTTATCGAGCAGCTGATCTTGCTTTTCGCGATCGCTGATTGCACCCGTCACCTCAAGAATGCGGTCGGCAAGCGTGCTCTTGCCGTGATCGATGTGCGCGATAATAGAGAAGTTGCGGATTAACCCCTGAGGTTCGAGCGGTGTCGTCATAAGAGCGAGAGCGAATTAGGACCTCGAAGCAAGATCCTCGAGGCTGAGTTGTCCAGGTAACTCGTTGGCGTTTTTGGCCAGAACAAGATCGATACCCTGTCGAATATATACAGCAATAGGCACTTTGGTCCGTTCGTGCAGCAGTTTGAGCTTCTCATTCTGCTCGGGCGTGATGTAGATTGTAGTCGAGATTTTTTTGCGACCCATCTGAACCACCTGCCGTGCCCATGACATACATGACAATACGTGCCTGTGCAACCTGAGCACGGACAGTATCGACCCGGCTCTAAATGGCAGGCAACCGATAAATGTACATGAAATGAAACGCTAAAATTGCACCGCCGACCACCACGCATAAGCTGGCACGGCACCCGGTGTTGCTGCTAGATTGACGAACTATGACAAGACGAGGACCGATGACGCACCACGCGAACGCCATGATGCTGTTCAACTTAGTTTTATCGCTCACAATCGCCACCCTCATGGTGGGATGTGGCGGTAGTTCGAGCAACTCACCCCAAGGCTCCTATGGCGACGACAAAGTACTCGCACAATGCGTCGCGTTTGGTCACAAAGTACAAGAGATCGATGTCAACAACGACAAAAAATCCGATATCAAACACGTGTATGAAGGCTCGCAACGCACCTGCTCATTGCTTGATCTCAACTTTGACGGTCAAACAGACGCCTGGCGTTACTACGCGCGCGATGGCCGCACGCCAATCCGCGAAGATTACGACTTTGATTTCGACGGCCGGGTTGACCAAATCTCGTTTTATGAGCGGGGTCAGCTGATCCGCAAAGAAATGAACACCAACTTCGACAACAACATCGACACCTGGATGTGGTGCGCGGGTTCAACGGTCGAGCGCATTGAGCGCGACCGCAATCGCGACGGCAGGGCCGATTTATGGGAGAAGTACACCAAAGGCAGCGTAAGCGAGATCATGTACGACACTGACAACGACCGTAAAGCCGACCGTTGGGAAAAATATGCATCGGGTCGTCTGACTGAATACAGTGAAGATCGCGATCGTGATGGCAAACCCGAAATCTTCGAGAAGATCAACGCCGAAGACGCGGGCCCCGAAGTGAATTCGCTGGTGTGTGAAGTGGCGTCAAACAAAGCCAACGCAAAACCAACGGGCGCCCCCAAAGCAGGTGTCGCAAAACCAAGCGCCGCCAAAGCAAGTGCCGCCAAACCTGCAGCGCCACCCGCTAGCGCCACGTCACCCACAAAAGCCGCGCCCGCCGAACAAAATACCGCCAACGCACCGCAAGCCAATCCGGAGAAAAAGTTATGATCCACCTTTTGCAACGTACCCCCTTGCTGTGTTTGTTTTGCTTAGTCGTTGCGTGTGGCGGCTCTAGCGGTGCGACAAAAAAAGAAGCCTCCACCAAGCAGCACAAAACGGTTGCCAAACAGGGCAAACGTGGCGAGATCGCAGCACCACTTGGCAAAATATCGCGCGAACGATGTGACAGTGGCGCGCCAGGCCGCGACGCACGAGAGTTTGACACCTCGGGCGACAACCGTCCTGATGTGCGCAAAGTCTTTAAGATCTTTGGCGAGGGCACACAAATGCACATGGTGCTGGTATGCCGTCAAGCCGATCTCAATGACGACCAGATCTACGATGCTGTTCGTTACTATAACGATGAAGGGCGCCCCTTACGCGAAGAAGCCGATCGCAACTTCGATGGCAAGATGGACGTCGAAATAGTCTATGACTTGGGACAAATCGGTCGCGAGGAAAGCGACACGGATTACGACGGCATCGTTGACATGAAGGTATTTTACGAAAAAGGTCAGGTTATTCGTACCGAGCGCGATTTAGCAAAAAAGAGCTCGGCAGACGCCTGGAAGCCCAATCAGTGGGAATACTTTGAAAGCGGTCATTTAGTGCGTATGGGCATCGACGAAGACGGCGACGGCAACGTTGACCGTTGGGATCGCGACAGCATCCGTAAGCCCTATACCGAAGACAAAGCGGACGAAGGCGCAAGCGCCGCCGCAGCAAACAGCACAGGACCCGACAACGCCAAACCTGCCGACAATAATGCCGAAGGCGAAAAGAAAGATGGCGAAACCAAAGACGGTGAAGCCAAAGACGCCAAAGACACGAAGGCAGAGGATAAAAAAGGCAAAGGCAAAAAGAAGGGCGCCAAAGATAGTGAGGCCGCGACCAGTGCCGACGACGCTGCAAAAGATGCTGAGGGTTCAGACGCTGCGCAAACGTCTAAACAGAAAAAGAAAGCCAAAAAATAGCGCAACCCCAAGCGCACCGCCCATCGTATCGGCCAGCGCATCCATCACATCCGATTGACGACCTGGTACAAACCGCTGATGGACCTCGTCGATGGCGCCCCACGCGGTTGAGCCCATCCACGCTGTTAGTAACGTTACTATTAGCGGACGAACTCTTTTGAGCGACGAGAACGACCAAGCAAGCAAGAAACCAAGCACCGCAAATTCGATAAAATGCACACCTTTGTCAGTAAGCGGCACCTTTTGAATAAGCGAGACGGCGACTTGCGACAACGACGAAACAAACCATATCAGCGCCATATAGCTCAACACCAAAAACCATGCGATACGTGGTGACCATCGCGACCACCACGACGCGTGAGATTCATCGTCCAGCCCCAATAGATCATCACCGTGCTCGGTCATACCGGTAACTCGCCAAGCAGAGGCACATTCGTGTTAACGCTCAGTGGCAGGTGGATTTTCTTCGGACGTTTAGGCGCCATCGCAACTGCATTCTTGGCAATCGGTTGAATCGACGCTTCCACCACCTGCCCAAACAACGAATGGCGATTCGCGCGCACGATATTAACGTCAATAACCTGACCCACGAGCGAGAAGTTTGGGTGATCGTCGACCATCACAATCTCATTACGAAACGTGCGACCCATCAATTGCTTAACACGGTCTACACCAGCATTGTCACCTTCCTGAGTGCGAAGTGACGCATTGCGGCTCAACCCTTCGATTAACACTGACTGCGTGCTACCCACAAGTGACGCCAGGCTCTCACTTTGCAGCGCCTCAGCAAGCGCAAGCAACTCACTAAGCCGTCGATCTTTTTCTTCCTCACTAACGTCATCCACCAACTTCAATGCGGGTGTGAACGGACGCTGTGAGTATTTGAAGGCAAACACCGAAGCAAACTTAACCTCGCGTACAAGCGAAAGCGTCGCTTGGAAGTCATCTTCTGTTTCGCCAGGAAAACCGACAATAATATCCGTCGAAAGTGCCATCTCGGGTCGAACTGCATAAAGCGCGCGCGCGTGTTCGATGAACTCTTCGCGCGTATAACGCCGCAACATGCGCTTGAGCACCCGATTCGACCCCGACTGCAGCGGCAAATGCACGTGACTGGGCAATATCGACACGTCACGATACGCATCGAGCAACTCAGCCGTAATATGCCTTGGATGCGGTGACGTATAACGCAAACGCGCTAACTTAGGCACCTCGCTTGCGATCCGCCGAAGAAGCCCAGCAAACTGCGAAATACCGCGCTTAGGCTCAATGGTGCTCGGGTCGTACCACGAGTTAACCGTTTGCCCAAGCAAGGTCACCTCACGAACACCGCGATCACAAAGGGCTCGCACCTCATCAATAATATCGCGCGCATCACGATAACGTTCGGGCCCCCTTGTGTAAGGCACAATACAAAAAGTGCAGCGCTCATCGCAGCCTTTCATGACCGTCACAAAACCCGTTACGCTATGCTGATCAACTTCGGGCGCAATGTGCAAAAAGCGCGGATCGTCAACATCAAACACCGTTCGCACCATGCCGGGTGCACCCTGCTGAATCTCGCGAATCAGTCCCGGTAGTTCGGCAATGTTGTCAGGCCCCATCACGATATCAACCACCTCGGCACGTTTGAGCAAGCGCTGACCCTCTTGCTGCGCCACACAACCAGCCACCACGAACACCGTCTGAGGCCGCTCACGTTTAAGATCCTTGTAAGTTCCAAGCATGCTGAGCAACTTGTGCTCAGCCTTTTCACGAACACTGCAAGTGTTGAAAATGATCACGTCAGCCTGCGTCGGATCGTAGGTGGCCTCGTAACCCTCTTGGCAAAGCATACTTTCCATGCGCTGCGCGTCATGCACGTTCATCTGGCAACCGAACGTTTGTACTAAATAACGGGACATATTTTTTGCTAAAACCTGGCTAAACCTGGCTAAACCTAGCAGCACAAGCGCTCGCAGTCCACGCCTCGCTACCACAACTTTAGAGTGCGTAAAGCCGTAAGAAACTGTGTCGAATCGTGCACCCGATGTACCTCGTCACAATACGGGATAACCCTGAGCATCAAACTATCGGCCGCACCCCAATCTTCGATCTCATCGGGATTAAACCAAACCCAACGCCGCACCCGCCGCTTAACGCGAGAAAAACTCGCACCCGACCAAGCGTGATAATTGCTTCGCGCATCACCCAGCACAAGTAGCGTTGCACGAGATGAAAGCACCGGTAGACGAGCCACCTCGTCAAAAACCCTTCCGTAATGAGTTAGCGCAGTCGACCTCAAAAGCGGATGTGCCGCCAACCATTGGGTCAGCGCGGTTGCACTTAACCTCTTGAAGGGGCGTGTTACATCAAGCGCCGTATCGACAAAAAAATAGATATGCGTGTTCTTAATTTCGCGCGCAAGCAGTTGACAGAGTTCAAGAAAAAAAGGCAACACAGGCTGCACCGAGGGCGACACATCACACATCACCACAAGCGAAGGCGCTCTACGTCGCAGCCGACCATAACGAAGCTTTAGCGGCAAACCACCTGTGCGTGCCGCACTGCGTACGGTCGCCCGCAAATCGAGCAACGCAGCACCGCTGCGCGCCACACTCACCTTTGAAGTCAGCTGCGCACGCTTTAACTGCGCTGCAATCGCAAGCCGCATGCGCGGATCGGCCCAATCTGCACCCTTCAACACTGGCGTCGCAAGAGTCGTTGAGCCCACACTACTTGCCACATGGGTCGACGCATGGCGCCCATTCACCGGTAAACCCGCAAGGCCCATCGTTGAAGCATTCAACTGCAGCGTGCGCTCTAACATGCGCGCAATCACGCGCCCGCGATCGCCAAGTTGCCTTTCAAGCTCAACGCCCACTTGACGCATTTGAGCAAGCGCGCGGTCAAGCGCATGATTCGCTAACTTCTTTCGCCTTGCGGACCGTATATCGCCAGACCTACGTGCCGTCGGTGAGCGCAACCCTGCATCCCAGCCAAACCAGCCCTTAAGCCACGCTGCATGGGGCCCAAGTAACTCATAAAAGATCCCCTCGACGATCGTCTTTTCTTTGTCATTTAACGTCAAAACCGACTCAAGCGGTGCATTCAATGCCTCAGTATGTGCTTCAAGCAAGTAAAATTGCCTAAACAGGGTGGCGATCGTTTGCTGATCACCGGCGTTCTTCCCGAGAGTCACCTGATAAGCACTCAACACGGCGTCCGGGCGCGTTAAATCGACGTGAGACAGCGCCCTAAGCGCATCAAGCGTTTCCGCCGACGAGATGCGCACGCCCCTGCGACGTAGGTGCCAAACAAACTCGCTGACAACACGCTCAACGGACATAACAATGAATGCAGCTATCCGACATGAATTACTCGCTTTTTCGTCGATATGAGCCTATAAGGTGGGTGGGCTCATGACCCTCATTATACCAGCTGCACACCGCCAACAGAACGGCTTAAAGCGCATCCGTTATTTCGGCTGGCTGGCCATCACGTGCGTTCTGGTCAGCGGGTGTGCTTCGATCCCCAAGCAACGCTATGGGGTGCGTTCGCTCGACATTCGCGGCATGAAACACATGGACCCCGAGTCGCTCAAGGTGTGCCTTGGCACCTACGAGCGCGAGAAGCCGGGGCTTGATGTCAGCACCAACCCCACGCCCCAATGTGGTGTGAAGCCTTTTGACGCCGAACACTTTCGCCTCAACATGCCATTTGTCTGGCCATGGTCAGACTGGCCGCTTTTCGATAATGGCGTGTTTGAGCGCGATCTCGAACGCGTCACGCGTTGGTACAAAGCGCGAGGGTTCTATCACACACGCATTCTGGGTGTTGCATCAACACCTACGCCTGCAGTAGAGCGCAACGCGCCATTTCAAGCGTGCACAGACGACGATTCCAGTGGTTGCCCGGTCGATGTGTCTGTGCGCATCGACGAAGGCCACGCGGTCTTGGTTGAAAAGCTCAACCTAACCGGCACCTTGGCGCTTTCGGTGGAACTCAGGCAAAAGCTCTTACGTTCGATCACGCTCAAAATCGACAGCCGCTTTGACGAAGCCATCTACGAAGAAAGCAAGCTGCAGCTTTTACGCACGCTGCGCGACGACGGTTTTGCCAAAGCCACCGTCACGGGTCGCGTGCTCGTCGACCCCAAGCGTAACCGTGCACAGGTGCAGTTTGACGTGCAAGCGGGGCCACTATGCGAGTTTGGCCAAGTGCGCATTCGCGTGCTCAGCAAACGCACCAACATTCCTCTTGAAGTTGTGCTGCGTGCGGCCTCGATCGACTACGGCGAACGCTTCAGTCTGCATGCCATCGAAGATGCACAACGCGCCATTTATGCCTTGGGCGCTTTTACGTCGGTTGAGGTCGAACCATCGTTCGCTGAAGGTTCCAACCGCGTCAATGTCGACATCAACGTGATTCCAGGTCGCCTGGTGCGTTACGGTATCGGGGCCGGTATCGTATCAGGTCTATTGACGCGCCTTGAAGGATATGACGCTCAGGACGTCAGACAGTGGGATATCCACTTGCTCGGTTTTGCCGAATTCCGCAATGCCTTGGGTGGACTCGAACGCTTTCGTATTGAGGATCGCCCCCGCATGGTCTTTAGCAACCAATTTGGTCGTGATTTAATCCCCCCCAAATTTACACTCGGTAATATTCTAACCGTCGAATCGCGTTGGCCCGATTTCATCGAAGGTCGCACCGTGCTCGTCGCTGGTGCGCAGTCCGACCTTGGTCCCGACCCTTACGGCCGCAACTTTCAACGTCACGCGGCCGACGCACGTATTGGTCCGCAGCGCACCTGGCGCACGTTGGGCGGACAGCTCTTCGCCTCACTCGCGGCGCACTACAACCTGTTCTTTCCCTACCAAGATGGTGATTTCGACGCCGATCCAGTAGCGCCGGGTGTGCAAAGTCTGCGTAGCTACCGTGTTCTATTTGCCGAACAGTACTCCGCGCTCGATTTGCGTGACAACTCAACCAAACCGCGTCGCGGCGCGTATTTTGATCTGTCAACGCATCTGGCTGGGAAGATACCCAACGTCTCCTCTTGGACCTACGTGCGCGTCGTACCCGACATGCGCGGCTACCTACCCTTACCCCTGGGCCTTGTGCTCGCAAGCCGCGTACGCGTAGGCGCAATGTTTATCGTCGATAGCGCTAATAACCTCGACACGTTTAGCGATCGACTGGGCCCCTACTCATATCGTTTGCGTGGTGGTGGTGCGAGCAGCAACCGCGGCTTCTTGCCAGGTTATTTGGGTGATGGCCTCGAAGGTGGGTTACGCCGCTGGGAAACCTCGCTCGAACTGCGCATTCCATTAACGCAAGACTTCGGCACCTTGGTATTCGCCGATGCCGGCGACGTCATCGACAACACGCAGTTTCGTTTTGATCGCCCGCAGGTCTCGATTGGTCTTGGTTTTCGCTATAACACCATGGTCGGACCCCTGCGCATGGATTTCGGTTACCGCGTGCCCAGTTTGCAAACGCTGGGCAGCGCGGTGCTTCCCAAACAACCTTACGACGTCAATCTTGGGTTGTTTAGTATGCCCGGTGCCTTTAATCTAACCATCGGAGAGGCCTTTTAGCCGTGCGTTGGTTTAAACACGTCTTGTTGATCGTCTTTTGGGTCGGTGTCCTGTGCACCTCGCTCATCTACAGCGCATCGTTTCACCTCTCAAGTAAACTGGGCCGCCATGTGGTTCGCAACATGGTCAACAGCTTTGTCAGTAAAGAAATCAAAGGCGACCTATCAATCGGCCAAATCGAAAAACTCTCGCTCGATCGCGCTGTCGTTAAAAACGTCAAGCTTTACGATCACTACGGTCGCGTGGTCGGCGAACTCGCAACGGCAATTGTGTACATCGATGTGCCTGCATTGGCATTCGGCGTCTTGCGCTTTCCTTCGATCCTAGGCGATCAAGGCCGCTTCACCTTGATCGAAGATCCCACCGAAGGCGGTCCAACACTCATCAACTGTCTGGCACAAGCCAAACCCAGTCGCGGCGGCGGCGGCGGCGGCATCAACGCACTCGTTGACACCATTTGGCTGCATCGAAGTATCGTTCAAGGTGAGTTTCTCGGGGTAAAAAACGTGCTCGCCACAGGCGTGCGCGCCAAGGGCTCGCTCACTGACATCGGTGGATTACGCGTTGATATTCACAGTGCCCAAATGGACGTCGAGAAACCTTTTGGCATCAAAGGTTCGATCGACGATATATCAGGCACCATCTTTGCGGCGTTGGAACGCGGCATCAACCTTCGCATAAAGGCCCATTACCAAAACGAACAAATCCAAAGTGCGGTCACTTGGCGCTTACCAAGTCCACGCGCGCTCACACCCGAACTGGGTCTACGCGTTGAAGCCACGCCCGTTAGTGCAAACACTTTGGTTGCATTGGGTTTTGACTGGGCGAACGCGTTTAATACTAACCTACGTGGTCATTTTGCCCTGACGGGACCGATCGCGGATCTGAAAATGTCAGCCAACCTGATTACTTCGGGCGGCCCGCTCTGGCTTGAAGGCAGTATTCAATCCGAGCGCGCGGTTGAGCTGGTCATTCATGGCAGTAAAGACAAACTACCGCTTATTTTCAAGCGCGCTCCCGAGGTTGAACTTTCTGGACAAGCGCGTTTATATGTTGACTTATCGCCCACGCGTCCCAAAGCCCCGCTCTTGCAAGTGGATGCCGAACCTTTCTTTTGGAACAATATCTTCGTGCCTGCATTGCATTCTGACATTGTTTTTGAAGAAAAGCGTTTCCTCATCAAGAAGATAACATCGCCACACCTCAAGGGTCAGCTCACCGCTCACGGGCAACTCAGCGAACATGATGTGTTGACGCTAAACTACGAAATCGAACTCACACACATCGAAAACGAAGCAAATATTAAGAAGTACGTACCCGAAGCCCATGGTTCAATCCAAGCCGAGGGCACCTTCAGCTACGATATCACGCGTGAGCAACTTAAGTTCGACAGCATCGGCTCGTTTACGAAGTTTCGTTACGCAATTTTCCGCAGTGAATCACTCAACTACGAAGCAAGCGGACACGGCAAGCTTCATCAACTTGTGCTCGACATTAATTCAAGCGGCAAACAGGTTGCCTTCGACGACTTTCATTACTCTGACTTAACGTTCAGCATTTCAGGAGGACCGCAAACTTATCAGTGGAAGGCTCATCTGGGGCTGGGTCCCGATCAATCGATCGCGGGTGAAGGAAGCGCACAAGCCACGCCCCAAGGCTACACCTTCCAGTCAAACGACCTTGTCATGCACCGTGGCCCAAGCACCTGGCACGGTAACTTAGCAACCGGCGAATGGAACGAACTTGGCAGCTGGTCGGTACAAGGCCTAACACTTGTGGCCGGTTCACAACGCCTAGCTGTTGAAGCAAAAAAAGAAAGCTCCGGCGCCTTTAGTTGGCATGCCGATGTACAAGACTTCGACCTCAAAGCGGTCGCCTCGCTGATCGGGCAACACAAACTCGATGCAACCGGCCATGTTGACGCCAACGTGACATGGCTAATAGGCGCAAATGGCCAAGACCAATGGAGTATCTCGGGCACCTTGCACGACGCGACTTATCAGACCTTACGCAACGTTGACGTCAATTATTACTTAACCAAAGACCGCGACGTGTTCTCGTACGATCTAGCATTTGAGTTTGGCGACCAAGGCAGCGCGAGCACCTTTGGCACGGCAACGGTAGACACCGAGCGGGGCGGCCTCATCAAAGCGCTCATGCAAGCATCTTATGTGGGTCAGGCTCAAATCCGAAGTATGGACCTCAAGCTTATTCGCACCATCTTCAATCAACGCCCCGTATGGCCGGGTGGAAAACTTTCCGCGCAACTGAACTATCGTGGCACCCGCGACGCGCCAGAGTTCTCAACACAATTTGACATTGAAGCGTTTCGTTGGGCATCGGTGGCCCCACTTGATATCGCGGGTCGCATCCACCACTCACCCACAGAAACGAAAATCGATGCGCTGCAAGTCAGCGATGAACACGGTCTGCTAATCGAGACCAACGGCATGATAACGGGCAACGCGCTTGAGGCTTGGCAGCACGATCAACTACGCAGCTTTCTTGCAAGCGCTCCGTGGAAACTATCTGCACATATTCCTTCACGCCGCTCTACAGAACTACCCAGCCCATTTTCACTAATCACTGAAGACGACGTGCAGGGCAGCGCTACCCTGCAGCTCCAAAACGACGAGAATATAAGCGGCAAGCTTGAAACCAGCCTACAGTGGCTTTCGACACCCATGGTGGCAGCGTGCGCGCGCAATCATCGTCCCACCATTCAAATTAAGGTCGACGTCGATCGCAATTTCTTTCATGGCACGCTTGAAACGCGCGATCGACGTCGCCAGCTCCTGCAAGTACAGGCTGCCGCGTTTGCACCCCTACACGATTGGATCGAGCATGGATTGGACATCACAAAAACAAGCCTCGAACTCGACGGGCGCGTAGCGCGGGTTCTACTCGAAGACATTCCCTGGCTTTGCGAGTACGGCTCTGGGCCTGTCGACGCAAGCTTCCGCGCGGTGGATATACTCACCGACAAACCCAAAGTAAGCGCTCACTTACAATCAGGCGCCATGCGCATGCATTATCTCTCTGATCCCGAACGCAGCGCAGAGAGTCTCCCCGTACAATTGCAGGTGGACGTCAACACCGATGACGCGGGTTCACTCGTCATGCGTGGCCTGGTGAACTCGCGCAAATCGACCGTAAACGAACGCCGCTGCGGCTACTTGCTTGAAACACACAAGCAAAGCACCGAACGTCACTGCCCGGGATTTAAAACACGTTTTGAACACGGCATCTGTGTCGACGGACAGATTCCCCTCGACTGGAAAGCGGGTGTTTTGATTCCAACGCGTAGCAAGAACAAAGCGCTCAAGCTCCTAATTGACCTTGAACAAGCTCATCTGGAACCAATCTTCGCGTTATTGCCGTGGATCGAACAAGGGGATGGACACGCCCAAGGGCAACTGTCGCTAAGCAGCGTTGATCAAAAGAACGACTTCAAAGGTCGAGTTGCGATCGAAAAAGGTTGCATGCAAGTTGTGAACCTTGGTGCCCACTTAAGCGAGCTGACAGGACACGTGCTATTCAATGGGCCGCGTGCAATGATCGCGCCAATTGCGCCACTTAGAGCGCGCGATCAATCGGGCACCATCACCATCAGTGGCCCCATCGATTTTCGCGGCCTACGGCCTGAACGCGTTGATTTTCAAATCGACACCAATCGTTTTCCACTGCGCCGCGAAGGCTCCCCGGTGGCCGAACTTAGCGGCACCGCATCGCTTCGCGCGCACATGACCGAAACACGCACCGATGCGAAAGTTGAGATTAACAAACTTCGTATGTTATTGCCCGATGAAGGGCAACGTGCACTGCAAGGCATCGAATCGCATTCCGATGTTTATGTCGTTGGCAACAATACAATCACCGACATTCAAGAAGCATCATACCCCTATCATTTGATGATCGATGCACGCAAGCCCTTTACGGTACAACGTAGCGATTTCTCGGCGAGCGTCGCCGGTGCACTTGACGCGCTCTACGATGCACCGGACCTAGTCGTCAAAGGCTATATTCAAATCCTACGCGGCTACTTCGCCATCTTCGGCAAACGTTTCACCATTCAGCGCGGCAGCTTGCGCTTCGAGGGCACCACTGATCTCAATCCCACCGTAGACATCTTGGCAAGCTATGCGCCACGCGGTCAGCAAAGCGACACAATCATCGTGACCGTAAGCGGCCAATTACTCAATCCTCAAGTCGACTTTTCCTCGAGCAACCCCTCGATCACCGACCGCGGTGAAATCATTGCCATGCTCGTAAGCGGCCGCAGCAACACCTCGCGTTTCAATCAAGGCGACACCCAAGCCGCAAGCCAACAAGCCAGCTCATTCTTGGCAGGACTCACCGCGGGTATGCTTACCCTCACCGCGCGTAAAGAGCTCGGCGATATCGTGCCCAACATCGCGCTCGAAAGCTCACAAACCAACACACAACGCGGGCGCATTCGCATCGGCTGGAACATCGACGAACTGATCCGCAAGCGACTTGGTTTCTTGGGTAACTTCGTACAAGGGGCTTATGTCGAAGGCGTGATCTCAACCTCGATGGGCGGCAGCGGCGACTCCACCGACCCCAATCAGACGATCGCCGGCGGGGGCACATCGCGCAGTACCGTTGGCGGCTTGATTGAACTATATTTTCCTTCAAACTTCGTCGGGTCGATGTTAATGAGCCCACCCGACAACTTTGGCATCGACGTTACCTGGGAACCCTAAGCAAACATTTCTGAATCATTTCAATAAGATACCCTATGCAACCAGAACGAAAACTTTTCGGCACCGACGGCATCCGTGGTGTAGCAAACGAAGGCTACATGACGCCCGAGATGGCCTTTCGCGTCGGCCTTGCGGTAACGTACCAATGTCGTACCCGACTTAAGCGTGCGCCGCGCATCGTCATCGGCAAAGACACACGCGTATCAGGCTACCTGTTTGAGACCGCGCTTGCCTCGGGTATCTGCGCGCAAGGTGGCCGCGTGTTGCTCTGTGGCCCAATGCCAACACCTGCAATCGCTCACCTCACACAAAGCATGCGTGCAGACGCTGGTATCGTCATCAGTGCATCGCACAACCCCTTTCAAGACAACGGCATCAAGATCTTTGCACGCGATGGCTTCAAGCTACCCGACGAAGACGAAGCAGCACTTGAAGCCTTAATGGCCAACGATGTGCTCGATACCGAACGACCCAAAGCGCTCGAAATTGGGCGCGCCGAGCGCATCAACGATGCCATCGGTCGTTATATTGCCTTTGTCAAATCCACCTTTCCAAGTGACTTGGATTTAAATGGCATCAAAGTGGTGGTCGACGCCGCCAACGGCGCCGCCTACCGTGTTGCACCCACCATTTTTTCAGAACTTGGTGCACAGGTTTTTGCCATGGGCATTCAACCCAACGGCCGCAACATCAATGAACGCTGCGGCGCCACCTCTCCCGACGCGTGCGCGCGCGAAGTGCTCCGCCACAGCGCGCAGATTGGCATTGCTCTTGATGGTGACGCCGACCGCGTGATCTTGATCGACGAAAAAGGTCAACAAATGGATGGCGACGCCATCATGGCGCTTTGCGCGTCGCACATGCTGAAAAACGGCAGCCTGGCCAAAAACACCGTGGTGGCAACGATCATGTCCAATCTGGGTCTTGAGCGCGCGCTAGCCAAACAGGGCGGTCGCGTGGTGCGTTGTGCTGTGGGCGATCGTTATGTGGTTGAAACCATGCGCCAGGGCAAATACAACTTTGGCGGCGAATCTTCAGGGCACATGGTCTTTCTTGATCACAGCACCACAGGCGACGGTTTGATCGCAGCGTTACAAATGCTCGCCATCGCATGCCGCGTCGGCGAGCCCGTGTCGGCACTGGGCCAACGCGCGCTCGATAAAGTACCGCAAACCATGGTCAACGTTACCTGCAAAGAGAAACGCCCGCTTACCGATCTACCCGACACGTCGCGCGCCATCGAGGACGTCGAACGCAAGTTGGGCAATCAAGGCAGGGTCATTGTCCGTTGGAGCGGGACCGAACCCAAATTGCGCATTCTGGTCGAGGGCGACGACGCGCAAACCATTACACAACTGGCCAACAACATCGCCGAGGAGGCCAGACGTGAACTGGGCGGCGCAAACCCGTCGCCCTAACAACGAGGCTCACCATGTTTAAAGTGCAAATTGAAAAGCACGGCGGTCCCGAAGTTTTGCAAATACGGCAGGCACCTATTCCGATGCCGGCTGCTGGCGAGGTGCGCGTGCGTCACGAGGCCATTGGCGTCAATTTCATCGACACCTATCATCGAAGTGGGCTTTACACGCTGCCGCTGCCTTCCGACTTAGGCATGGAAGCCGCCGGCGTAGTCGAAGCCCTCGGTGACGATGTGCATTCGCTCAACGTTGGTGCAAGGGTCACCTACGCGGCAGGTCCTCCGGGAGCCTACGCGCAACTGCGCTGCATTCGTGCAGATCGATGCGTGCCACTTCCAGCCGCGATCGACAGTCGTACCGCCGCGGCCGCGATGCTCAAAGGCATGACGGTCGAGTTTTTAATTCATCGCGCCTATCAAGTTAAACGCGGCGATTGGGTGCTTCTGCACGCAGCCGCAGGCGGTGTGGGGTTGATTGCCTGCCAGTGGCTCAAACACCTTGGCGCACGTGTTATCGGTACGGTGGGTTCCGAAGAAAAGGCCAAACTCGCACAAGCCCATGGTTGCGAGTTCCCTATCGTTTATCGCCAAGAAAAATGGCCTGAGCGAGTTCGTGAACTCACCCAAGGCGCAGGCGTCGCGGTGGTCTACGACTCCGTCGGTAAAGACACGCTGATCGATTCGCTCAAATGCTTAGAACCACGCGGCATGCTCGTCAATTTTGGCAACGCATCAGGCAAACCAGAACCCCTGGATCTGGCGTTGTTAGCACAAAACCATTCACTCTTTGTCACGCGCCCCACGCTTTTTGACTACACGGCTTCGCGCGAAGATTTGCTGCTCAGCGCAAACCGACTTTTCGACGTGCTCTCCACGGGCGTGGTGAAGGTTCATATCGACAAGACCTGGCCCTTAACCGAAGTGGCCAACGTGCACCGGGCACTAGAATCACGCACCACCACTGGCTCGCAACTCCTGCTCCCCTAACATCTTCGCAAGAGACATGATTGCTCACCCACGCGGATATTCACTTCATATACACGAGGGATGAATCTGCGCTCGCGCAAGTGTTCCCGGATGCGAGCATGGGGTGGGAGCCCCAATGCAACGCGTTGGGGGCGGGGGTTCCCCCCGCTCTTGCTCGCGTAGGGAATACTTGCGCGAGCGCAGATTCATCCCTCGTGTACTCAACACCAGCATAAATATCACGCGAACTTAGCGCTTATCTTGCACAAGCTTAATCTTGGAGGGAACAACTTTGCTGACGCTCACACCCTCAGGCAAGCGTACATTCAACTCGGCGTTAAACTGCCGGGGTCCATCAGGCGCCAAAATAATCGGAAAAACATGCACGCTATCCGCACCCAACTTATCAATAAGCTGATTATCACCCTTAACGGTCACAGCAACATGATCCGGTTCAGCGCGTAAGGGGCTTTGGGCAGGCAAGCTCACCTCAATATCCGCAAAGGTCTTCTCGACCTCGGCACGCGCTACCTTGAACACCACCCTCACCCGCGTATCCGCGTTCATATAGCGCAGATGATCCGACAGCGGCTGCAGGGCCACCGTTACCTGATGCTCGCCCTCTGCATAATGCTCAAGATCAATGTTTTCGGTATAAAGTCTTTGATACTGTTGCAACTCCTGCAGTGGACCGCGCACCACCGCCAACCCGGGATTGACCATCGGCACACCATCGAGTCGAACGCCCGCTTTCGCACTGGTCGTCACACGCGCAACCACGGGCAATCTGCGCACCACTTGTTTAGCCCATCGCAATGCAACGTATGACGGCGTCACTTTGGTCACCCGAACGGTCGCTGGCAGATTAAACTTACGATGATCGAAGTAAAGATATTGATCACGCGCATTTTTTAGATTGATCTGCACGGGTTCAAGTCCGGTGCGTGCCAAGCTCTCAAGCAGCGAGCGATTTCCACGCAGGCGCAGCTTAATCTGATCTGGGATTTCGCTTACAAGGATACGGTCCTCCGAGTTATCTGGAAGCACCGCCTCAATCTCAACGGCCACCGACCGTTGAGCATCTTCGGCACTATGAATCCAGCCAAACAAGGCCAGCGCCATGGCCAGCGACAAAAACTTTAATCCAAGATTTTCAGTGAATGCGGTCATGACGCTGCGTCCCCCGCGCCAGGAATCAGCGATACACGTGACACGTCACCCTTCTTCTTGCGACGCGATGCATGAAAAATCGCATGTAGTTGTGCACGCAGCTCGTCAAGTGACTGCAGCTGAACCAACTCACCATTGGAACACAAACTTATTGTTCCACGCTCTTCGGACACCACCACCACCACGGCATCCGTCTCTTCAGATAACCCGATCGCGGCGCGATGTCGTGTGCCAAGCGAACGCTCTAAACGGGGACTGGCCGAAAGTGGCAAGAACGCGCCTGCCTGCCACACACGCTCATCGCGAACCACCAGCGCACCATCATGGGTAGGGTTTTCCATCGCCGGAACAAACAGGCTATAAATCAAATCACGTGACACGACGGCATCCAACACCGTGCCAGAATGCAAGAACTCATCGAGTACGCCGTCGCGTTCAAACACCACCAACGCACCAATTCGCTTTTGCGCCAACAGGCCCACGGCTTGAACCACCTCATCGATGACACGAGACTCACGCTCGCGCTGCGCCACACGAAAAAGCGGCCCGTGACCCACGCGCGCAAGCACACGCCTGATATCATTTTGAAAGATCACGATGATCACAAGCACGATATACGACAGCACATTATACAAAATCGTGTACAGCGTAATAAATCCGAGCGAACGCGCCAGTTGATGCACAATCACGATCACTGCCAAACCAAAAGCCATTTGCATCGCACGGGTACCGCGGATCAAAAGCAGCACACGGTACACGAGGTACGACACGAGCAAAATATCGACAATATCAACGGCAACTTCCCATACATTGCGCTGAAAGAATCGTTGCAACGACTCTTGCAGGTTAATCAGCGCCAGATTCATAAGTACATCTCCGCCGCCAAAGCGCCTTCACCGGTCGTTGCATCCTGAGCCCCATTGAGCGCGTTAAGCATACCAAGCGCCTGTTTGGTTTCGTACACATCATGCACCCGTACCGCATTCACCCCGCGCGAAGCCGCATACAACGCCGCAACCAGGCTGCCTGCCAGCCGCGCCTTTGGCGCCATGTGGTCAAAACCGCGCGCTTGCAAGGTTTGTGCGATAAACGACTTTCGCGACGCGCCAATCAAGGTGCGAAAACCAAGTGCAGAGAGTTTTTGAATATTCGCCGTCAACTCAAGCGAACCCTGAGCAAATTTGGCAAAACCAAGCCCCGGATCAAGCCAAATTCGATCCGCCGCAATACCGGCTTGTGTCGCGTGTGCAATGGCCACACGCAATTCGCGAATCACGTCGTCAAAAAGGCAATCATAACGAGCATTGATCGGATCAACTTGCCCACCCCCTCGGTTATGCATCAATACGATCTCAACGCCACGTTCAGCTACCAACGTCAGTAATGCCGCTGAAGCCGCACAAGATGTGTCATTGATAATCTGAACCCCCGCATCAAGCGCACGCCGCGCCACATCAACTTGTGTGGTGTCAACGGAAATGCGCGCATTGCGCGCCTTCACCAACCGCTCAACAATCGAACACACACGCCGAGATTCTTCTTCAGCATCAACTTTCTGAAAACCCTCGCCATACGTATTGCCGGCAGGACGGGTCGACTGTCCTCCCACATCCACAACGTCCGCGCCCTCATCAAGCATGGTCAGAGCCCTCGCATACGCTTTATCGGGCTCAAAATAATCACCACCGTCGCTAAACGAATCAGGGGTCACATTAAGTACCCCCCACACCTCACAACGCAAGCCAGCCTTGTCTAGCAAACGGTGTTGCTCGTTTGGGCCCGGACTTTGCGCTGTGGTGAATGTCACGTCGATAGGTGCTTTGGTCGGTCAGGTAAACGTACTCACGCCGTTCCACCTTGAGGTATTTCACTGGGTCGAGGTTGAAAAATCGGGCTCGGCCGATCTTGACGCGCTTGTTGCGCTGCCTTCTTCTTGTCGGCATAGGTTGGCACAATCACTCTTTCGCGCGCTGGTAGTGGACGCCCCTGCATCACCGCCTCAACTTCTTCGCGATCGATGGTCTCACGCTCGAGCAGCGCATGCGCAAGTGCATCCAACTTATCGCGGTTCTCTTCGATCAGCTTGCGCGAGCGGGCATACTGCTCTTGAATAATCGAACGCACCTCAGCATCAATTTCACGCGCTGTCTCCTCAGAGTAATCTTTTGAACGACTTGACCCGCCAAAAAGAAATGGGTTCTCATCTTTTTGGCCATAGGAAATGGGCCCAAGACGTTTACTCATACCCCATTCGGTCACCATCGAACGTGCAAGCTGTGTGGCCTTATTGAAATCGTCCGACGCACCAGTGGTAAGCTGATTGAACGTTACCTCTTCGGCAATACGACCGCCTAACGCCATCGCGATGCGATCAAGCGCAAAGTCGCTGGAATACCCCAATCGATCTTCCTCAGGCAACGACATGGTGATGCCAAGCGCAGGCCCGCGCGGAATGATCGACACTTTATGGATGGGGTCGTGGTTGGGCATTAAGAATGCCACCAACGCGTGCCCGGCTTCGTGCCATGCAGTGGTGCGCTTCTCTTTTTCGCTAATGACCATTGAGCGACGTTCCGAACCCATCAACACTTTGTCTTTGGCCATTTCAAAATCACCCATGGCGACGACGTCTTTATCGCGGCGCGCTGCAAGGAGCGCACCCTCGTTAACCAAGTTCTCAAGATCCGCGCCCGAAAAGCCCGGGCAGCCGCGCGCGATCACCTCAAGGTCCACGTCAGAAGAGAGCGGCACCTTCTTGGTATGCACCGCAAGAATCCCCACACGGCCTTTAAGATCGGGTCTTGGCACCACAATACGACGATCAAAACGTCCAGGACGCAGAATCGCGGGATCGAGCACATCGGGCCGGTTGGTCGCGGCAATGATGATCACACCCTCGTTGGATTCAAAGCCATCCATTTCAACAAGCAGCTGATTGAGTGTCTGCTCACGCTCGTCGTGACCACCACCCATGCCTGAGCCGCGATGGCGACCCACCGCATCGATCTCGTCGATAAAAATGATGCACGGCGCGTTCTTTTTGCCCTGCTCAAATAAATCGCGCACGCGCGACGCGCCCACGCCGACAAACATCTCGACGAAATCAGAACCTGAAATACTAAAGAATGGCACACCCGCTTCGCCCGCAATGGCCTTGGCAAGCAATGTTTTACCGGTGCCTGGCGCGCCCATCAGCAAAACACCTTTAGGAATGCGACCACCCAAACGCTGAAACTTCTTGGGATCCTTTAAGAACGCGATGATCTCTTCACAATCATCCTTGGCTTCATCCACGCCCGCCACATCTTCAAAGGTCACGCGATTTTGCGACTCGTTAAGCAGCCTTGCGCGTGATTTGCCAAAACTCATCGCTTTACCACCCGATGCCTGCAGCTGCCGCATGAAAACAAAAAACACAGAAAAAAGCAGTAGCATCGGCAGCCACGTGAAAATGGCACTCGTCCAAAAGCTCGATTGCTTCTCGGGCAGATACTTAATCTCAGCATGGCTATCGTAAAGCTGCTGAAGCATGTTCTCTCCGAGCATGCCGTAGCTCACTTTTTCAACACGACGCCCCCGCGCGTGATCGCCCTGCTCCGCGTCCTTAACTTGGTAGGCGTAACGCGCGCTACCCTCTTCCATGGAAATCTCAACCTTCTTGATTTTTCCAGCATGCAAATCGTTAAGGAACTCGCTAAACGGGACCGCTCGCTCGTGCGATCCCACCAGGCTAAAGAGCGCAAGACAAATCAGTGTAATCACTAGCCAAACGAGCGCTGTTCGCTGCTTACTTTTCACGTATCACCTCTCAAGTCAGACGTACGATACAAACTAGCATAGCTATAAAGTTACATCAACGGATTTACCGAAAGCCTGAATCGCGTCGCGTTAACTGCACATGGGTGCGCTTGGCCCACCCAACACGAACGCCACCTGCTAAAAAAACCTCACCCGGTCGGTCGATCAGCGCACAGACCTCCGCAATTTGCTCACGCTTGAGCGCTGCCCCCCCAAGTCCATGTCGCAGCCACGCATACACAACCAACGCACGTAAACCTGGTGGCAAGGCTTTGAGTGCCTTGCGCTCAAGCTTGTCACTCTGGCAAGCTTCAACAAGCGGTGCAAACTGCAAACCAAATAGGTAGTTCAAGCTTTGCACCACCTGCGAGGCATCGTCAGCCATCGCCGCCAAATGGCGGACCACATGCGGATGTTCACTGGCAAGCGCCGGCAACCAGTGCTCGCGTACCCGAACGCGTGTGTAGTGCACATCACGATTGGTTGGATCAAGTGCGTATGCCAACTTGTGATACGCAAGATACGCGCGCACTTGATCGCGCGTCGCATCAATCAGCGGTCGAATCACACCATCGGCACGTTTTGCGTGAATCGCCTGCCAACCGACCACCCCGGACCCGCGCAAGATGCGCTCAAACACTGTCTCGGCTTGATCGTTCAATGTATGACCCACCGCCAAATAATCACAGCGGTGAATATGTTTCAGTTCAAACAATGCTTGGTAGCGCGCTTCGCGTGCAGCATGTTGCAACGAACCATGTTTATCAAGCGTCACCTTTTTTGCGATGAAAGGCAACCCAAGACGCTCTGCCTGTCGCGCGACAAGCTTAATTTCGGCCTTGGCCTGTGCACGCAAACCGTGATCGATTGACGCCACCACGAGTTGTAAACGCCACCGGGGCGCCAAACGCGCCATGACCTCCAACATCGCCGTCGAGTCCGGCCCACCCGAACACGCCAACAAGACGCGCGCGTCTTTATCGAGCAGCGACCGTTCGCGCAGTGTGCGTGCCACGGTTGCCGGCAATCCGTCAAGGCGATGCTTCAGCCCCACACGACGTCATGCTCCATACAACTGACTAGAATGCAGCAGAAACAAGCGGTAACTGAACTTCAAGTGCGCCCAGTTGCATTTCATAGGGGTTCTTCGCACGTTGTGGCACGCCCAGCGAAGGAAGCGGCACGCCCAACGCTGAACCCTGGTCGCTAAATGACACCAGCGAGCCAAGCGCGCGTGACGCTGCGACACGCGACTTCATCGCACGTTGAGCTTTGCTCATGGCCAAACGATCTTGTCGCACGCGCCCTGCCTGGGTCATCCGTTGATCCTGTGGTTGACTAAAATCACCCTCCGGATCGTACGCAGTTAGCGATAACGTGCCAACCACAGCCGGAATAATTAAGCCAATGCCCACCGCAAGTAGCGCAACCGAAAGGGTTGGACTGGTGTTGGGCTGATCAAGCAAGAAATACCCGGCGGCTGCGCCACCTGCAGCACCGACCAACGGAAACGCAATATAAGGCCAGGTGCCTTCAGCGCCTGCCATTGCCGGCGCAAGCAAACCAAGCTCAGCACCAATAAGGCCAAGACCAATCGACGCCTTCACCCCTGACTGGATTTGATCGGTTTGGCCAGATTGTGCGCGTGCGTTTTGTGCAACCAAGCTTGCACTCAATAAACAAGCCACCAGCAGCGCGAACATTGTTGACATGCGCTGCGGCGACAACTTAGTAGAAATAAGTCCTTCGGCGCTACAACCCTGTGTACTCGTTTTTGGTGCACCCAGTTCGCATGCACTAATATGAATCACGGCGGTATGAGGAACTTCGGTATCACGAAGATTCAGGTTACGGCTTGCCAGCATGGTCACGAAACCCTTTCGAACAGATAAACATTCATTGAAATCGGTTGGCTTTTGCTATCATTGGTGAACGTCTACTCACCCGTCGTACGAACAGCATCGTTCTACCAGAATTTATTTCAAATGTTATTCAAAAAAAACATGACATCCAATTTATTCAACCTCACTTCACTCTTGATAACGATGTTTATCGTCGCACCCTCCCTAACGTCAGCCGCCGATAAGAACGAAGCGCGCAACGTCACCTTCGATTGCAAGATCACCGAAAACGGCGCAGTAGCAATGGGTTCGCTCATTCTAGTCAAACAAGATGGTACGCGAATAAGCCACACCTGTAAGCCCGGCCTCGTGGTCCAAACCGGGCAATACCAAGCCACACTAAGTATCGATGGCGTGCTCGACGCGCCAACGATCGTGCAAGCGATCAAGATCGGCACCGGCGGCCAAAACGAGATCCACGGCAACTTCATCACGGGGATGCTCGAAGTGCGCACCTCGATCCAAACTCAGCCGTGCGCAGGAAAAATCCGCATCCTAAAAAACAAAAACCTCGTAGCCACTGTAGGCAGTGCGGTTCGCAACAAAATGAGCGCCGCAAACTACCGAGTCGAAGTCAGCTGTCGTGACAAGGCAAAAACCATCGAGGATGTTCAAGTCACCCAAGGCCAAACCAAGCAGCTCGACGTGGCACTCTGAGGCCACCCGCCGACCGAACCCCTATTTGTAGTAACTCTATTTTGGGCTATGGTTAGGGCTTGAATGCGTCTTACGCCATGACCCATGACAACGTGAGCGGATCAAACCCTAACGGGGATAAGGGATCCGGCGGGCCTGTTTTACCTAAAGTAAGCAAACCAGACAGCTCGGCGCCCCCTCCCGCATACAAACCCATCGGCATTCTGCGTTGGCTCTACAGACGCTTTTTTGCCCATATCCAAATCGACGCACGCTGGACCGAACAAGTCACCCTTGCGGCAGCACAAGGCACTGTCGTCTATGTCATGCGTTCGCTGTCGTTTCTCGATTTTCTCTGTTTAGATTTTTTGGTTAAGCGTTTTGGTCTTCCACTTGTGCGCTTCGTCAATGATTTGGGTTTATGGATCTTAGAGCCCTTTGGCAAAGGGGAACGCCGTTTGTCGTTCAGACGTCAGGTGCCAGAAGACGAAGCACTCGCCCGAGCCATCAAAGAGCACCACAGCGCCTTGTTGTTTTTGCGGCGCCCTCCGCAATTTGGTCGCATCCGACCACAGCGCAAAAAACCTCAAGAAAACGATCTGCTCGAACGACTGATTCAGGTGCAACGTGAACAAACGCGCCCAATCATCCTAGTGGCGCAAACCTTCGTTTGGAGTCAGCGCCCAATTCAAACCAAACCCTCGGTAACCGATTTTTTGTTTGGTCCCAGCGAATGGCCAGGCAAGTTCCGCGTGTTCTTCCAGTTTCTTTTCAACTATCGCAACGCGCTTTTGCGTTCCGGCGAAGCCTTCAGCTTGCGCGATTTCATCGATCGCAATGAGGGCCTTTCAAATCAAGAAATCGCCAACAAGTTGCGCTACGCACTGCTAAGGCGCATCGAACGCGAACGCACGGTTGTGCTGGGTCCTATCAAAAAATCACCACAGCGCATTCGCGAAGAGCTGCTCAGTAGCCCCCGCGTTATGCGCTGGATTGAATCCACAGCGCGCGCCTCTGGCAAATCGATCGACAAGGTACGTCTTGAAGCATCCGGCGATCTGCGTAAGCTTTGCGCATCACAAAGCGCGTGGATGCTCGCGCTCTTTCATGCATTCTTGAGCTGGCTCTTTCGCAAACTCTATCGCGAGCTACTGATCGATCTCGAAGGCATGGAGCGTGTTCGCACTGCGGGGCGACAGGGCACGATCATTTTTCTCCCCAGCCACAAAAGTCATATGGACTACCTGGTGATGAGCGAGGTGCTTTACAGCCACTCCATCTCGCCACCGCTCATCGCCGCTGGCGATAATCTCAATTTTTGGCCCGTAGGCCCCTTACTGCGCCGCGGCGGTGCATTTTTTATCAAACGCTCGTTTCGCGGACAAAAACTCTACAGTACGCTCGTTGAAGCCTATATTCGCAAACTTATCAAAGAGGGTTTTAATATCGAGTTTTTCCCTGAGGGCGGCCGTTCGCGCACCGGCAAGCTGCTGCAACCCAAGCTTGGTCTTTTGTCGATGATCATCGATGCAGGCTTGCAACTAAAAAACACACCTTTGTTTTTTGTACCCGTTTATATCGGTTACGAGCGCATCATCGAAGAAGGTGCCTACGCTCGCGAAGTTGAAGGCGCTGAGAAGAAACCCGAAACACTCAAAGGATTGCTCAGCACCACCCGCATTCTCAAATCTAAATATGGACGCCTGCATTTGCGCTTCGGTCAGATCTTTTCGCTCGAATCGATGATTCGTTCAGTACAAAATCTTCCCGAACACGCCGATCCCTCATACGCGCTGAGTCCCAGCCAACGACGCGCATTGGTACAACGAACAGCGTTCGACGTAACCTTCGAAATCAATCGCGTCACCGCTGCAACACCCTCTGCCGTGGTGGCAACCACTTTGCTGAATCACCGTCGCCGCGGCATCTCAGAAGACGTCCTTAAAGATCGCTGCGGCGAAATAATCGACGCACTGCAACGCAACGACGCCGCTTTGGCCGATGTACTGCGAGTGGCAGGCGGAGTCGCCGGCGTCGCCGACAAACAACGCGTGTGGCTTGCGCTGCGCGAATCACTCGCGCAGTTCGAACAATCGGGTTTAGTAAGCGTGCAAGAGTGGATGGGCGCAAAAGTTTATACGGTGGCGGCACAACATCGCGCAGCACTCGAATATTACAAAAACAATACGCTTCACTTTTTCGTACCGCAATCATTGGTTGCCAACGCGGTGCTCGCCAATTCAACCCAAAGTTCCGAAAGTGCAAACGTGCTCGCCGATCGCGTGCAACAGCTCTCTCGACTTTTCAAACACGAATTTACATTCCAAAACCGCCTTAGCATCGACGACGAATTTAATATGCGACTTGCTCAGTGTCGCGACGCCGGCATGCTTGTGCAACATGACGATCATGTCTTTCCGGCCGGAGGTCAAGGAGGTCGCTTGCTCCGAGCCTATGCATTTTTGCTGCGTCCTTATTTTGAAGCGTATCGCCTTGCCGTCTTAGCCCTACGTGAAACACCCGAACCCTCGCCCACAAGCAAAAGTTGGATCAAACATGCCGCGGCCTACGGTAAACGACTGTATTGGATGGGCGACATCGAGTGTTACGAAGCGGTCGCACAGCCCAAACTTGAAAGTGCACTTCAAGCGCTACGTGATCACGGCGCCATTCGCCTCAGTGTTCGCGATCAAAACGAAACCATCGAAATCATATCGCAAGACCTTTTGTCGTCATTTGAACAAACCTTACAACCCTATCTGGAAGGGCTAAGTTAGCCAAAAGCGATGCCGGTCACACATAACCAAATCGTCATTGTCACGGGCATGTCGGGCGCGGGTCGCAGTACAGCGCTGCACACGCTCGAAGATCTCGGTTTCTTTTGCGTGGATAATCTTCCCCTCGAGTTCATCTCGCGCGTGGTTGAACACGTGCTCAGCGAAGGCGCGTTTAATCGCATTGCACTCGGTGTCGATGTGCGCACCGGGCGCGGCTTTGCCGACGTCACGCGCGTACTCGAAACGATGAAGACCGCGGGGTACAACATCGAGGTTATCTTTCTTGACTGCGCGAACGCACTGCTTGTGCGGCGCTACAGCGAGTCACGCCGACCGCACCCCCTCACACGCGACGGCAATATTTTAGACGCAGTCGAAGAAGAGCGCGAGCGTTTGGCACCCATACGCACGTGTGCTGATTACACCATCGACACCACTCGACTCAACGTGCACGACTTGCGCCAATTACTTATCGAGCACTTGTCGCGCGACCAAAAGCGACCCAGCATGGTGCTGCGCCTTATGTCGTTTGGCTACAAATACGGCGTACCCCTTGATGCGGACCTGGTGTTTGATGTGCGTTATTTGCCAAACCCTTTTTTTGTATCGGACTTAAAAGAACTCGTTGGCACCAACGACAAGGTAGCGACCTTCGTCGTCGGTAGCACCGAAGGGCAGGAACTGCTCGGCGACCTTAGAGCGCTGCTCGAAAAGCTGCTTCCCAAATATGAAAAAGAAGGGAAAACCTACCTTACGGTGGCCTTTGGCTGTACGGGTGGCAAACACCGTTCGGTGGCGATTGCCGAAGACATGGCCAAACACTTTTCACCGCTTCAACCAACGCGTGTTGTGCACCGCGACATCGAGCGGCGCCACGCCTAGTTTAGATTGTAAGTTGGGTTGAGACTGGCTGAAGAGCCACAAACAGTAGCGAACGATTCGCGAAGCCGAAGGCGTAGCGCTTAGTGAGCGGGTTTGAGGCTCTTCAGCCAGTCTCAACCCAACTTACATCGAATCAAGTGTCGTGCTACCGGCCGCGCTTGCCTGCGTGCGCGGTGTCTTCAGGATCGACGCGCCTGCGCTTGGAAGTCTGTGTTGCCTTTGCACGACGTATCTGCTTGTCGACCTTGTCGGTCGCCAAATCAATCGACGCATACATGTCTTCTGACGAATGGCTTCCGCTATAAACGTGCGAGCCCGACGACACGGTAATGTCAACACATTGCAAATGTTTGTCGACAAAGGTCGTCACCGCTGCAGATCCCGGTTCGTGCAAATAACGATCCATTTTTGCAAGCTTGGAGGTGGCGTAGTTCTTGATGGCCTCAGATGAATCAAGGTTTCGGAACGTGAACTCTACCTTCATACGCATTTCCTCCGTGTTATGTGTGTTGGGTTAAAAACGATAACTAAAAAAGTCTCTTACGCTGGGCCGCGCTCAGCACGCCTAACATTTCACGGTACTTGGCCACCGTGCGACGAGCGATCATAATGCCCTGCGCCTGAAGTGCTTCAACCAATCGCTGATCGCTTAACGGATTGGCGGGCTCTTCTTGCGAGATCAGCTGTTTGATCGCCTGCTTAACACTCTCTGAGGCAATGGCGTCTTGATTGTTATCGCGTCGAATGCTGCTGTTGAAAAAATACTTCAGTTCAAACAGACCGCGCGGTGTGTGCACAAACTTATTGGTCACACGTGACACCGTGCTTTCATGTAAGCCAACGATGTCTGCGACATCGCGAAGCACCATCGGCTTAAGAAACTCAACGCCTTTATCGAAAAACTCGCGCTGACGCTCGACAATACACTCCGTCACACGAATGATGGTTTTGCGTCGCTGGTCAAGACTACGAATCAACCATTGAGCGCTGCGCAACTTGTTTTGCACATATTTCTTTGCTTGCTCATCACCACGCAACGCGTCGCGATAAAAGCGACTAATGCGCAACTTGGGCAACCCGTCGTCGTTTGACACAACAAAATATTTTTCACCAACCTTGTGCACATACACATCGGGCACAATGTACTGAGGTTCGTCACCCGAATAGTTGCGGGCCGGTCTTGGTTCAAGCTCACCGATGGCTTGCGCGATGTCGAGCACCTCTTCCTGCGAAATGCCCATCTCTTTTTGAATAACTGCATACTGCTTGCGTTCAAGTTGAACCAAATATTGATCAATCACACGCAGCACCAAGGCATCCATGCCATAGTGCTCAGCCTGAATACGCAAACATTCTTTCAGGTCGCGCGCCGCAACGCCCACAGGATCAAAACGCTGAATGATCTTAAGCACCTCTTCGGCATCTTCAAACTCAAGGCCCACTTCCGCGGCCCAGCGCTCAAGCACGTGAGCGGCATCGCCCTCTTCGGCCTTAAGATACCCTTGATCGTTCAGATTGCCGATCACAAGCATCGCAAACTTTTGCTCTTCTTCGATCAAGTCCGACATGCGCAGCTGCCACATCAAGTGCTCAGTCAAACCCTCACGCTGCTGCCCCAGGGTTTCAAGTGCCGGCGTATCGTCGGCATCAACGCGGTGCCCCGGCATGGGCGCCTGCATCGCGTGGTTTTCTAGGTAACGCTCCCAATCAACCTGATCGCCCGTATCTTTCTTATTGGCATCCGCAAGCTCCGCATTGGACTCGCCACTTGAGGCAACATCCGCGCCGTCAACCTGAGCAGGGGTCCCGCGCTCTTCTTCGCCATCGCCGCCTTCACCCATGTCCTCAAGGATGGGGTTACTCAGCATTTCCTCGTGAACAACATCAACAAGCTCAGCACGCGACATCTGTAGCAGTCGTATCGCTTGCTGCAGCTGTGGTGTCATCACCTGCTGCTGCGTCAACTTAAATTGTTGCTTGATCTCTACCACAACGCGTTTTTCAAGAAGGAGCTTATATTGTAAGTTTACACTATTTTTGAGAAAGATCGCGTGAGAAAAATTGTTTTTTTCGTCTGATACATCTTAACGCAATTCGTGCGGCTTTGACTGGGCGAGTCGCACAGCCGTCAGTATCCACACCAGTGCGGCAAGCACCATCATCCATGCGCCCACACCCGCTGAAAGCTCAACGTGCCGCTGATAACGTTGTGCAAGTATTGCCGCACCACGCATGATTTTATAGGCTGTATAACCAATACACAAGAGCGACCCCACCGCCACTATTAGTAGCGAGGGCCATGTGCGCACCCATGCGTGATGCGCACGGCGCGTCAACATCAGCCAAATCCATACGCCCGAGAGCAGCGGTATATTCCATAGCTGAGGCGCCTTCGCGACCGCCATTTGATAAGCCGTCGCCGTCACACGCTGCCCTTCGACGACACTCACAAAGGGAAGAAAAAAACCGATGCACATGATCGCGGTGGTCAACCACAAAACGATCAACACCCTAACCTTGCTGAGCGACTTACCTACCCGTTCATTAGAAACGGCAGGGGTTGATGAGCGTGTATGCACCTCGTCGTCAAACCACGCACTTTCGCTAAATTTTTCGCTTGCCTGCGACATAACACCGCTTGCGCTATGCTAGACCGCGACACGGCTGCGTGTCCAAACATTTTCAAGGGCAAAACCCGCCGAGTTGGATTCCGGCCAATTACGTGATAATGAACCCCTAACCGCTAACCTCTGAGCGAAAACAGCGACCATGAGCCCATCCATGCACATTCGCGCGATGAATAAAGCAGACTACGATTTTATCGTGTCTGTCATTGACCGCTGGTGGGGCGGCTTATCGAGTGAACGTGCACATCCAGTGTTTTTTTATGAGCTCGGTGAGCAGGCTCTTGTCGCCACGGAAGGCGAACGTGTCATCGGTTTCTTGATGGGGTTCATCACACCGTCTAAACCCAAGTCAGGCTATGTCCACATGGTGGGCATCGATCCTGACCGTCGTCGTCGCGGCGTTGGACGGGCACTTTACGAGCATTTTACCGAGGCCTGTCGCCAAGAGGGCATCCATCAGCTCAAAGCGTTGGCCATGGTCGGCAACAACGATTCCATTCGTTTTCATCAAGCTTTACATTACGATGTCAAACAAATCGACGATTACGCGGGCGCGGGTTATCCACGCCTTGTTTTTACAAAAACGCTTTAAGCGGCGCAGCTCGCTCCCCGGTAAATCGTTGCTTTACCTTTGACTCAAACCCACCAAAGACGGTACCATTCTTAGTGCGGTATGGCCGAAGCATTCACTGTGGGCTGGCGCTAATCTATGGAACCCTTACAACTTCAAAACATCCAGAAAGTTAAACAGACCATCGGCGATGCGCTCGGCATTATGCAGACCGACCAAAGTCTACCCCCCGACATCGCTGAGATCGTGCAAAATCTGGCGCTGGGCGTCGAGCAGCTTTTCGAAGCTGAAAACGCCAAGGATTGGAAAAAATCTAAGGGCCATGTGGTTCAGGCGCTGAGTTGGCTCAGCCAGACACTTGCCCTTTTGCAGCAAGTTGACACACCCTCGGCGGGCGTTGGCAAAGCCACCGAGCTCATCGCCCAATCGGTATCAACCCTTTACCCAATGGCGCGCGAAACGACGCGACGTTCACTGCTTCCTGTTGATGAGCAGGTAGAGCTCACCAAAGGCCCCCGGCATCCACTTGAAGTCAACATTGGCGTCGCCACGGAATCCAACTTCTATGTCGGTTTTTCGGGCGATATCGCCGAAGGCGGCGTGTTTTGCGCGACCTACAACGTACTGGGCGAAGGAACCCCGATTGCCCTACACATCACCTTACCCGGTGGCTTTGACATTCAAGCCAAAGGGTTTGTCCGCTTTGTGCGCGACCATGCGGATGGCACCGAACCTGGCGTCGGTATTCAATTCGACCGCCTGGCCAAAGAAGCCAAAGACCTTATTCTTCGTTTTATTCGCAAACGCCCCCCCATGTTCTACGACGACTAATGAAATTATGCTTGCACATACGGCGTAAAAACCGCGATAAGTTGGTTGCAAGCGTTCATTTTTGCGGCGATTAGTTTTACGGCAAAGCACGAGTTAAGTTACAATTATCCGAGAGGGAAAAAGGTATGGATAACGTTGAATCAGTACGTCGTCAGTTGTCACATGTTCTCGAGCTCGTTGTGCAAACACAAGGAACGCTCTCAAAGCAAGCGCCGTCTGCGGCGACAGCGCCTGTGCGAAACGTGTTGCAACAGGCAGAGCAAATTACCCGCGACTTGCTTGGCAAGGATGTGCCTGTGGCCGCCATCCCCTCTGCATCAGTGCATGTCAGTCAGCTTTTTGTCAGCGCCCGTGACGTCTTGCAACGCCAACAAGATCCTACGGCCGCTGCAGCGCTCGCCAGCCTGACGCGCGCAATGACCGCGCTTCATCCGATTGTGCTCCTCAACAATGCAGGCCCAGCTGTTCCAAGCATTCGTCCGCCGCGTGCGCCGTCGCTGCCCAAGCAAAAAGCAGCGCCGCCCGCATCGCCAGGCGCCGAACGCCGCCAACAACCACGCGCCTTCCTCGACACCGATATCAGCTTCGAAAGTGACTCGAACTTCTATACCGGTTTCACCGAAGACATCTCAGACGGTGGGTTGTTCGTCGCCACTTACAATCTCAAACCTGTCGGTACCGTTGTCGAAATGAGCTTTCGTTTGCCCAATGGCGCCATCTTGAACATCCAGGGCATCGTGCGCTGGGTACGCGAGCCACGCGACGAAAAGAACGCACCCCATCCGGGCATCGGTTTGCAGTTTCAAAACCTTTCTGAACAAGACAAAAAGGCGATCAGCGACTTCATCAAAGCGCGTGAACCTATTTTATACGCCGAATAACATCGCATATAAATAAAAATAGAAAAGCGACGAGGAGACCATCCACGTCGCTTTTTTTGTTCATCAAATCGAGTGCTTAACTCTCACCCAAAAGCTTGTTCATCGACGTTTCATCTGCAGGCGTAAACTCATAGCTGTCGAACTCTTGTGAAGTCACCCAGCGAAAGTCGTGCACGGCACGCTTTTCAAGATGTTCACTGAGCAACTTGCATTCGTAAAGATAGAGATCGACGGTATAGTGCTCGTAAGGATGGCTCACGAACGAAATCAACTGCCCAACCTCGATGGTTGCGCCCAATCGTTCCACAATTTCGCGCCGCAACGCTTCGGCATGGGTTTCACCGGTCTCGCAACGACCGCCTGGAAATTCCCAAAGCGAAGGCAACACCGCGCCAGCGCGGCGCTGAGTAATCAAGTACTTGCCGTCTTTTTCGATGACCGCAGCCACCACGGGAATTATTTTGCGCTCCATGGGCAAAAGCTCCATAAAGTCTATCACAAAACACGGGTGCACTTGTGAAGATTCTTTATTTGGGCCTGCCGCTAGGCGCCTGGGTGCTCGGTACGCGCGGCCTGACGCCCGCTGTGGTCGTACTTTCTGGGCAAGACCCTGGAAAACGCAGGCTTTTACGCCACCCAAACTTCAAAAACACGCTAATTCTCGATAGACCCTCCCTTATCGACCCAGACACCCAAACCACGTTATTGTCGGCGCGAGCAGACTTGGTCGTCAGCTTCTTTTACTCGCGTAAGATACCCGCAGCGCTCTATGGCCCGGCGCCCCAGGGGGGCATCGGCGTACACCCGTCCCTGCTGCCGCGCTGGCGCGGACCCGATCCAGTGTTCTGGACACTCTATCACGGCGACACGCGTACCGGTGTCACCGTGCACCGCTTAGCCGACGCGTTCGACACCGGCGACATGCTCGCACAAAAGCAAATCGCTGTGACCCAGCCCACCAATGCCTATCGCTTGAACAAAACACTTGAGCACTTTGGATTACACTTGCTCGTCGACATGGTTGACAAGATCAAGCGCGGCGTGACGCTGCACGCCACACCACAAAATGAAGCAGATGCCACCCACGCCCCCATGCCAAGTGATCGAGAACTTGAAATCAATTGGAAACAATCAAGCAACATGGTGCTGCAACATATTCGCGCGGCATCCCCCTTTCCTGGTGCGCATACATGCATGGGTGAGCACATCGTAGAAGTCATCGATGCAACGCATGACAATGCGCCACCACGCCTCACGTTTCACCCTGGCGAATCATTCATTTCGCCGCGTGGATTGCACGTTCGCACCCTCGACGGTTTTGTGATTCTTACCCGCGTGCGCATCGAGGATGGAACGCTGGTGATCGGCAAAAATATAAGTCAATTGATGTAGTTAGGATGGTCTTTTGACCCACGCGGCGCCAGACTTGTGGCCCCCACAACTTATGTCACACTGTCGGCTTATGATTCTACACGCCGCTCCCGTCATGATTGGCGCTTTATGCGTCTTGGTAATCGCTTACCGTTACTATTCAGCCTTCATTGCCGCACGCGTTCTCGTGCTCGATGATACGCGTCAAACCCCGGCACACCGTTTACGAGATGGACACAATTATGTGCCCACCAGTCGCTGGGTGCTCTTTGGTCATCACTTCGCTGCCATCTCGGGTTCGGGCCCACTCATCGGCCCCACGCTTGCTGCACAGTTTGGTTTTGCACCCGGGCTACTTTGGTTACTCGCAGGCGTGGTCATCGGCGGCGCCGTCCACGATTTCGTCACTTTGGTCGCAAGCACGCGCCGCAATGGTCGCTCGCTCGCTGAAATCGCCCGCGAAGAACTCGGCACCGTGCCTGGCATTATCGCGATGGCATCGGTGCTCACCATCGTCACGATTGCGATGGCGGGTCTTGGCATCGTGGTCGTGGGCGCCCTCAGCGAAAGCGCATGGGGCACCTTTACCGTTGCCGCCACCATTCCAATCGCGATTCTGATGGGCCTTTATTCACACGTCATCAAACCCGGCGCCACGCGCACCAGCACCATCTTTGGCTTGGTACTCTTGTTCGCTGCGCTCGCGTTTGGCAAAAACTTACAAGACGGGCCACTCGGTGAAATGTTTCGTTTTTCGCGCACCCACATCACACTCGCCATCGCAGCCTATGGTTTCATCGCGTCAGTGTTGCCGGTGTGGCTCTTGCTTTTGCCGCGCGATTACCTTTCAAGTTACCTAAAAATCGGCACGATTGGTCTTTTGGTGTTGGGCGTAATTTTGGTCAACCCACAAATCGAAGCACCCATGTTCTCGCAGTGGATCCATGGCGGCGGACCGATCATCAAAGGCCCGCTTTTCCCGTTCGTGTTTGTGACCATCGCGTGTGGCGCCATCTCAGGCTTTCATTCGCTGATCGCGTCGGGCACCACACCGAAAATGCTCGACAAAGAAAGTGATGCACGCCCGATCGGTTATGGCGGCATGCTGACCGAAGCCTTGGTGGGCGTCACCGCGCTGATCGCCGCCACCAGTCTGCCAGTTGACGATTATTTGGCCATCAACACCGACCCAGTCGTCCCCATCATCGCAGACACAAGCGCATCACAAACAACCGACACACCGACCATCGGTCTAATACGCAGCGAACAAGAACTTGCCCAAGTTAACGCCACACTTTCAAGTGCTGACCGCGCAGTGCTGGGTTTAGGCGCAGGTCAGTCGATCGCTGCGCTTAAGGGCCAAAGCCTACCCCTGTCAAAAGTGCTCTCACTCAGCAACAAGTCGCTTGCGCGCGCGGGGTTGCATGTCGACATCAAAACCAACGAGCCCTCAACCCTCACCAACGAAGACTTCGCACGCCTCGGCGTGGGCGTCAGCGAATTGCCCAAACTTGCGGCGAGCACACACGAGCGCATCGCTGCACGCACCGGTGGCGGCGTATCGCTTGCGGTGGGCATGGCACGCATATTTTCAGGCTTGCCATTTATTCGTGATCTCGAAGGGCTGCTTGCCTATTGGTACCACTTCGTGATCATGTTCGAAGCGCTCTTCATTCTGACCACCATCGATGCAGGCACGCGCGTGGGGCGTTTCTTAATGCAAGAGTTCCTCGGTAAACTATGGGCACCACTGGGCCGCAGTAACAGCATGGCCGCCGGCGCATTTGCAACCTTCTTGATGGTTAGCGCTTATGCCGCCATCTTGCTCACCGGATCGATTCAAACCATTTGGCCAATGTTTGGCATCGCCAACCAACTCTTGGCCGTGGTGGCGTTGGCGGTCGGCACCACCGTCATTTTGCGTGGACCCGGTCGTAAGTACGCGTGGGTGACCCTCGTTCCCTTCACCTTCGTTGGCACCACCACCGTCACCGCCGGGGTGATGAGCATTCGCAACATCTACTGGCCGCTCGTGCAGTCGTCAGACCCCGCCAAATATTGGCAGGGCATGGTCGACACCATTCTGACAGGCGGTCTGTTGGTCTGTGTTCTCACACTGGTGGCCTATGCAGTGCGAACCTGGATTTGCGAACGCGGCGGTGTCTCACAACAGGCCTCGGCTGTTATGGTGTAAACATTAACGACGAGTGTAACCCGTTGCACTTCTTATATTTTGTGATACCTAACTAGCCTTGGCGAATACTGCTAAGCAAATAGCACTAAGCAAATAGCACTAGCGCTCCTCCAACCTGCCTTAGACCACCCATGTCCATCATTAGTTCCGATCACCATAGCCCGGCCGCACCGGCTCCCGTAACACCCGCCAAGCGGTTTACCCTTACCCACCAAATCTTTGTCGGGCTTTTCATCGGCATTGTTGTCGGCGCAATAACAAGCAAATACTCACCCGAAAGCGCCGAATACTATAAGCCCTTTAGCGACGCTTTCATGCGCATGATCAAAATGATCATCGCACCGCTTGTTTTCTCGACGCTGGTCGTGGGTATCGCTGGCGCAGGTCAGGCCAAAACGGTAGGGCGGATGGGCCTGCGCGCGTTCGTCTACTTTTACCTCACCAGTCTGATCGCATTGGTGGTCGGTTTGGTGATGGCGCATATCATGGCGCCCGGCGAAGGCGTGCAGTTGCCACCACCCGATCCAGCGCTCAATGAAAAACACGCGCCGCTTTCGATCGCACAAACGATTTTACACATCATTCCAACGTCGCTTATTCAAGCCATGGCCGAAGGCGAGGTATTGCAAATCGTTTTCTTTGCCATTTTGTTTGCACTGGCGATTAACGCCGTAGGCGAACGTGCCAAACCCATTCTAAATTTTCTTGAAGCGGTCGCCGAGACGATGTTCAAGGTCACCAACATGATTATGCTTTACGCGCCCATTGGCGTAGGCGCTGCGATTGCGTATGTGATCGGACATGCGGGGCTTGATGTGCTTGGCAACCTTGTAAAGCTCGTGGGCACACTTTATTTGTCGCTTGCGATCATGGTCGTTGCCGTGCTGATCCCCTCGTTGATGTATTTCAAAGTCAATATTGGCCAGTTCTTTAGAGAAGTACGCGAACCTGCGCTGCTTGCGTTCTCGACCAGCTCAAGTGAAGCCGCGTTTCCTAAAGCCATGCTCGCCCTTGAACGCTTAGGCGCTCCCCGACATGTGGTATCGTTCGTTTTGCCGTTGGGGTACAGCTTCAATCTGCTCGCAAGCACCCTACACATGGCGCTGTGTTCGATGTTCATTGCACAAGCCGCAGGTATTCATCTAAGCGTCGGCCAACAGGTCATGTTGCTCTTGACGTTAATGGTCACCAGCAAAGGGGTTGCCGGTGTGTCGCGTGCATCGCTGATTGTGCTGTCGGCCACACTTCCAAGCTACAACCTGCCCCTTGAAGGCATCACGGTGATTTTGGGTGTGGATGCGATCATGGACATGGCGCGCTCCGCAGTTAACGTCACGGGTAACTGCGTGGCGACAATGGTGGTTGCGCGCTGGGAAGGCTATAAAGATGCCACAACAAGCACCCTCAGCCCGAGCACCTCGCTCAAAGCTGAAGCCTGATTAAGACGCGCGTTTGGTAATCAACTCATCGCGCAAATCAAGCTGTGAATACTGCTGCAAGGTCTCGCGGCGCGGACGTTCAATGCCGAGCACTGGACTTGTGATCACATCTTGACCTTCTTTGTCTAAATAAAGCGAATGGCCTACGGTTGGATTCGTGCCCGCAGCAATTGCACCCTTAAGACTAAAACGCAGGCTGCCCTGCACCACCCCGTCTACGGCGATATGCGAGCGCATCCACTTGCCGCTTTGCCGGTCACGCACCGCCACACAACGATCGCGCCTAACGTGGTATTCGGTGTTGCGGGTCAGATAAACTTTGTGAATTCGACGCTCAATCATGGGATCACCTTTTAGACCAACTGGACTTACGCCCGGCACAGCACTAGATCTGCGTTAAGATTACGCTAACTAAAACGCTCACGACAACAAAGCCGCAAACCTAGATTCAGGCCCAAGCCACGCTAAACCATGCCATCACCGATCCTTTTAGCCGCTGATAACTTTACCCCGCCCACGCGTACGCCATGGGGTGGCAGACGCATCGTCAACACCTACAAGACGCGCCTACTCAGTGCCGAGCACCCCTTTCGCAACCAACCGGTCGGTGAATCATGGGAGATCTCTTTTGGACCTGAATTTCCAAGCACCCTGGCCACCACAGGTGAACCATTGTCATCGTGGGCCGCAAACCATCCAAGCGTATTGGGCAATGAACAACACGCCGGCCAAAGTGGCAGCGCCCTACTGGTCAAGCTCCTTGACACCGACGACGAGCTCTCAGTGCAGGTGCATCCGGCAGATGGCGACCCGATGCTCAAACCCGACGAATCGGGCAAACCAGAAAGTTGGTTCATACTCGATCATCAACCCGGGTGCGGCCTATACTTAGGCTTCAAACCTGGTGTGAAAAAACAAGACGTCGCGCAGTGCCTCGATGCGCAAGGCAACCTTGCTGACCTGATGAACTTTATCGAAGTGCAAGCCGGCGACTTCTTTCTCATCGAAGCCGGCATGCCACATGCGATCGGGCGCGGGATCACGCTGGTTGAACCCCAGCGCGTATTGCCAGGCAAACGCGGCGTGACCTATCGGTATTGGGATTGGAATCGCACCTATGATGAACAAGGTGCACCGTCGCCAAGCGGCAAACCGCGCGCACTACATGTCGACGAAGCACTGAGCGTCACACAATGGCACGCATGTGACGACCCGGCATGGCTATCACGCATTCGATGTAGAACACAATCATTGACTTCGCTGGGCGCCGAACCTCAGCACCGCGTATTATCAGGAACCACCAATGCGCAACGTCCTTCCCGATCGCTTCGTGTCGAATGGATGGCAGGTACCGGAACACTTCAACTTGACGCCCACGATATCCTGCGTGGCGTCGTCATCACCCATGGGGCACTCACAATTGAGGGCACAAAGCGCATCCACGCCGAGCAAGGCCAGTCGCTCATCATTCCCGCAGGGACCGAGTCCATGCCCCTAACTCTCGACCATGCCCATGTTATCGTTAGCGCCATCGTTCAGGCATGAAAGCGGTTTTCTTTTGTGGCAATTGCGCTAAGAATAGCCAGGAGTAGCCAACAATAGCCAGCCATGACAACTCAAGCTCAGGTGCATATTCTTGGCGCAGGCCTCACCGGCATGTCAGCCGGGGTGCATTTGAAATCTGGCTATCAAATCCACGAAAGGCTTGCCCACGCGGGCGGGCACGCGATCACCCTTGAAGAAGACGGTTTTCGCTTTGATCGTACTGGGCATCTCTTGCATCTGCGCGATGCAAAAATACGCGGCTGGGTCGAAGAACTTTTGCAGGGTGAATTTGTTGAGATTCAACGTCGAAGTGTCGTTTTCAGCCATGGACGTTATACGCGTTACCCCTACCAAGCCAATACCCATGGCCTACCGCCCGAGATTGCATATGAATGTCTGAAAAGTTATCTCGATGCACTCGACAAACAATCCAGTGCACCCACACCAAAAAACTTCGAAGACTTTTGTCTAACATATTTTGGAGAAGGTTTTTCTAAACACTTCATGATCCCCTACAACAAAAAACTTTGGGGGGTCGATCCTAAAGAGATCACCGCAGAATGGTGCTCACGTTTTGTGCCCATGCCCAAGCGCGATGACGTGATCGCTGGCGCGGTTGGCCTCAACGACCGCGAGCTCGGTTATAACAGTCATTTCATCTACCCTAAACGTGGGATTGGTGAACTCACTCATGCCATCACCCAAGAGGTCGCCGAACATATCCTCTACAATCAAAACATCACCGGCATTGATATAAAAAAGAAACAACTGTTGACGTCAAGTGGCACTTACGACTACAGCGCACTGATTAGTTCCATCCCTCTTGATGTGCTGCTCAGCCTCATCAACGAGTTGCCGAGCGAGGTTGCTCAAGCCAAAGCCCGTTTGCGCTGCAATGCACTTTGGTATCTAGACGTCGCACTTAATGTGCCCTGCGGTAAAGACTTACACTGGGCCTATATTCCTGAAGAAAAATATGCGCCGTATCGCGTAGGCTGTTACTCAAACTTTAGCGCCCAGATGGCCCCCACCGGCAAGTCTAATCTCTATGTCGAACTCGCCTCGCGCACCGAGCCCAATTTAGCGATGCTAACACCTCAAATTGCGGCGCTGTTGATCGAGATGGGCATCATTCATCAAGCCGCCGACATCCAATTTGTAAAGCCGCGCAAAATAGATCATGCTTATGTCGTTTTTGATCACCACTACTATCAAGCGCTCTCAACCATCACACCCTTTCTCGCCAACCACGATATCTATTCATGTGGTCGCTATGGTGGGTGGAATTACTCATCGATGGAAGACGCACTTATTTTTGGACGCGAAGCAGCAACATGGGCACAACAAAAACTAGGAACGTAAAAGCAACCGCTGCCAAAAAAGCCGTGCGCCCCAAAGGCGCACTTGGTTCAGCGCGAACACCCGCCCGACCAACGCTTCCCGACGTGTCGATCGTTATTCCAATCTATAACGAAGAAGCTATTTTACACGCTGCAGTCATGGAGTTGATCGACGGCCTGCGCGAGGTCGCATGGACCTATGATATCGTGCTAGCAGAAAATGGATCCCGTGATTCGACCTGGACCATCGCGCTCGACCTATCCCGACGCTTTGACAACGTGTATTGCGTGCAGGTGGGCGAGCCCAACTATGGCGCTGCACTGCGTAAAGGCATTGAAAGTGCGCAAGGCCGTTACGTCTTCTGCGACGAAATTGATCTATGTGATGTGGCATTTCACAAACAAGCCTTTGCGATGCTTGAGAATGACCACATCGACTTCGTCGTCGGATCAAAAGTCATGCCCGGCGCGCAAGACGAACGTCCCTGGCTCAGGCGCACAGGCACCGCAGTCATCAATGGCCTTTTGCGCATCAGTTTGGGTTTTACGGGCAGCGACACGCACGGACTCAAGGCGTTTAAACGTGAAGCGGTATTGCCAGTGGTCGCGCGATGTATTGTCGATCGCGATTTGTTTGCAAGCGAACTTGTGATCCGTGCCGAACGTGAAGGATTACGCATCCGCGAAATTCCTGTGCGTGTACTCGAAAAACGCCCGCCCTCGTCACACCTTTTTCAACGCGTGCCCAACGTGCTCAAGAACCTTGCACGCCTGGTCGTCGCCATTCGCTTCAACGAAAAAGTATGATTGGTGACATGCACGGAAGGTGCGTGTCACCTCTGTCACCTCATGCGCGATCAGCGTCGGTATCGATCGATCTCGACGAGATCCCCTGTTACGAGGCCATCCACGGTATCAGCGTCAGCGATCAAGCGCGCCAGGCCGTATACGAAAAAGGCCTGCCTCGATTCTTAGATCTTCTTGGTGAACTAAATATTCCATCAACGCTTTTTGTCATTGGCAGTGATCTAAACAACCACGCGACCCACGACATCTTGAAACAAGCGCACGCTGCCCATCACGAACTTGCCAGCCACTCATTCAGCCACGCCTATGATCTTTCGCGTTGGACTTACACAGAGCAACTCGCCGACTTGAAACACTCTGCCACAACGATTGAGAATCTTTGTGGTGAACGACCACGCGGCTTTCGTGCACCAGGCTACACACTAAGCACAAGCCTCGTCCAAGCCATTCGTGACGCTGGGTTTAGCTACGATTCAAGTGTATTTCCCTGCCCGGCCTATTTCGCTGCCAAGTTAGCCGTGCTGACATGGATGACGCTACGCGGACGCAAGAGCCACAGCGTTGCGTCCGGATTAAAGATGGGGTTCGCAAAAACTCAACCGCACACGTTGACAAATGGCCTCAACGAGTTTCCAATCGCCGTGACCCGTTGGTTACGTTTGCCCGTCATTGGCACCTCACTTGCACTTGCAGGAAGCAAAGCACCATGGCTTGTGCAAGGCGTGACCGAGCGCCCCATGGTAAATCTTGAGTTTCACGGCATCGATCTGCTCGATGCAAACGATGGTCTAGCCGACCTTGCACCCTACCAACCCGATTTGCGCATCCCGTGGCCGCAAAAACGAGCCATCTACCAAGGCTGCTTCACCCACCTAAAAAACGCTGGCTTTACCTTTGCCACGCTCGCCAATCAATCCGTTGCAAAGCAAGTGCCGCGAGCATAACCAACGTCAAGCAAGCAAATGACGCGAGATGACCATCTTTTGCACTTCGTTGGTGCCCTCACCGATTTCGCATAACTTGGCATCGCGCAACATGCGCTCGACGGGAAAATCGCGCGTATAACCATACCCGCCATGAATCTGCACGGCGCGATTACAAACGCGCGACGCCGCCTGCGCAGTGTATAACTTCGCAAGCGCCGCTTCTTTGCCATAACGCTTGCCCGTATCGGCTATCAACGCTGCGCGCCACAAAAGCCAACGCGACGCATCAAGCTCCATGCGCGAATCGGCAAGCATCCATTGAATCGCTTGAAACTCCGTGATCGGTTTACCAAACTGTTTGCGCTCTTTACCATACTTGAGCGCTTCGCTAAGCGCGCCTTCGCCCAGACCCAGCGCAAGTGCACCGATGCTGATGCGACCACGATCTAAAATCTTAAGCGTGTCGATAAACCCATTATCAAGCTCACCCACGCGCTGCGTGTCAGGCACCCGGCAATCCTGAAAGTTCAGCTCGACCGTGTCACTTGAACACATGCCAAGCTTCTCGATATGTTTGCTCACATTAAACCCAGGCGTGCCGTGCTCAATCGCAAACGCCGTCACACCTTTATTGCCCTTGTCGGGATTCGTACGCGCGAGCACCACGCACACACCGCCCACCGAACCTTGAGTGATGAAATTCTTAGAACCGTTGATGATCCAATCATTACCATCACGCACCGCGCGCGTCAGCATCGAGCCGGCATCGGATCCTGAACCAGGCTCGGTCAAGGCCCACGCGCCAAGCCACTCGCCCGTAGCAAGTTTAGGCAAATACTTTTTCTTCAGCTCGTCTGAGGCAAAATGCAAAATATGCGAGGTGCCAAGCCCATTATGTGAGGCCACGGTAAGCGCAAGCGATCCATCGACACGCGCAATTTCCTCGACAATGATCGCATAAGCAAGCGTGCTGAGCCCAGAGCCGCCATATTCTTCGGGAACGCGAATGCCCATAAAGCCAAGCTCACCGAGCTTTGGAATAATCTCTTTTGGAAAACGATCCTCGCGGTCCCATTGGGCGGCATAGGGAGCAACTTCTTTCTGCGCAAAAGCGCGCGCCGTCTCGCGAATCGATCGATGTAAGTCATCAAGTTCAAAGTTCATATTTGGTCAGACTTGTAACGAGCGCGGTTTGATATTCGTGCGCACCCAGTCGATGATATCGCGAAGCGAGGCTCCGGGGGTAAATATCTTAACCACACCCTGCGCTTCAAGCGCTTTGGCGTCCTCGTCAGGCACGGTGCCACCGCCAAAAACCGCAATATCATCCGCACCCTGCGCCTTGAGCGCCTGCAAAACAGCAGGAAACATCGTCTGGTGGGCCCCCGACAAGATCGATAGCCCCACGGCATCGACGTCTTCTTGCACCGCCGCAACCGCAATCATCTCGGGGGTTTGATGCAGGCCCGTATAAATGACTTCCATTCCGGCATCACGCAGCGCACGTGCAACCACCTTCGCGCCACGATCATGCCCATCCAAGCCAGGCTTAGCGACCAAAATTCTTAGCGGGGGTTGTGCCACCCTAGAAGCATTATCGAAAACCATGGCAAGGGTCAAGCAGAGTGCACCGTTTTCTCAATTTACTTACAATGTAGACACTTCTCTAGCGAGCACCCGGGCCCTAACAAACCACATCAAGGAAATAGTATACGCTCGTACCGCCCATTCGCCGCATCGATGCATCTGCCTATCGTCTTAAATATGAGCAAAAATATGCTGCAACGGGTTCTGGTTGAAAAACCAGATTATCGATCGAAATCGTAACCAAACGTTCTTGTCGCTTATAAAGTTTGAACTCAAGTTCCAAGGCGGTCACATCTTGGCCCATGCTTTCACTCGTGTAGCGAAAGAAACGATAATGCGTATCGCGATTCAATGTCGAAGCTTCAATCAAATTAGAATCGGACCCCGCTAAGCGCTCACGAACAACATAGTGGATCGGTGCATAATTATCTTTTGTTCGCCACTCCTGAAACACGTGGTTCTGATTGTAGGTGGTAATGGTCATATCGACCGTTTCAAATTGAGTGCTTGCGCATCGGGCGGGTAACAGAACCGTAGCACGGTACGTCGCCGGTATTTTATTCGCCACAAAAGCCGCTTGATCGGTCACAGAACTTTGATCAAGAACAAGTACGGGAGGACTGATTTGCTCCTCAGGCAAACACTTCGTCGTTGTATTGAGCCGCCACAAGCGATTGTGGTCAAAGCTTTCTAGCAAATCATATTCTGAAAAAACAAAATCTGACTCTAACCAAACCTGCAATGCGCTTGGATGCTGAATAGAAATCTGATTCACCGACACCGCTGGATCGACGAAGTGCCCACTATATGCGTTCGCAATAATATCAGCTTGATGTTCCGCATACATCGTAAACTGGGCATTGACACCTTGATGAGCCGCCTGATCACCCCACGAGACACCGTCGTCCAAAGTATAAACGATGTTGTCGTTTGGATTATTTGACGCTGAGCTCCATTCTGCATTCCAGGTATACTGATACTCCGTTGAGTATAAGGCACCCTGCCCGTCCTGGTTTGCTCGCAGTTTTCTATATCCAGGAACCGTAACGATGCCCATGTTCTGCGAACCAGTATAAGCAACAGCCCAAGCGTCAATAAGTTGCGTTTGCTTATTCTCGCACTCGGCAACTGCAATCGGCGTGATCGTCATGCCCTCAACCGGTTCAAGTTGTGCGGCACCACCCGCGGCTACATCTTGCCCGGTCGTACATCCAGTTACAACACCCGATACAAACAAACCAACAACCAACACTAAAGTAGGCGATAAGCTAGGTTTCATAAGCACTCCTAAGGCTAAAAAACTAGCAGAATTTTCAAACAACGCAACCTCGAACACTGGGCACGTTGCGTCATATCGTCAGCACGACGAACAACCTTGAACATGCACTGCTTGACCAATTTGCACTATCGCCACAAGTTCAAGCCATGAAGGCCGTTCTACCCCCCTCGGCGGACCCCAATACGCTGTATGTGATCGATATCAGCGGTTACGTGTTCCGCGCTTATCATGCGCTGCCGCCCCTTTCGAGCCCCAAAGGCGAACCCACCCACGCGGTGCTGGGCGTCGTCAACATGCTCGAAAAGCTCTTGCGCGAACGCAAACCACATTGGATCGCCGTCGCCATGGACTCAAGAGGCCCCTCATTTCGTAAAGACCTCGATGCAAACTATAAAGCCAATCGACCGCCCCCGCCCGAAGACCTCTCTCAACAAATCGAGCGCGTCAAACAAATCTCAGAAGCGTTCGGCTTCAAAACCTTTTCCATCCCCGGCATGGAAGCCGACGACATCATCGCCACGCTGGTCGCCGAAGCACGCAAACAAAAACATCGCACCGTGATCGTGAGCGCCGACAAGGATCTGCTGCAGCTCGTTGGCGACGACGTTGTGATGTACGACACGATGCGCGAGCGTATTTTTGGCATCGATGAAACCGTTGAAAAGTTTGGCGTCAAACCCGAACAAGTCGTCGACGTGTTGGCCTTGATAGGCGACAGCTCCGACAACGTGCCCGGCGTGCCGTCCGTGGGCCCTAAAACCGCGGCCACACTTTTGCAGCAATATCACTCGCTCGATGAGCTTTACAAAAAGGTCGAATCCGTTAGCAAAGCCAATCTCAAACAAAAACTGATCGACAACCAAGCGCAAGCGTTCTTGTCGCGCAAGCTGATCGAACTCAAACACGACGTACCGCTCGACTATCGCTGGTCCGAGCTTGAGTACCGGGGGGTTAACATTGAACCCGTGCGTGCGCTCTACACCGAGCTTGGCTTCACCCGCCACCTGGTTAGCCTCAACCATCATTCACCTCCCGCCGATGCTTCTTCCAAAATGAATAACGATTGTGCCGCTGATGTCACCATCGCGCGCCTCGACAACGAAAACGCATTCAAGCAATGGGCGAGCGACCTGAAAACATCCGCGACGCTCTACCTTGATCCCATCCTAAGCGGTGGCAAAACCCAAGAAGAACTTGGACTTTTTCTAGCCTACGCCGGTTCACACCGCGCCTGGATGCGTTTTGACGTAATTCCGGCGCTCAGTGCCACCATCGCCGCATGCTTGAACAAGACCACGCCGAACATCGTCACCACAGACACCAAGCGGCTTGCCCATTGGCTTGGTCGCACGACGATTGAACCACGCGCAGTGTTTGACTTGTCGCTCGCTGGCTACGTGCTCGGTAAACCCGACGACGAACTCAAAACATTGCTCGAACCACCCCTGGACCTTGACCTCAACAATGCGAGTTTTGATGGCTATCTATCGACACGCATTGCACTTGCTGCGGGTTTACAAGATCGGCTGACGCGCGAAATTACCGAAGCTAAACTTACATATCTACTTAACGAAGTTGAAGTGCCGCTCGCGTCAGTTCTCGCCTCGATGGAAGCGCTTGGCGTGCTTTTGGATCTTGAACTACTTAAGTCGCTCCACACGCTGATCGGTAGCGAACTCAAAACCATCGAAGCACGCTGTTACGAAGCCGCCGGTCGCCCAGTGAACCTCGCCTCGCCTAAGCAGCTTGAGGCGCTGCTTTTTGACGAACTCAAGTTACCCGTGATCAAGAAAAATAAAAGCTCACGTTCGACCGATCACGAGGTGCTCGAAGAGCTTGCACTTTTGCACGAGCTACCGCGGCTCATCTTGGAGCATCGTAAACTTTCAAAACTGCTCAACACGTATGTAGACACCCTACCCAATGAAGTCGACGACGCAACAGGCCGCGTGCACACCAACTTTAATCAGACATTGGCTGCAACCGGTCGTCTATCGTCCAAAGACCCCAACCTACAAAACATCCCCATCCGCGACGAAGTCGGTCGCAAGTTGCGCGAGGCATTTATCGCGCGCCCCGGCTGGAAAATCTTCTCGGCCGACTATTCACAAATCGAGCTACGTGTGCTTGCACATCTTAGCGACGATCGTGCACTGACCAAAGCCTTTGAAGACAATATTGACATCCACACACTGACAGCAAGCGCCATTTTTAACGTCGAGCCCGACAAGGTCACGCGCGAACAACGCGGGCGCGCCAAAACCGTTAACTTTGGGGTCGTGTATGGGCAAAGTGCTTTTGCCTTAGGTCGTTCGCTCAAGATCGAACGCGCTGAAGCTGCACGTTATATCGATACTTTTTTTATGACCTATCACGGTGTGCGCAGTTATTTCGACAAAATCCTCTCCGACGCAAAAAAGTCGGGCTTTGTCACCACCATGTTTGGTCGCAAGCGCCACCTGCCCGATCTGAATAGCAAAAACTTCAGCCTACGTGGACAAGCCGAACGCATGGCATGCAACACGCCCTTGCAAGGCACCGCGGCCGATATCATCAAAATCGCGATGGTGCGAATCGACCACGAACTCACCAAACAAAAGCTCAAGAGCTGCATGCTACTCAGCGTGCACGACGAGTTGGTGTTTGAGGTCGCTCCCGGTGAAGACGAAGCGCTTCGTCTTCTGGTCGTTGAACACATGGAACACGCCGCCGAACTAAAAGTACCCTTGCTTGTAGAGGCCGGGATCGGGCAGAGTTGGGGTACGGCTCACTGATGCCTGCGCCTGCTGCTTATGCCTTCCTCACCTGTTAACTCGCAACCTACGCCGCCACAACACCAGGTGCGTTTCGCCTGGTTGTCAATTGGGGCCGCGCTCACTACCATCGCTCTTAAGATCAGCGCCTATTTTGTTACCAATTCGGTCGGCTTGTTGTCCGACGCCCTCGAATCGTTGGTCAACCTCGTGGCAGCCAGCGTCGCTTTAGTCGCGCTCACCGTCGCGTCACGTCCCGCCGATCATCGCTACGAACATGGCTACGAAAAAGCCGAGTATTTTTCCAGCGGCCTTGAGGGCGGATTGATCGTCATTGCCGCGATCGGCATTCTCATCAGCGCCGTGGAGCGCCTCTTTCACCCCGGCGAGGTATACGCGCTGGAAACAGGCGTTGCACTAAGCATCGCCGCAACCATGATTAACTGGGTGGTGGCGCGCGTGCTCTTACGTGCCGCCAAGAGCTACGATTCGATCACACTGGAAGCCGACGCGCATCATCTGATGACCGACGTGTGGACAAGCCTTGCGGTCATCGTCGGCGTGTTTTGCGTACGCCTTACGGGCATTCACATGCTCGACCCGTTAATTGCATTGGCGGTGGGTGCACGCATCATCGCTGCGGGATTTGTGCTTGTGCGCCGCTCCGCGCAAGGGTTGATGGACGTGTCGCTGCCTGAAAACGAACGCAAAGAACTTATTCGACTGCTCGACAGCTATCGCAGTGACCATATGCAATGGCATGCGCTTCGCACGCGCAAGGCGGGCTCACGCCGCTTTGCCACCGTGCACGTGCTGGTACCGGGTCAATGGACGGTCAAACAGGGTCACGACCTGCTAGAAAAGCTCGAAGCCGACGTGCGCCTGACCTTACCTAAAATGGTGATCGTCACACATCTAGAACCCGCCGAAGACCCCGCCTCGTTCGAAGACGTGGAACTTGACCGCAGCACACCCCCTTAAAAGCACCCGACAAAAAAAGATGACTCCACGCCGGCGCTCGACTATCATGGCCGCAACGTTCTTGTAGGGAGACGCTCAATGTTTACACGTTCAATGACCTCATTGGTAACGACGCTCGTTCTAGCGAGCCTATTTTTACATCAAAGCTGCACCAAGATGGGCACGTCACCAGGCGCCGCCGGTGCACAAAATGTGTCATCACAATGCCTAGGCGATTTTGGCGACACTTCACCCGCACAAAAACTTGAAGCATTCATCATGGCCACGTCACGCTTTGTCGCTGCCGCTGGCGAGATCGACCTTACGCTGCACGATACCTGCGCTTCGATGGGCAAAGAACTTGGCATGTCAGAAGGTGACCTTGAAGGTGACACCAAGACGGTATGCGATGGCGTCGCCGAAGAGCTGCGCGACATGCTTACAGACTTACGCGTTGATGCAAAAGTAGACATCGCCGTTGAAGCGGTTCCACCGCGCTGCGAAGTAAGCATGGACGCTTACGCAGAATGCGCTGCCAAATGCGATGTGAACGTTGATCCTGGAAAATTCGATGTCAAATGCGAAGGCGGCGAAATCGTTGGCAAATGCGAGGCCGAGTGCCGCGGCAGTTGCTCAGTCGACGTCAAAGGTCAATGCAGTGGCGCTTGCCAAGGAACCTGCCAAGGGGGTTGCACCGGAAAATGCATGGGTGTGTGTAACGGAACCTGCGTCGCTAAGAACGCCGATGGCACCTGCAACGGACGCTGTGATGGCGTGTGTGAGGGAACCTGCAGCGCAGGTTGTACGGGTCAATGTACGGGTCAATGCACCGTGCAAGGCCAAGCCAGCTGCCAAGGCGAATGTCACGGCGGCTGCAGCGTGGCATACAAAGAACCCCGCTGCACAGGCGAAGTTCGCGAACCATCGATCGATGCCGAATGCGAGGCACATTGTGACGCACGCGTGCACGCCGAAGCCAAATGCACACCAGGCCAAGCCCGAATGGAGGCGCGCGGTCAAATCGACAGCAATATTGGCGAGCGTGTTGCACGCGTCAGGCAGGCCATTCAAAACGGCATCCCGATGATTCGCATGCTCAACGCCAAATTGGCCATGCTGCAGCACGCGGGCAGCGAAGTTTACGAAACCGGCAAGACCGTCGCCAGTGCTGCCGTCGACCTTGGGGCCGGTGCATCTTCATGCGCGCTCGCTTCGCTTGCGCTGTTACCGCGAGCAACAGAATCGGCTGCCATCTCGCTCAACGTCACAGTATCGCTAACGGCATCAGCAACCGTTCGAACAGAATAATACCGCGCTAAAAGTAGATTGATTTTAGAACAAATGGGAGTGTGAGTTGAGCGTGGCTTAGGCGAGCGACTCCACGTGTTTCTGCGTCGCAGAGGACGACAACGACACTTCTTTAAGCGGGATAAGCTTGGTGTTACGCGTCAAACGCAAAGGCACGCCACGCCAAACAACCTCTCGCGAAAAGAATGCATACACCCACACCACAGCGAGTAATAAGTCTTTAAAGGGTGTAACCCACGCGTGACGCCAGAGCAAGGTTCGACCACGCGTCACTCGCGTCAGGCGTTTATCACCGATGGTCTTGATCACCCAGGCGGCAAGAAACACCAATAAGGACGAGGGCGAAAAGAAACTGAACGCGCAAGCAAGTGCGGCGAGCGCCACAGGATTAAAAGCAATCTCGCCATAAAACGAAACCCACGACACCACCGCGCGCATTTTGGCCCAACGCGCGTGGCGCTGCAAAAACCGTCGAAGTGTGGTGCTCTGGTTGACGTTATCGATGGGCGTCGTCGAGAGCACGACTTTACGACCTGCTTGCAGATAATGCTGCCCCGCCAAAAAATCTTCAGCCAAATAGTTCTTAATGGCGTCAAAGCCCCCAAGCGCGTCAAACTCGCTGCGACGAAAAAGCATCGATTTACCGATCACGCACGTAACCTTGGCCACGCTCAGCGCCAAACATGTCGCAGGGGCAATAAACGCCGAAAGCTGAATGTTCTCCATCGCAGAAGCCACGGTGCGTTCGTCCATCCCGACAACAATGCTGGATAAAAGCGAAGCATTCTGACCTTCAAGCTCAGCGACAATCGATCGTAAATAGTCGGGTCGAAAACGCGTATTGGCATCGGTCTGTAAAATGAGGTCGTAACGCGCCTCAGCCACCCCCGCTGACAAGTTACACACCTTGGGATTGAGTGAATAGTTCGGATCGGCCAGCACCACGCGCGTTGTGATATCGGGATATTGAAGCGCCACCCGTTTGGCAACCGCAAGTCCCGCATCGTCCGCATCGGTCGCCGCCAACACCACCTCAAAGGGCGCAGGGTAAGCCTGCTGATAAACCGAGTAAAGATTCTCTTCAAGTTCGTCCTCCTCGCCCTTAATCGGCTTAACAAGCGAAACGGGAGGATAAACATCGAGCACATAGGCTTGCCGAGCAAGGCGCGACACGCGCAAAAAACGGCGCACCTTTTGCATGCCCCACAGATAGGCCACAAGCGAGCTCACCGAAAGCAGCGTCATAATTTGGCCTAGGATGTGCATGAACGATTTGGCCTCAAGTATGCCAGAAATTTGATACGCGGCAAACGCTCCGAGGGCTTGGCCATGTCCTAATCTGGGTCCGAGCGAAACAGAATTAGGCCCAATTCTGGCGAGATGGCACTCAACTTAAAAACGCCAAATGCGTACTTACGACCGTACTGCGCGACTTCGCCTGTATAACCTTTGGGTGAGCGCTTAAGGCCCGCGCGACGCACAGCCGGCTTAGGCACCAGCTGCCCCAGGTCGGGCGGCGTACCGAACTCATGCAGCGTATCGCCATGAAACAAATACGCCCACAGAATCAACCCTTTGTTTTTTCCACCACCGTTGTAGTCAATGCGCAGTTGATTGTTGATGCGCTGATCAAGCCGCCAAAGTGGAATACCTAGCACCACCGCCCCCAGGATCTTGTCGTGATCTTTAACCGGCGCAACGAAAGTCCATATCACCGTCTTCTTTGCATCGTCGTCCTCGCCGCTATATTCAAGAATGCCGTGACCGGCCGCACCCGTTTTTAGCGCTTCTTGAATCAACGGCTGGCCCTTAGCCAAGTTCATTCCAACCATGCGTGTCTTTTTTCCGTTGCGTGCAATCACGACCCCCTCGGCATCAAGCGCCGCAACAAAGGTAAGCGGCGAGGCGAAAAGTTGAGGCACGCCACTGGGTGGTTTGCGAATGCGCGTCAAGCGCTGCTGTACAAGCGCTGCGCGTTGCACGCTGTCGGTCGATACATAGCCGGGCACCACGCGCTCGGCCACTTGCACGATACCCTCAAGGTGCACGCGCGCATCACCTTCTAGCAAACGGGCAATCTCTGGCGCATGCCGCGTGCTAAGCATGTGCTGTGCGTGTTCGGTGCTTTTTGAGCACGCCATCAAGCCCGCCGCAAGACCCAAAGCAAGCCCCCATACGATGAGTATTCTTCCCATCCTCATCTCATACCACCATCGAAATTGCATGTCGATAGGGCTGAAAACACTCAGATTTGGAAATGTCGGAAAGACTTAAGCAACTTCCGACAAGTCAGCACATTCAGGCGCCTGACGACGCTCGCCGTGTGCCTGTGCTTCAAGTGCCGCTTTGAGCTGACGACGTGCGCGATAAAGACGTGACATCACGGTGCCCACCGGGCAGCCGATACTCTCAGAAACCTGCAGATACGTCTCGCCTTCAACGTCAACACGAACCAACACCTCACGGAACTCGTCACTCAGGGTTTCAAGCGCATCTTGCACTTCATCAGAAAACTCATCGACGAAAGGCTCGGGCACAACGGTGTACTCGACAGGCGCAAGACTCTCGCGCTCAAGACGCTGCGTTGCTTCGCTTTCAAGTTTAACGCGACGAAAACGGTTGGTGTTCGTATTGCGCATAATGCTGTGCATCCACGCGCGGCGGTTGGTGCCTTCTTCAAAGTTATCCCAATAACGCCAAGCACGCAGTGCTGCATCCTGCACCAAGTCATCAGCCTCGGCGTGCGTGCCAGTAAGCTTACGCGCAGTGCCACGTAGCTCCAGCAGGTAACGTTCCATCAGATCGTTAAAGTCCTCTTCCTGAGTGACTTTCTCGTCCGACTGCGCCTGTGGCAGCATTAACTGGTGGGAAACTTTGTTCATTTTTGCCTTGTCCGCTTGCACCTGGTTAGAAGTTAAGCAAAACTAATGCCACGCCTGAGGCCGTCGCCCGGTTGATCCAGCATGATTCCCAAGGATCCCGTTTTTGGCCCCTTTTAAGGGGTAAGGGGCGAAATAATAGATCACATTCGCTCCCGATCCAAATTAAAATGGATCATCTTTGCCGTCTACTGGGGTCAACAAACCCCTGTTTTAGGGTCCGCCCGCCCCCCAAACGAATCAGCCGAAGCACAAAAAGCCGCTTTTGGGGGCAAAACCACCTTAATGCACACCGTGGCAATCTAAGAATGCAACTGAGCCTTGGCAACCTGCGGCAGCGCGTCCGCGATATCCCGCGCCAGCGCGCCACGATCGACATTGATGGCAACACCCGCCTGCGCGTGAGCCAGCACTCCCAAATAAGCCGCGTCAAATGCCGAGGTCTCAAGTAGCAGCGCACCAATAATACCCGCAAGCACATCACCACTACCCGCGGTTGCAAGCGCCGGGCAGGCAATACCACATACAACAACCCTCCCCTCGGGCGACGCGACCAATGTTCCTGCGCCCTTAAGCACTGTCACAGCCCGATAAACGCGTGCAATGCGCTGCGCCGCGGCAACGCGATTCTGCTGCACCTCAACGCTGGTTGTGCCAAGCAAACGCGCGGCTTCTCCAGGATGTGGCGTCAGCACACGTGGCGCCGCAAAACTCGGCGGGGTCACCACCGGCCCAAGCGCCGTCAGCGCGTCAGCATCAAGCACCGCAGGCACAGGCAAATGTTGCGCCAGTTGACGTGCATAAATTTGCCCCTTGTCATCCACACCAAGCCCAGGCCCAATCACCGCCGCCTTCATATTGGCAAAACGCGCACTCATCTGTGCGCACACTTGCTCGGGTGCCTCGTCGAGCGATTCGGTCATCAACTCCACAACTTTTGCATCGAGCGCTTGTCTCGCCTCGCTGCGCGTCACCACGGTCGTCAACCCAGCGCCCATTCGCATCGCCGCATAACCCGAAAGATAAGGCGCGCCCGTCTTACCCTCGCTACCTCCGATCACAAGCAAATGGCCGTGGCTCGCTTTGTGCATCATCGCGTCGCGTTTGGGAAGACTGTGCAAGTCATTGGGTTCAAGCACCGATGCCTGCGCCGTAGAACACTGCACGCCAATATCACCTACTACAATATCTCCGGCATAAAGCCTGCCCGGGTACTGATAAAGCCCAAGCTTGCCCGCAACAAATGTTACCGTGAGATCCGCACGCACTGCATCACCAAACACGCCTCCCGTATTCGCGTCGACCCCACTTGGAATATCCAACGCAACAACAACGGATGCGCTCGCGTTGATCATCTGAACCACTTCCAAATAGACGTCGTCGATCGTTCGACTGAGACCCGTGCCAAACAACCCATCCACGATCAACGTTGCGTCGCCTATAAAAGACGCAACCTGGCTTGCCTGTGCCGTCACGAAGGTTTTGACACCCACACTCGCAAGTCGTTGCCAGTTCTCAAGCGCGTCCCCGGTCATGTGCGTTGCGTCACCCACACAAACAGCCATCGGATCGGCACCGTGTACTTTTAACAGGCGGGCGACCACCCACGCATCGCCACCGTTGTTACCCACGCCACCCACGACCACGACGCGCGACAAATGCCCCGCATAACGACCTGCGATCACCTCGGTCGCCGCGCGACCCGCGTTCTGCATCAAGGTACCCATGCTCAGGCCATCATGAGCACAGGCGCGCATTTCAAGTGCGCGCACCTCCTCGCGACTAAGAAGCGGTTGCATTACAAAACCATAGCACATCGGTGACATGCACTTTAGTGCGTGTCACCACACGCTCTAAGCATAACGAAAGGTGAGCAACGCGCCCAAGGCTTCTTTCAGTGCCTCGTCATTATATCCATAACGTTCGCGGAACGCCTTAATCGCACCCTGCACCAATGCCAACTGTTGTTGGTTGAGCGCTTGGTCGCGCTCATGCTCATCAAGTTCGTCTAAAATATCGCGGGCCACTTTGGCAAGCTCACCCTTACGTTCATTAAAATACGCGTCCTTGAGCAAGCCTAAATAGCGTGGAAAAATCTTGGTGTAATCGACCGCCTCGTTCGGGTGATCAAGCGAATGACCGGCAATTTGTCCCATCAGCTGACGACGAAACTCGTCTGGGCTTTTGCCCGTATCGAGCATTCGCTCAACCTCGTTCATCATATCAAGATCCGCAGGTTCATCCTGACCGGTCACCGGATTAAACACGCGCTCATTTTTAATCCAATACGACACATGGGTGACGTAACGCTGAAACAGCTCAACATAACGATTCTCTTCAACCAGACCCGTTGACGCACAGAGTTCGTCGTTGACAAGGTTGAGCCATTTGTCGCGCGCCTGTCGAATAAAATCGCGATGGTCGTGATAACCGTGATCAACCTCTTGCTTTAAGAACTCATGATCGCTGCGCTGGCAAAATTGCTCCAGGCGCTCAAGCACACTTAGCGGCGTTAACGTTTTACGCTGTGGATCTTGCGATGCTTCTAACAGCAAATCGCGAATTTCGCGCGAAGAAACTCCCAACAGCCCGTCGTAAGCACCGCTCGCTTGTTGCTCTTGCGCTATCTTGGCAATGCCGGTGCGCAAGTCGTTACTCGCCTCGGCGCCAAAGCGTGATGGCACAATGCCCTCTGCGTACAGTTCGGCTTTCTCCATCGGCTTAAGCGATACCGACAATTTACCCAGTTGATGATTTTCGAAATTATCGGCCTGCGGTCGACGCAAGCGTGTCAGCACTGCCCACAATGCGGTCACATAAATGGTATGCGGCGCCACTTTGCGCTCAATGCGCGGCACGATCTGATTTTCGTAAATGGCTTTTTCATCGAGATAACTAAGCAAATAAGGCATACGCACCGTCTGAAAACGCGCGCGAAACGACGGATACTCGTGATGCGCTTTAAACGCATTCAAATGCAAATCATTCGTCGACGCAAAAAGCACACAGTTAAGCGGCAACTTCGACACCGTAAGCGACACCTCGCCACTTTCAATTGCCAAAAGCAGATAACGCCAAGCATCGAGCGGCCGCTTTAATAAATCGCTGTATTCGATCATGCCGCCAGCCGCATCAACAAGCTCGCCAAAGGTTTCATACAGTGTGAGCGAACTAAGCGATGCTGGCAGATTGGCTAAGCTGCGATCCATCGTGACTTGTTTTTCGTGAGCATCCACCGCCATCTCGGGCCCAATCGTCACCAAACCCACACGATAACGTCGCGAATGATAAAAACGCTCGATCTGCACATGCGCCCATACGCGGCTCAAATCACCGCGATAAGCAGTGAGCAACGCTTCAAAAATCTGTCGATTCTTGTGCCCAAGTTCACCAAACATCAGTCCATCAGGGGGCGCTTCGTCGCCCATTTTTGCACCGTATAGCTGCGTCAACCAACGTTGCCTCTCGGCAAGCGGAATCAAGAGAAGCGGATGTTCACGCAGACCGCTCGTGAGCTTTGCCTCAAGCTGCGCTTCAGGTAGATGTGCGTAACTTTCACCGGCAAGTTCAGCCAACCGACTCGACGAAAAGCCGATAGAACGGTCTTCGGTGCCCTTGGGAAATACCCACGAAAACCGATACAGCGCGCCATCGTCATGTTCAGAATACACTTCAAGCGCGCGCATAATGCACGCCACAAAGGTGCTCTTGGCACTTCCGTTAGGCCCATGCAATAAGATCAAACGATTCGGTCGACCTTCGCGCACAAAACTCGTCAGCACACGGTAAACACGGTGTTGCACATCCTCGTGACCATAAAGTGCAAGCGGGGCGTGTGATTTGGTCTGGCTATCGCTCACCTCCGGTGAAAGACCATCAAAGAGCCGATAGCGTTTTACCGAGCCACCGTAGCGCTTCACGTCGTAACTGCCGAAATGATCAAAACAGTCGCGCAAGTAACTTGCCGCATCGCGCGCTTGCTCTCGTGGACGCGCACTAAAAAGTTCAAGGTACTCCTTAAAACCAAGCACACGCTTTTGCGCCTCAAAGCGCTCTTTGGTTGAGACGACCAAAGACTCAAGTTGCTCGTTGATATTAACTGGCTTCATTTATTTCACAGCCAACGTAAGGGCCAACGTGCGTTCGTCGGGCATACAATTCTCGGGCGTGCACACCGCAAAACTCACCTTGGCAAGCACCTGTGTCTCTCCTGCCGCGTTTGGCGTAAGCGCCACATCAAACTCAGCTTGGTTTTCTTGGTATACCTTAGCGTCTTCGCGCCCAAGTTTGTTCTTGGCAAACGTGACAGAACTGTTCTCGGTCAACTCGATCGCCATCGGGTATTCTTGATTGATATGAAACTTGCCCTTGGGGGTAAGCGCCACTTTGACCGATCCCGCCTTACCCACCGTGTAATCAGCCACCGGTGACACGCTCAACACAAAGTTACTCTCGTTAATGGTCGAGGTCGGCGCCACCTTTCCAGCGGAAGGTTTGCTCGAACCGACCGACGCAGCAGTTGGCTTCTCTTTGATCTTAGGAGCCCCCGTATTGCACGCGACACAAAACACACAAAACACGGCCATGGCCGCCATCCACCCTCGCATTGTCATCGGTTCATTATATCGGTATATCGGTCTGGCTGACAATAAGCGCTGCAAAAGGTAGATTTAAGCCCCGTTACACGCTATCTTTCGAACGCTAAATAGTGATAAACTAAAGACAAAGCGTGTATCTTGAGATAGTCTGATAATTCTATGCGCCGCACACAGCGCCTTGGCCGATACCACCTGACGGACCGCATTGCCTATGGCGGCATGGCCGAGATCTTCCGCGGGTTTACCTTTACCGAATCGGGCGAGCGGCGCGACGTGGCCGTCAAACGCCTCTTACCCAACTACACCGAAGACAGTCATTTCATCGACATGATCGTCGACGAGTTCAGGCTCGTCAGCCAGTTGCGCCATCCCAACATCGCCGAGGTCTTCGAGCTTGCCGAGGCCAACAACATCTATTTTATCGCCATGGAATATGTCGACGGCAAAGACCTGCGCACTGTTGCCGAACGTGCCAAACGCGCCGATATGCATCTTGGTTTTGACAACATCGCTTATATTATGGCACGCGCACTCGACGGGTTGCATTACGCGCACACTGCCAAAGATGAACGTGGCGAACCACTGCGCATCGTACACCGCGATTTTAGCCCCTCCAACGTGCTCTTGTCATACGACGGCTGGGTCAAGATTTGCGATTTTGGCATCGCCAAGGCCACACACAGTCGCATTCAAACCAAAACCGGCATCATCAAAGGTAAAGTTAAATACATGTCGCCCGAACAAGCCTTCGGCAAAAAGCTTGATTGGCGCAGCGACATCTTCAGCGCAGGCAGCGTATTATACGAACTCATTACGGGCGAAACACCCTTCAAAGCCAACAGCGAAATCGATTTGATTTTTGCTGTGCGCGACGCGCAACCCAAACCCGTGCGCGAATACGGTCCAGAAATCCCGCGCGAACTTGCAGACATCGTCGAACGCTCGATGGCTCGCTCGCGTTCGGCGCGTTACCAATCGGCGCTCGAGTTTCGCGACGCGTTGATCGAGTTTCTAAAAACTTACCACCCTCAATACCGGCGCGGCAAACTCGCCAAGCTAATGAAAAAGCTTTGTTCCAAAGACATCGATCGCGAATTGCGCATGCTTGAGGATCTGGTCGTCGATATCACCTCAAGCGATCAAAGCGAAAGTCGCAATTTAATCGCCGATACACTCGGCCCCAATGCGCCTTACACCCGTTTTACCGCACAACATTCGGGCAAAACGGCACCCTCGATTACACTCACCGAATCGTCGCCACCAAACGATGCATCCACCACCGATCACGATGAGAAAAAAGAGGGCGCCCGTCGAACCAGTTCCCTAAAAACCTAACTTACAAAAACGACCTAAACCCACGGGCATCTGTTCGCGTATCTCATACATTCACGTGATGCTGGGCGGAGCGAACATTACCATTTTTTGCGCGGTCTTTTTCCACATCAGCCAATACGTCTGCCTGGTCCGCCTTGCGCATGAGCTCCGCAACGTCTTGATCAACAAGCCGGTCAAAGGTCATATGCATCACTTGATAGAGACCTTGCAACTGCGACGCCGATAACAACTTGCGCATTTTAACAAACAAATCGTCTTCTTCTTCACCTACGTGATGATCAATCAACTCCTTCAGCGTCGTGACCCTCGCATCGAATGTCTCTTCGTCGGGCTCGGTGTCGAGCAAGCGAGTGAGCTCCTCACGCGCAACATGATGTTCCTCGTATGCCTCGTGAACCAACGACACGTCGATTTCCTTAATGCTTGGATATAAAATGCCTTGTTCAATCACCATATGAGCGATCAATTTTCGCGATAGTTCATCAACCAAAGCATTCTTATCCGCCGCTCCTTTCTTTCCCAGTTTGCGAAAAATACCCTCGACCTCACGGTGTTGTGCTTCTAAAAACTTGATAACATCCATTTTGTTTCCTCTTGCTCTCTTGGCGTGGCGTTATGGCACAATGCCGACACACTCTGTGGCGCAGCTAAAAGTGGCATCGGTACACGATTTTCCGTCAAGACAGTTTTCGCAATTGTCTACCTTGTTATCGAAGTCTTTATCGTTCTTCGCCGAATCATCGCAATGACTGCGACACGCACTTACGTCGTAGCTTTTATCGTAACAGCTCGCATACTTGTCACAAATCTGCTGACAATCTGTTAAACGATCCGCTTCGTCTTTTGCGCTGCATGACAATGCAAGCATCATATATCCAACAACCGCAACCATTTTATATTTATCTTTTCGTAGCAACATCTCGTCTTCTCCTACACCGTCGTTCTCAACACGCAGTGCATAAGGATGACAAAGCAAACAACGTGCCATACCACGCTGCCCAAAGAACCCGATAAAGCGCTATGGTCTTGCGCATTGCGTATAACGCTAAGGTCACAGTGAGACAAAAATGACTGTTTGGTGAGAGGGCTATTCGTAAACCCACTCTCACCATTCAGCGCCAAAACGTCACACCGTAGCAAGATGTCACGGTCTACAAAACACCATCATGTCGCTTTCACAACACAAAAGCGCGGTGGTCATCTGGCACAACGTTTGCAAATGTTGGTAAATGTCTAAACAGTTAATCACACCCAAACAAAGGAGAACCCAATGAAGATCCGATCACTCGCATTTTTTTCCGCGATAACCCTAGCGCTGGCAGCATTTACCGCCGCCCTTGCACTGACACCGCTATTGGCTTGTGCAAAAGAAAACGATCCCACCAAAACAACCGCCAAACTGAGCGATGGCGAGTTTATCGGCGTACTTAACATCATTGATAGCAACGAAGTTAAGCTCGCCAACACCGCTCAATCAAAGAACCTACGTGCCGAGGTCATGGACTATGCAAAAACCCTGTATCGTGATCACAGCGAAAATATGGCTAAAACATCCGACCTTTCCAAAAGCACTCACATCGCATCTGCTGACTCACCTGTTTCGCGAAAACTACGTACCAAGGGCGAAAAGGAGGTGAGTAAGCTATCGCAATTGGACGGCGCGCAATTTGAAAAAGCATACGTCAAAGCCATGATTAAAGGTCACGCAGAAGCACTCAGCATGCTTGAGCGACAAATTCCACTTACCACCAATGCTGAACTCAAAAAACATCTCATCGAAGCTCGCAGCCATATCGCTTCACATTTTGAGCAAGCCAAAACATTGTCGACGACAAGTACCCCTTAACCCATTCCAGATCGAAGGGGGCTGGCACTAAAACCAAGCATGTTCACCCGGCTTTTTGTGGAGCATGCTTGGTTTCGCCCTTTTTACCTAACGTGTTCCATAACACTTGCATGTCGTCGGGTAAGGGGCTGCGTACATTCATCGCCGCATTGGAGACTGGATGAGCAAACCATAACTCAGCCGCGTGTAGCGCTTGACGGTCATGACCCAAACGTTCACGCAATTCTTCCGTCATGCCATCTCGCACATAGTCCATAAACACACTGGCACCTTCAGGGCCATAGAGCTTGTCGCCAACAATCGAATGACCCAAATGTGCGATATGCACACGCAGTTGATGTTGCCTGCCCGTATGCGGCTCAAGACGCACCAGCGTGTGCGCAGGTCCACGTTCGAGCACTTGAAACACGGTCGTGGCCGGTAATGCGTCGGCCGCGTGGCTAACCTCCATCAACAGATGCAATCCTTCGCTCACCGGCGCAAGGGGCGCATCGATAACGCCGCTGTCCTCACGCATCACACCACGAACAATCGCAAGATACGCTTTTTTTACCTCGCGATTTTCGAACGACGCTTTTAACGTGCGCTCAACTTCTAACGCGCGCGCACAAAGCACGATACCACTGGTCTCGCGATCAAGCCGGTGCGCCAAATGTGGCGGGTTCGTTTTATACTGTTGCTTAAGCAAGAACGTCAACGTATTGCGATGATAAGTTGCCGATGGATGCACCGGCAATCCTGCTGGCTTATCGACGGCCACCATATGTTCATCTTCATAAAGCACGCCGAAGGTCTGCGGTGCATCAGGCTCCGCAAAACGCGGCCGGACGATAAACACCACTTCGCCCGCTTGCACGCGATCGCTTGGGCGCCGCGAGCTCCCATCGATGCGGCGCGCACACGCGCGCACAATGCCCTGCGCACGCATCCGCGATAGGCGCGGAATGCAACGCTGCACAAAAAGATCAAGACGCATACCCGCACACTCGTTAGGAACACCAAAAGTCAGCACGATGGCATCGTCGGGCGCCCCAGCCGGGCGCTGCGACCGCACGAAATCGCGCATCCTTTCGGTGCGTCCAGGTCGCGCAAGGCGCACAACCGGTGTGGTTCGTGCTAGGTTGGAGGTAGTCGTCACAGATGTCTCAAAAAGAGCAAAAGTCTAGCATGAATGGCGCTAAACGAAAGCCGCCCCGCCCACTGCGTGCCTTCGCGTTGACGCTCATCTGCCTTATCGTGATCACCCTGCCAATGTTGGGTTGTCGTGGTAAAACACGTAACACGGGGCACAGAAAAAAACTGGCGCAATCTGGGTCATACCGTGCTGAGCAACAAACACGCGCCTCACGATTACCAAAAAATCGTACGCAAAGAGGCATGGTGGTCGATGATTGGGGGCATTTCATCACAGGCGCAACCATCGAGGCTCGCCTAATCACAGACAAACTTTCAGCCAAGGCAACAACAACCACAAAAAGTGATGCCAAAGGCGCTTATCAACTCTCAGCGCTCGCGGATCAAGACTACGAACTTAGTGTCAAGGCACCCGGGTACGCAACGCTTGCTCGTACTTTTCGACCCTCGAGCACACCGTTGCGATTAGCGCTTTCAAAACCTGGCGCAATTATACTCACGATCAACGGCTTTCAAGAGGGTCAAAAAGTGATCGTAGCCGGCAGTGGATTGGCTCAACCCCGTACGACACAACCCCACCAAAACACAGTCACACTCAACGATTTACCCGCGGGGGCTTACGAAGTTCAAGTGCAGGGCTCCCAAGTTGCCTCGCCCGTGTCCGATGCACTGATTGTCGATCCCGGTAAAATCACATCGGTCACACTCAGTGTCGAACCTGCACATACGCTCACGCTCACAATAGTGGATGCGCTAAGCGCCCAACCCATTACAAATGCGAAAGCGACATTGATCAGCGGCTCGCTCGGATTCATTCAAATCCGCGCGCAGAGCAACGCAACCGGCGGCACCACAGTAGGGCCGCTATTGTCAAGACACTACAATGCGCGCATCGATGCGGCAGGCTATTGCACGCGCTCGTTGACCCTCGATGCAGGTCATAACGCTCAGTCGAGCACCAACTCCATCAAACTTTTTGCTACCGCACGTGCTCAAGGCAAAGTCATCGATGCAGTCACAAAAAAACCAGTTGAAGGCGCCGAATTTGAAGTCGTGTACCTAAGCGTCGACCCACGCGTCGCCGACAATGATTCTTGGCAAGCCAAAACCAAGAAAAATAGTCGCGCGCTGGCAGGACGCGTCATCGCCGAAGCGTATCCTGCGTTTCGCCAGTTGCTTGTCACCAATGGCCCCATTCCACCGATCCGGCACGCATACACCCTTACACAAATCAGCAACGAAGTGCATCAAAAAGCCCTCGCGAAAAGCGATCCAAGTGGCACATTTTTTCTGAATGATATTATGCCAGGTCAGTTTTTTTTGCGCGTGCGTCATCCGCGTTATGCAACCGCGCTAAGCCCGACGTGGCATCTGCAACCCACCCAAACCCAAGCCAACATCGCGCTTGCGCTTCAAAAAGGGGGGCGCATCGTAGGAGATGTCAGCGATCAAAGTGCAAAGAAGATGAGCGGCGTGTGGATAAGCGTCATCGCACCCAATGAGGCGGAACCCAGACTGGTAAGCACCAACAATGCCGGATGGTTCAGTGTGGAAGGTTTGCTTGGAAAAGTGCGCCTCGAGGTGGTGAGCCTGGGTCATCAAGGCATACCCTCAGACGTCGACGTAGCCTCTGGCAAAGAAGCACACGTCTCGTTACAGTTGCCTTATGCACTTCAAAATGTGCAAGGGCAGGTGCTCGATGCCAACCGTCGGCCTCTGCCTAATGTCGAGGTCTCGATTCGTACCTTCCCCCAAGGCTTCACCTTGCGTGATCGAACCGACAACAACGGCATGTTCCACGCGTATAACCTGCCGGCTCCCCCTTACGAGCTTAACTTGCACAAAGACGGCGTCGCAAGTCTACAGATCCCCAAATGGACTCCGCTTTCCACGGCGAATATTTTCACGCTTGGACTCGGTATTCCAATCAACGGAAGGGTCTTTGATCATTTTCGCAACACTGCGGTCAAAGGCGCGCATGTCGAACTCAAAGACACCTTGGGTCACGTCTCGCGCTCTGCCATCAGCGACCCGCAGGGGCGTTTTCACATCGATGGCGTTCTTTTAGGATCTTACACGCTCAAAATCAGCGCCCAGCACTTGGCCACACACGAAGAAAAGCTCAGCGTAAGCGCACAAAACAAAACGTTAACCTTGGCAGATATTACACTAAAACGCGCGGGCGCACTCTTGGGTGTGGTGCTCGACAGCTTAGGTCAACCCGTCCATCAAGCCACGGTAACCGGCCCAGGCGAGAGCTCAACCCGCACCAACACCAAAGGCGAGTTCGTTCTTGATGGTCTGCCTGAAGGCCAACACATGATTTGGGCTTCGCACAAACTTGCAGGCAAAGCCTCCACAACCGGCCCAGTGCGTGTACGCGAAGGCGAAGACACCCCCAACGTGATCATTCATCTGCCCGCGCGCGCTACCGAGTAAACCATGGCCTTTTTGCCTTAGCGACGGCGCCAGCGAGAAAAATTACAAACAACAAGCGTCCAAAGCGCGCGCAGCTTGGTCGTCAACGGTGCTGCTCGACGCAGCACCACCATCGCACGCAGCATACGTGTGAATGATGGCGTATAAGGAAACCACCACACTTCGCGTTTGGCTGAACTGCGATCGATTAACACGGTTTTAGGACGCGTAAAAATGTCCAGCGTAAACTCGGAATTGGTAACGCCATAACCGCTCTGTCCCACCCCCGACCAAGGCAAATTAGGAATGGCCGCCGTGAGCGAATGATTATTAATCGTTACCACACCCACACGCAATCGTGACGCGATTTGATTAGCGCGATCGACGTCGCGCGTCCATAGGCTGGCAGTTAAACCCATCGCGTGCGCATTGGTGCGCGCGACCGCGTCATCGATATCTTGAACAGACGTCATCGCCACGACCGGGCCAAAGGTTTCGTCGCGGAAGATGGCGTGAGCATCGTCATCAAGCCGCACCAAAACCGGCGCGATCCACTGACCTTTTTCCGGTTCGCCACCCACCAACACATCAACGGAGGCTCCGGCACTTTTCGCCGCGTCGATTTGTGCTTTGACGAGCTGTCTTTGTTTGCCCGTAGTCATCGCACCCACGTCCTCGCCCAATCGAAGTTCGTTAAACAGCGTTTTCATGCGTTGATAAAGTGCTTCGTAAATCGACGCCTGCACGTAAATACGCTCAATGGCGGCGCAGTTTTGCCCGGCGTTCGCCAAACTTGCCCACAGCAAACCACGCGCCGTGCGTTCAAGATCACAATCAGGCAAAACAATTGCGGCATCTTTGCCACCAAGTTCGAGTGCGACCGGCAACAAATGCTTGGCGCAAGTTTCTGCAACCGCACGACCCGATTGCACACCGCCCGTAAACACCGCAGCGTCAACACCCGCCGTCAAGAGCGCCTGCGCAACTTCACCCTCTCCCACCACAAGCGACAAGGCCCCCGGCCCAAACACCTGATCGGCAATCTTCACCACATGCTGCGCGATGCGCGTTGCGTATTCCGATGGCTTCCACACCACCGCATTGCCCGCCAACAATGCAGGCACGATATTACGCAACGCAATGGCCACAGGAAAATTCCATGGCGTGATCAACGCGATCACACCGCGTGGCACCCGCTCGATACGCGCCGACTTCGAGGGATAAACGAACGGGTTGAGCGACACGTTTTGCGTCAACAGATGCTCTGCGCCCGCGCCCGCCCAATATGCACATAGGTCCGCCGTGGGCATGATATCGATCAACCATGCTTCGGCACTCACCTTGCCGCATTCTTCTTCGAGCAAGCGCGCCAATGGCTCAGCCGACTGCAAAAGAGCATCGCCGAACGCCTCGATGTGTCGACGTCGTTCAACCAGCGGTCGTTGTCGTAGCGTGTCGCATATCGAACGCGCGTGTAAGACCCTGGCTTTCACTTCATCAAGCGACGTTGTCTCGACTGGCGCCAATGGGGTGTCGTCTCGGGGCGATCGACCTGTGAGGTTCGTTGACACGCGGCCATCATACAATGCTTTGTCGAACCGGGAAACTTCGCTAACGAATCATGATGTAGCCCATGGCTTTCACGTTGCGATTGCCAAAACCCACACCCGGCGAACCAAACACATCATTTCCATTACAAGTCGCACCATTGCCCGTGGTCGTGTCGAACGCGAAATTATTGCAATAGGAACCACCCGCACCCTCAATCGAGAATCCATACCCCACAAACGAATCAGCAAAAACGCAATCGGACTCGTTGTTGCCCCAAATACCCAAACGAATCGCGCGAATATACGTTGTGTTGTTATCAACAAAAACGTTGAACCCCGCTCGATTACAGTTCGCTTGAATCGTCCCGTCGGTAAATAACGACATCCACGTGGGCGCGTCGACCGGTAAAATCTGATTGATGCTGAACGAAAACACATCAAGAAGCGACCTTGCCTCGTTAATGACCGAACCCGGCCGCAGCGCTGGTGCCTGCGTAGGGAGTGTAAAAGTAATCCAACGCACCACCATATAGACCGGATCACGCATCCCCAGGCGCATCTCCGTAAACGGCATATGTGAAAACGACGAAAGCTTAGCTTCATTCAAATCAAGATCGGGCAGGTTCTCTTGATATGTTATTTCGTCGGTCCAATAAGTACTTGCATAAGCAAAAGTGGGTTTCGATCCATCAAGCTTCATCGCCAGCGTCCACCCACCCCCACTTGATGTCATATCGCAATATGCAAAAAAGGGCGCCACAGGCCCATCACCATCGACATCGAGCTGATACACATCGTTTTTGCTATCGGGTTTTGCTGCAAAAAGTTCTTTGCAGCTCTTGGCGATCGCACACGTTGTACAAGTCGAGCTACATTGTGGGCATGGGCCGCCGCAGTCAACGCCCTCTTCACCCTGATTTTGCACCTTATCAAAACAACCATCCTGAACCGGTGGCATACCGCTGTCTTCAGTGATTTTTTGTAAGGGCACCGAGTTAAACCCGACGCGACCACATGCCGCCGACATGGTGAGCGTTAAAAGCCAAAAGAAGGCCCCTACGCCAACATTCCAAAATCGCAACATGGTACTTTAACCATTATACGATCGTTCGGTGCAGGTTTGTAAACTTGTTGGGAGGCGTTAACTCCAGCGAACAGAGTCGATTTCGTAGTTCTTGGTGCCCCCGGGAGCGCGCACTTGCACCTCGTCGCCCACACGTTTGCCAATCAATGCACGCGCCATGGGCGAACTAACCGAGATACTACCTTGATTGATATCCGACTCGTCGGGACCCAAAATACGATACTCGACGTATTTATCAGCATCGATATCAAGTAGTTTAACCAACGCACCAAAACGCACCACATCGCCGCTAAGCTTTGAGATATCGATCACCTCGGCTCGCGAGAGCTTATCTTCGATGTCCGAAATGCGAGCCTCTGCCATCGACTGCTTTTCGCGTGCAGCGTGATACTCTGCATTCTCTTTCAAATCACCGTGATCGCGCGCCGTGCCAATTTCCTCCGAAATACGGGGTCTTTCTTCTTTGAGGCGTTTCAACTCTGCCATCAGGCGCGCGTGGCCCTCAACAGTCATAGGCACTTTATCCATTCCCCAAATCTAACCGCAAATAGACAGCCGGCAAGCGATGACACGCATAAAGATCGCGCCCATCTGGACAGCTCTGGCAAGGCGCGCTACACGCTGCAAAAGGGGTGTCATGGAACGAAGTGGACGCGTAGGCGCAGCTTTTATGGTGGCCGCAGGATTGGTGGCCAGCACATACTTGCTCACCAGCACATGGGAGCGAATAAAAAGTGAAAACTCGATTGCTGTCACGGGCTCCGCCAAACGACGCATCCGTTCCGACCTGATTGTGTGGAAAGCACGCGTGTCGGTGCAAATGCCGCAAATGAGCGACGCCTTTCGCGCACTCGCCAGCCAAACACCCAAGGTTGTCAACTACCTCAAAAACAAGAAAATCAATGGCAACCAAATCAGCGTCGGCGCTATCTCAACGCGCATCTTACATCCCATGAATGCCAACGGCGTTGAGATGCAAGACACGATCAGTGGTTATGCGCTCTACCAAACCATTGAGGTGCGCTCAAACGAAGTCGATAAGCTGACTCAAATCTCAAAACAAGCCACCGAACTCATCAACGAAGGCGTCAACCTCGAGTCGGAAGCCCCCGAGTATTACTACACCAAGGTCAGTGAACTCAAAGTGAAGATGATGGCCGAAGCCGCACGCGACGCCCACAACCGCGCTAAACAGATTGTGGCCGCCAACGACACAAAACTAGGGCAGGTGCGCTCAGCGCGCATGGGCGTAATTCAAATCAACCCTGCCAATGCAACGTACGTGTCAAGCGAAGGCAACAACGACAACACCTCGCTTGAAAAAGACATCATCGCCGTAGTGTCAACCACCTACGCCCTCAAATAACCCAGTAGCAACTTCAAGCAAATCGTTCGCGATTTGCGAGTAAAAACTTTTAAGCAAATCGTTCGCGATTTGCGAGTAAAAACTTTTAAGC
>JBGAKI010000078.1:0-13143 GCA_044224525.1 Polyangiales bacterium | reverse complement strand
CACCGTTATTCTCGACGCCCAGGGTAAAATCGTACATAGCCACCATACAGGGCATGTTTTTGCGCGCGGCTCGGTCACCGACAAACCCATCCGCGCCGCGATTATCAAATACAGCGAAGCACGCCGCAGGCCTTTATCCTGGAAGCGCGCCTTTGCTTTATGGGCGGGTTTTTTTGCGTTGGCCTTGATGTTTTCGAAAAGCTCGCGTCGGCTGAGCCCCGGTCGCGGTGCGTTAATGCGCACGCAGCTGGCATTTTTTGCCGCGGGCACGGTCATTTTCGCATTGTTTAAAGTTGGGCTTTTGTTCACCGATTGGTCGCCTTTATGGGCGCCAGTCGCCTTCTTACCACTTTGGCTCACGCTCAACTTTGATCGTCGCTTGGCGTACTTGGCCAGCATCGTGTTCTCGCTCGGCTATGCGCTGATGCTCGAGTTCGAACCGATCTACATCACAGTACAACTTTCTGCGTGTATCGCCGCGTCGGGACTTGCGCGCGATCGTAAACACTTGTCGGCCTATGCTTGGGGTGGTTTTCGCGCCGCGCTCGCGGGGTTCATCGCCTATGCGCTGTACCGTGAGGTGCTCGGTCCCCCAGTCGATTGGATCGATGAGCTTGCGCTGGGCCCAAAGTCAGCCGCTTTTGCCGTCATTGGTGGCGGGTTAGTGTCGGGCATGTTGGCGCTCGCATTTCAGCAGCCGCTTGCGCTGCTTTTAGGCAGCGTGCCGCGCGGTCGTTTGCTCGATTTCAGTGATCTCGATCACCCGCTGCTACGAAAAATGGCCGCCGAAGCCCCTGGCTCATGGGAGCACTCACGCACGATGGCCAACCTTGCCGAAGAGGCCGCAGCGTCCGTGGGTGCAGACACGCTCTTGATCCGCGTGGGCGCATACTTTCACGATCTAGGCAAAAGTGTGAATCCCAAATACTTCGTCGAGAACCTTGAGGCTGGTGAAGAAAGCCCGCACCACAGTCTTGCGCCCGACGAAAGCGCTTACATGATCATGTCGCACGTTACACACGGCGTAAAAATATTACGCGAGGGAAATATTCCCGAGCCCATCGTTGAGTTTGCCTACACACATCATGGCACAAGCCTCATCGAATATTTTTGGCACAAATGCATTGAGTAACCCCAAAGGCTTAACCGAATCTGATTTTCGTTACCCGGGCATGAAGCCACGCACGCGCGAGACCGGCATTTTAATGTTGGTCGACGCCATCGAAGCCGCTTCGCGCACTGTGTCGCCGCCCGATCGCGAATCATTTCGCGCCATGATCACGCGCATTGTGTTCGATAAGCTAAAACAAGGTCAACTCGACGAGTCGGGTCTGACCATGTTCGACCTGCGCATCATCATTCAACGATTGCTCGATGCCTTGGTTAGCCTCTATCACAACCGCGTGCGTTATCCTTGGCAAGAAGAAGACGCCCGACAAAAAGCCAAGGAAGAAGAAGAGCTTGCCGCCGCCGATGGTCAAGAAGCCACCTTTGACGCCCCTTCACGCCCACGTTTGATTACACGCGAAGACAGCTTTGGCGGTCGCACCAGCCAACGCGCCGCAGTGCGCGCAAGCGTCCCACCCCCAAGCTCGCCACCCTCAAGCATCCCGCCCTCGATCCACAACGACCACGACGACCGCACCTATCCTGGCGGCAAAGTCGGCCGCCGGTGACAGCTACTGTTCAGCACGAACGATCAACGTATTAAGATGCGTTGCAACATCTTGGTAATAGCTGCCAAGATCACTTGAAAGCAAAACCGCAGCCGTCGTTGCGTTGCCCAAAACATCGAGCTCGGTGCGACAAAGAGTGGCATGCCACTCGATCTTGTTCATAGCCGCCCGCGAGAAATTGAAATAATGCTCGCCATCGTCTTGCACAGCTGGATTTTCTGTTGTGGGTGCCATAAGTGTCGTAACAAGCGTTCTTTCATGCTGCGAAAAAAGCGCTGAGCTACCTGTCGACGTAATATAGGACTGCGCATCGAGCGTAACATACACGCCATCTTGTTGGCGGGTTGTCGTGCTGCTAAGCACCGCAACGCGATTGTTTGTCGCACCTGCAACCATATGATTACTGGGCACCATGCCAAGAGTCACATTCATACCCGAAGGCGTCGCGTCAAAATAGAACTTCAGCGCGTCACCTTCTGCGTCGTACGTTTGTCCGATTTCGGCCCCTGAGTTGTCTCCGACGGTATAAAGCGATGTTTCGCCAAAGTCCTTTTTAATAACCAGGCGCTGCGTTGATGTATCGGTCGAAAGCGAACCCGATAAGACAATCTGCGGCGTCGCTTGCCCGTTTAGGGTGTCGCAGCCCGTCTTTGAACAGTCTCTCCAAAAACCAGTATAGGTATAGTGTAGGGGCGTTCCTTTGCCCTGACACACTGCTTGGTCAGCAGCGCCGTTTGCCGCGATGATATCTTCTTTTGAGCAGCCCTGAGTCAGTACGACTGAACAAACAATAATCAGCCTAGTCAGATTGTGTTTCATAACTCTCCCCGCCAGTCTATGTAGCATATTTGTTTCATTCGGCCAACGAGGGATCAACATCAAAACATGGCTTTTATGAAAGCACATGCGTTAACATACAGCGCAAAGGACACAGCCATGACCGACGAGCGCGAAGAAAGTTTCATGAAATCACTCTTTCACGGAGTGATCGCCGAATCGATTGTTTGCCCCTATCCAAGCCCAAGCAAAGACGAACAAGAAACGCTCAAGCTTTTGCTCGACAATGTGCGCGAGTTTTGCACGACGCAGGTCAATCCAGTTTTGATCGATAAAGAGCATACCATTCCTCAGCAAGTGCTCAATGGCATGAAGGAACTTGGCTTGTTCGGTATGTTGATCCCCGAAGAATACGGTGGCCTGGGTTTATCCAACACCGCCTATGCGCGCGTGATGCAAGAAGTAGCCGCCCACGACGCATCGCTTGCAGTCACCCTCGGCGCGCACCAATCGATCGGCCTCAAGGGTATTTTGCTTTCAGGCAATCCTGCTCAGAAGAAAAAGTATTTGCCTAAGCTTGCCACAGGCGAACACGTGGCCGCTTTTGCACTCACCGAGCCGGGCGCCGGTAGCGACGCAGCCAGCATCAGCACCCGCGCTGAACTATCGCCCGACGGCAAGTACTATATTCTAAATGGCTCCAAGATTTGGATCACCAACGGTGGTTTCGCCGAAGTCTTTACCGTGTTTGCGCGCACGACCGAAGCTGGTAGCAACAAGCCGAAAATCACCGCTTTCATCGTCGAACGCGGCATGGGTGTGCGCAGTGGTCCACCCGAGCACAAGCTGGGCATTCGTGGCTCATCCACCAACGAAGTCTTCTTTGAAGACGTAAAGGTGCCTGTCGAGAACGTGCTTGGTGAAGCCGGGCAGGGCTTCAAGGTTGCCATGTCGATCCTGAACAACGGCCGACTGGGCCTGGCGGCCGGATGCATTGGCGCCAACAAAATGCTGATCAAGCTTGCTGTCGACCGTGTCAACGAGCGCAAAGCCTTCGGTAAAACACTGGGCGAGTTCGGTATGATCAAAGAAAAGATCGCATCAATGATGGCCGAGACCTACGCGCTGGAGTCGATGACTTATCTAACCACCAGCCTCATCGACCGCGGTGTGTATGACTACTCGCTCGAGAGCGCAATATGCAAAGTCTTCGGCTCCGAAGCGTTATGGCGTTGTGTGAACGAAAGTTTTCAGATCGCAGCCGGCATCGCTTACATGACCGAATATTCCTACGAGCGTCACTTGCGCGATGCACGCATCAACATGATTTTCGAGGGCACCAACGAAATCTTGCGCGCCTTCATTGCACTTTCAGGCATGCAGGGCCCCGGCAAACAACTCAGCGAAGTTGCTAAAGCCATGCGTGAGCCAATCAAGGGTTTTGGTTTGCTAAGCGATTTTGCCGTGCAAAAAGCGCGCACCGCACTGGGTCGCGAGCGCCTGGCATCGATTCACCCAGCGCTGCGCAAGGAAACCGTAATTTTTGAGGAAGCCGTGATTGGTCTGGCGCGTGAAACCGAACGTGTGCTGCGTAAACACGGTAAAGACATCGCGTTTAGGCAGTTTGTGCAAAAGCGCATCGCCGAGGTCGCCATGGATCTCTACGCACTGGCTGCCGTGCTTTCGCGAACCACCCGCGTGATCGAGAAACAGGGCGAAGCCAACTCAACCAAAGAGATCACACTGACCGCCACGTTCGCTGCCATGGCGCAAAACAGGCTCAACGACCGCCTGACGCGCATGGATCGCGACGAGGACGAGTTGATGAAAGAGGTGGCGGCTCAGACCTACGAGACGGGTGGCTATCCTTACGATGCTCCGCTCGTTTAGTCACCATGCGGACGCGGCACATCGGGGTTATGCTTGTTGTAGTGCTTGCGGTCGGTTTGCGGTCGTGATTAAACCATAGTCAATAGGGGTGTTATGAACAGGCAAAATGATTCTTGGCTTAGCGGTCTTTTTTGCGCTGGGTGGATATTCGCGCTTTTGATCGCGCAGGGTTGTTCTTGCGATGATGACAAGAAAACCGTCGTCGGCAACGAGTGCAATGCCCAGACGCTCTGCACCGAAGACAAACGCTGTGAGAATGGCTATTGCATTCCATGGGAAGATGGCGCGTACGATTCAACATGCACCAAGTCAACCAGCGCCGGCGTCGTGCGTCCTCGCGTGCAATGTTACTGGTCCGAACCACCCGAAGGTGATGGTGCTCCCACCTACACCGATGTTTATCAGACGCCCTTGGTGGCCAACTTGGGCATCGAGATCAACGCGGGCATTGCGCCACGTCCCAATATCGTGATCATCGCATCCGACGGAACCAAAAACGCTTATCACATGTACGATAACGGCATTTTACGCATCATCGACGGCGCCACATGCCTTCAGCTCGGCGCTGCAACCACCATTAGCAACGATCCCTTGGTGGATGAACGTGTCTATGCTTCGGTCACGCCCGCAGCGGGCGATATCAACGGCGACGGACGAACCGATGTCGTCGCGATGGCCAAGCTCGGTGGCTTAATCGCGTTCACCTGGGACCCTGCGCAAAAGAAACTGGTTAAGCTTTGGAAAAGTAAAAAGAGCAACAACACCAACGACAACCTCGGTGTCGGCGGCAACGTCTGGGGTGGCATTAGTTTGGTCGATCTTAACGACGACGGTAAGCCCGAGATTGTGCATTTGGGAGCAGTGTGGTCGCCTGAGGGCGTGCTGCTGAGCACGATTCCCGGATGGGCAAACGATGCCGACGGGCTACAAACTGCACCTGTGCTTGCCAACGTCGACGCCGATCCTGCGATCGAACTTGTGTCGAGCGAAACAGTCTGGCAATGGGATACCAACACCAACGCGTTTGTCCCCGAGCACACAGCCAAAAACCTGATCGGTTGGAGTGCGATTGCTGATTTTGGCACCTTCGACAAATCGCCCGACGCCAATGCGCCCGAAATCGTTCGCATCGCGGGTGGGCATATCTACCTCTTAAGTTTGGCGGGCGACGTGTTGCGTGATTTCGCCGCCGATGGTTCGCCGGGCGGCCCGCCCACTGTTGCCGATTATGATGGCGACGGTAAGCCCGAAATCGGCGCCGCGTTTCCCGGTGCATACGTGTCGTACGATGCCATCGATGACAAAGAACTCTGGCGTTCGCCGTCCAAGGATGCGTCAAGTGGTCGCACCGGCTCGAGCGTGTTTGACTTTAACGGCGACGGCAAAGCCGAGGTCGTTTATGCCGACGAATGTTATGTACGTGTTTACGACGGAACCACAGGTGAAGTGCAGTTTTCGCAGTCGCGTCGCTCGGGCACATGGAACGAGAATCCGGTTGTAGCTGACGTCGATGGTGACTACGCAGCAGAGATTGTGGTCGCCAACTCCACCGCGTGTGATCAAACCTATTGTGGCGACCACAATAGCGACAACGTTTTTGACGACATCTATGACCCTGTCTTTAAAGGATTGCGCTGCGATAACAACGATGATTGTAAGAGCAAACAGTGTTCCGACGGTTTTTGTCGCTGCTCAGACAACACCATGTGTGACGCGGGCTATGGTTGTTCAGCACCGCTAGCAAACACGCCGGGCGAGGGCAACGTGTGTCGGTCGACACACACTTCATGCAAAACGGGCGTGTACGTCTTCCGCGACGGTCTTGACGATTGGTCAAACGCGCGCTCGATGTGGAATCAACACGCGTATTTCATCACCAATGTTAACGACGATGGCACGATTCCAAGAAGCTCAGACATGAAGGCCAACTGGACCACTGATGGCTTGAACAATTTTAGACAAAATGTTCCCGCGATTAAAGGCCCGCGTCCTGTGGCTGATCTGACGATCAAACTAAAGTCGTTTGCCTGCGCGTCCACCGCATTTGAGGCGACCGTATGCAATCGTGGTGCTGCGCTTGCCGACCTTGGTGTGCCGGTTAACTTTAACAACGCCGAGACCAACGAGCTCATCTGCACAACCAGCACCGATAAACCCCTTTCGCCCGGCGAATGCGGCACGGCAAGTTGCGAAGCGGCGACGACGATGGGCAACGAGGTTCGTAAGGTGACCGTGAGCATTGACCTAGACCCACGCCAAATCGATTGTAAGAATGGCAACAACGCTTCAAGCGCCATTGTCGACTGCGCTGTTGCCTTTTAGGAACCTGCTATGTTGGGTGCCTGGTGAGCGTGGTCGGGTTGGCGACCTCGCACATGGCAATAAGTATGTCGACGATCTGACTGGCTGAGCTGTAAGCGTCAAAACCCAAGATGACAGCAAAGGCGGTAAGAATTGGTATTGGTATGAGGTATTTAGTACCGAAGCGGCAAGAAGCCCTGCTGTCAGCGGTCTTGGTCCCGGCGCATGCACGTTTTGTCATTCGTCTGGCAAAGACTTAATCAGGTCGCCCTTTCCTCTTCAATAGCACGCTGGCCAATTCGCTGCCTAACGCACCGAAAGCAAATCATAAGCAACCTTTTGACCGCTCGGATAAACAGTGCAAAACGTTGCTGACTTTTTCAGAAAACAATACAACCCTTGTTCTATATCGAGGTGCGTTGCCCACGTATTGACGCCTTCATCCGGGTCGCCCAGCGACAACATGTCGTTCTGATTTTGAACTAGTAGCTTCAGATTATATTCAGAGGCTTCTCGTTCACATTTTGGTGCTGTTTCTACCAACGTAGACCGATATAACCGCCGGCATTTGGCTAAGTCATCTCCTTCGACGTTGGGGTCATAAAAGTCGAAGTGGCTGCTGACCCGGTCATGCGCTTTATGTAGTTCATTGTAGTGCGTTCGTATCTCAAAAAAAGTCAGCGTTATCTGGATAGACACCCTATACTGAAAATGAGCAGCACCTGGCTCACTAGCACATAGATTAAGCATTTCCTGCACAGAGTCCGTCCCGAGTTCAATGTGGGCAGCTTGGTTTTCTACAACGGGTTGCTGCGCTTCACATGCCAGTAAACTTGTAACGGCAAGCGCCAAAATCATAACTCCGACGCAAGGCGTCGAGCGCTTGAGAGCATACTGGCATTGCGCACTCAGTATGCAGTTTGTCGGGTCACTCGACATGTCGACAATGATACGGTCGAAATGGAAACTGTCAAACCGCGCCGCCCGCCGCCCAAGCGTTCCTTATACTAGCTTGCCTTAGCGTGCCCACCAGAGGCGGGTGGTTCATTCTGTTCAGGCACCACTTGTTCGCCGCGCGCCTTGGCTTCTTCGCGATAACTTTCAATGCCTTTGACGAAGGCCTCTGCCGCCGCAGGGTCAAACTGCGTTGCCGAACAACGTTTGATCTCCTCAATAGCAGTGGTGTGGCTAAGCGCCCCGCGGTACGCGCGGTTGGTGGTCATCGCGTCATAGGTGTCAGCCACCGCGATCACGCGCGCCATCAAGGGAGTCTCTTCCGCTTTCAAACCTAGCGGATAACCTTTGCCATCCCAACGTTCGTGGTGTGAGTACACGCCCGGAATCAATGGATGCAAGAACGAAATCGGTTCGATGATGTCGCGACCATACGCTGGGTGCTTTTTAAACTCTTCGTATTCTTCTGGCGTCAGCTTGCCCGGTTTATTCAAGTTGAGCACAAGGCCAATCTTGCCGATATCATGCATTTGCGCAGATTGGTGAATCAGCTGAATCTCATCAGGTGTCAGCTTAAGGGTTTTAGCGAGCTGCCGCGAATAGGTTGCCACGCGTTCCGAGTGACCCGCAGTATAACGATCCATCTTATCGATCGCTTGCGCCAACCCTTGAATAGTTTGATGAAAGGTCGCTTTCAAGTTGTCATAAAGCTTCGCGTTCTCGATCGCCGCGGCGGCGCGGTTGGCAAGAATGCTCAAAAGTTTGCGTTGCCCTTCATTGAAGCGTTTGCCTCGCGTATAGCTAAACGCACACAAAAAGCCGATCGTTTCGCCGCGCACCCTAAAGGATGTCACCGTGAGCGACTGCACGTCGCCGTTGTCAGCTGAGCCTTTCAGGTAATCAAACACGTTGCGCCCATGCGCACGCAGCGGTTTGTCTTGTTTGAAATAACGCTCAAGCGCTGCAGTGTCTAGGTTGACCGAGGGGCGAATGCTTTCAACGCGCGCATGTGAATGACGCGCACGCTCGAAAAGTTGACCCGTGGCCGGGTCTTTCAAAAGCACGACCACCTCGTCGGCATCCACTTCGTTGAGGGTCGAATCAACCACGGTGCGAATCACTTCATCAAGCGATAAGCTTGCCGCGATGGCTTCGCTCACCTTATACAGCGAAATCGATTCACGTAGCCGCATGTTTTCTGTTTGCAGGCGCCTACGCTCAAGCCCGCGGCGCACGGTCATGACCACATCTTCCACTTTGAAAGGCTTCATGATGTAGTCGTAAGCGCCTTGCTTCATGGCATCGATGGCGCTTTCCACGGTGCCAAAGCCCGTCATGATAATCGTCACCACGTCGGGCATCTTTTTGCCCACCTCGTTCAAGAACTCCAGTCCGCCCATCTGCGGCATCTTCAGATCGCTCAGGATCAGATCGTAGCTGCTCTTCTCAAGCTCCTTCAACGCGGCGCCACCATGTTCGGCCGTGCGCACCAGATAACCTTCCATCGAGAGAAAGTCGGCTAAAATCTCGCGGATGACTTGTTCGTCATCGACGACGAGAATACGTGCGGATTCATCATGTTCGATCGTGCCTGTCTGCATAATATGTCCGAAGCCTGGTGTATTTTCGCACCCAACCGGTGGTCTGTCACACCCCGACCCTTAGGCTTTCTCCCTGTTTTAATATGATCGAAGAAATTCACACCCACTGTCAACTTCTATTCTAAATGAACTTTCCTAAAATCCCTATTGCATCTGGCCGCGATTTAGTTCATTTATCGATCTTTAAGCCCATGACCACCGCAGAGACCCAGCTGACCCCGATGGAGGAAGTTGTTGAGCCCGGCCAAGGCAATGATTGTATTGTGGTAATTTACTCACAAGACATTCGCGAGTTCGGTAAGCGTTACATCCTGGACGGAAAACCGATCGACATTGGTCGTGGCACTGAAAACGAAATTACCGTTGACAGCGACATTGTTTCCAGACGCCACTGTCTGATCGAGCGCAATGGCAGCTTTTGGCATATCCGCGACCTCAAGTCGACTAACGGCACTTATTTGAATAACCAGCTGGTCGAAGAACAGCGCCTTAAGCCTGGCGACATGCTCAAGGTGGGCGACACCATCTTCAAATATCTCAGCGGCAAAGACATCGAGGCGCAATACCACGAGACCATTTACCGCATGACGATCATCGACGCGCTGACTGAGCTTTATAACAAGCGCTACTTGCTCGAAGCGCTGGATCGCGAAATTTCCCGCGCCCGCCGCTATAAACGCCCAATGACGCTGGTCATGCTCGATATCGACTTCTTCAAGCAGATCAATGATCATTACGGACACCTTGCGGGCGATACCGTCCTCGAAGAGCTTGGCCGCCGCATGCGCAGCTTGTTTCGCCCCGACGACATTATCGGTCGTTACGGCGGCGAAGAGTTCCTGGTGATCATGCCCGAGACAAGCCTCGAAGAAGCCAAAGGCATCGCCGATGCGGTGCGTTTAGCCATCGAAGCCAAGACCTTCGAGTTCGAAGGCCAGCACATCAAAGCAACCACGTCGATTGGCCTGGGCGAGCTTAAAGATGACCATGGCGTTACTGAACTCATCAAACTAGTCGACGAAAAACTCTATGCTGCCAAGGGTGCTGGGCGCAACCGCATCATCTTTTAGCCATCGCGATTGATATCAACCGCGTGTCGATGGCGATGAGCGCCAATAACTCGCGAAAAATGATCCATCAAGATACCATTAACCCGAGGTATCATGTCGTTTTTGCGCTGTTTATCGTGGACCATTTGTACATTCGCCATCTTCGCTCAGCCCCTCCTGGCGTTCGCCGAACAGGCGCCCAAGACGGGCGCGCCCTTGCAGGCACTCTTGCGCGAGTGGGTTCAGATGCAGACCGATCCTGTCGATGCGCACGTGCCAAGTGATCATGTTAGCCGCTTGCACGCCGATCATAATTGGATCCCAAAAAACCTCCAGCAACCCCAGTTGCCACTGAAATGGCACCCGCGCGTCATCGATGCGCTCTATACGTTGACGCACGACAAAAAAGGTCGCGACAAAGTTAACGCTTGGCTCAAAGCCATGCCCACTTACGATGGCCTTGTTGATCCCGCACTTGCCGAGCGTGGCATGTCGCGTGAGCTCAAATGTGTGGCGTTGATCGAGAGCGATTATAATCCACGCGCGCGTTCACAAGTAGGCGCGCTTGGCATGTGGCAGTTGATGCCCGAAACGGCCGACGCGCATGGCTTAACACGCAGCACATGGGTCGACGAGCGTCTTGATCCCGAACGCAGCACCGTGGCCGCGCTCGATATCCTTGACGGCTTGTTGCGTCGTTTTGGCAGCCACGAGCTGGCCTTTGCCGCTTACAACATGGGGCTCAACGGCGTGTATAACGCGCTCAAACGCTACAACACCAACGACTTTTGGAGCCTCAATGAATTAGATGGCGTGTTCCCCGAAGAGACGCGCAACTACGTCGCGCGCATCAGTGCGTGCGTGTTGATTCTCGATAACCTTAATCAGTTTGGTTTTCGTTCGCCCAATGCAGGCGCAGCACTGACGAGCGTGGCGGTGCCAAGTGGCATCAAGTTCAACGAGGTGGCGCATCTTGCAGGCATGAATCCCAACGATTTGCGCAGCGCCAACCCGCAGTTCTTGCGCGATGTGCTCCCGCCCGAAAGCATGCCATGGTCGATGCACATGCCGTTGGCGCCAGCGGAACGTTTAACGCGTGCGCTCGAGACGCTCGATCGCAGCACCCTGATGAAAAGCGCTCGCCTTGAGCCTGGCATGACCGTGGACGCGTTTGCTGAACGCTACCATACAAGTGTAGACGAAGTGTTCGCGCTCAATGGGTTGTCCAAAAAAGTGAGCGCCGGCGAAAACACTTGGCTCTTTTTGCCTATCGATGCGAGCCCGCCCGAGCCCCCACTTGCGTTCGTACCCAAACGCGCTTTTTTTGTCAGCGGCGCCACACGGCTTTTTTATCGTGTTGAACGGGGCGAGAACCTGCGCATGATCGCTCACCGCATGGGTGCCACACTCGAGGACATCGTTGCCTGGAATGAACTTGATGCACGCGCGACGCTGCCGCTCGGCATGTTGGTGCAGGTCTTTGCTGATGCCGGTCATAATCCCGAGCGTCTGCGAGCTCTGCGCGAGTCCGATGTGCGAGTGGTGGTGCGTGGCAGTCGCGCCTTCTACGAGGCACACGAAAAATCAAGGGGCCGGCAGCCTTTTGATTATACCGTGCGCGAAGGCGATACCGTCGAGGCCCTAAGCAAACGCTTTTCGCAGTCAATCGCCTCGATCCGGGCCATCAATCAACTGGATTCAAACGCATTACTCAGTCTGGGGCAAACCCTGCTTCTCTTTACAAATGCAGCGTCACTGCCGACGCCTTCCTCAGCCCCAAACGAAATCAGCACGCTCTGATATATCGATAAAGAGGCAGCCGAATGGGTGACTCGTAGGGGCTGCAAGGTAAGGCGAGCGGGGTTGGGAACACATTTTTTTCCTTTTGCGTTATGAGAAGCGGGCGGTTGACGCTGGGCACTATATAAGGTACAGATGCTGCCTCATTTGAGGTCATTCTATGCGTCGTCAAGGTTCGGCTATCTCTAGACAATCACTCGACAATCGTGCGCTAATCACAGCGTCGTTGCCGCTTGCTTCATTACTTGCCCATGCGTCGCTTGCACAGGCCCAACCCGAAGCAACCCACGCTGTCAGCGAAGCCAAAACCAAATCAAGTGGCAGCGCTTCCACATCGAGTTCGCCCGGCGGCGGCATGCTGCAAAGCTTGGCGCTACCGGCGCTCATGATCGGCATGATCTATTTTCTGATTTGGCGCCCCCAACAAAAGCGTCAAAAAGAGCACGACTCGCTGCTCAAATCGCTTCAGCGCGGCAACATCGTGCGCACCTCGGGCGGCATTCGCGGCGAAGTGGTCGAAATCAACGAAAAAGACGTGCAACTGATGATCGCCGATCGCGTTAAAATCAACGTTCTGCGTAGTCATATTGCAGGCGTCGAAACCCCTCAACAACAATAGAAACACACATGGCAGCAACATCTGGTTTAGACAAAGGTTGGTATACCCGTTTCATTTTTGTGCTCATTACCTCGGTGTGGGCGTGGGGCGCCGTGTGGCCGAGCCTACAGGATTACGTGCCGATGCCCAAATGGGTTTCGCACTATTTTCAAAGCAAAATCAGCCCAGGACTCGACATCAAGGGTGGCCTCAGGCTCAGTTACGAGGTCGAGGTTGACGAGGCGATTCGTGATCGCCGTGATGCATTGGCCGATCAGCTCGAGCAGCAACTGGGCGAGTCGCTTGGCATCCTCAAAAAGGGCGAGCTGCCCGGCAGACCCGAGCTTGACCGTGTGCGTCAGCGCGTGCAGATCAAGCGCGTGGCCGATCGTCAGATCGAAGTGCGTTTTGCCGACGAAAAAGACGCAAGCAAACTTAGTCGCGATTTGCTCAAACGTTTAAGCGAGCTTGAAGAAGTCACCCGCAACGCCGGTGTG
>JBGAKI010000002.1:0-104465 GCA_044224525.1 Polyangiales bacterium | reverse complement strand
GCTGGCATTTGATCTTGCCCAAAGTCGCGCTCACCTACGACCCCGAGCTCACCGCACTTGAAAAGTCGCTCAGACGCGATCGCACCCGCCGCATTTGTGAAGAGCTTGCCGATCGCGCGCTTGAGCAACTCAACCAAGCACCAGGCGCCGAAATCGAATGGCTGAGTTCCGATAAACCCGTGCTCTCGGGTCATCCCGATATGGGCATCACACTCGCACACGAGGATGCATTTTTGTTAACCGCCGTTGGCATGGGCCCACAAGGTTGCGACCTCACCAACAAGAAACAACGCACCCGCACCACGTGGCTGACGATGCTACCTAAAGAATGCCAGCCCTTGCTTGACACACTCGAGACCGCAGGCTTTGACACCAATATTGCCGCCGCAATGATTTGGGCCACGCGCGAAGCCGGTCTGAAAGCATTGGGCAGTTATGCATTCGTGTTCAAGGTCACTGATCACATGAAACAATCAGCCAAAAATGGCGCGCTCGCGAGCGACTCAACTGAACACGACGCAGTGCTCTTCAAACTGCGCCAAGGCGCGACCACCTTGCATGTGCTGGCAACGGTGCTGCCTGCATTGCGCGGCCCCGCACGCATTGTTGCCCTGAGCGTCAACAAGCCCAACTTCACTTCGGCGGTTTACCCCCGCGTCGACGAACAAGACGCCGAAGAGATCACCAAAGCCAGCTGAGCCAAGACCAGCCTGATTACTGATACCGGTCTTTGATCTGAAAGAGCGCGTAGAACCACACCACCGAAAAGAGCAACCCGCCAATCGATAAGCTCAAAACGGTGCTCACCACGCCCAAAAGTTTAGCGTAAAAATTCCACGCCCAACCGGCTCGGCTGCGCTTAAATAATCCAGGCAAACCCATGCCATAACAAAACACGATCACTGCCGCGAGCAGCGAATGCATCATCAGCATGGTGCCCGAGTGCACGCCCTCACCACCACCGAGCGCACCCAGCGGCGCAAGAATGGCGCTGCACCCGACCGCGGCAAACACAAGCGGAAGCGAGATCATCAGCATAACCAGCGAAATCCAAGGCAAGACCTTAACAAAAAAATCTTTCAAGTCGTTGGGCAGCTGAAAAGGCGCCTTCTCGACTAAATAGGTCTCGAGCAACTTTTCAAACTCCGCAAACGAAGAATAAGCCACAAAAGGACGCGCCGCCTCGGGTGCGCCACCGGCAGCAGCCGATGAAGGTGCGGGGGCCTGCGATGTGGAAGGCGTGGGTGCTGGGGCCGGGTTAGAGTTTTGTGGATTTTGTGAGTCCATGGTGTGGCGTCCTCGTTTGTAAGCGTATTGTCGATCGGTGACTAGTTTTGCAGTACCCTATTTTGAGGGAAATCTCAACTCTGTTATTGTGTTATCGAGCAGTGTGCGCTTAGATTGCTTATCAACTTTGCCAACATCGTACGATAGTTGTGTATTTTCGGCCGAATAGGTACCATTGAAGGGATTTTTGCATGGCCGATACCCGCAAAGACCATCGTGCGCCCCTAGCGCTTAAGGTTCGTTTTAAGAGCGCAAGCCTCGACGAATTTATCGAGCAATACAGCTCCGATATTTCCAAGGGCGGCATGTTCATTAAGTCCAAAAGCCCACTCGAGGTGGGCACGCTTTTAAAGTTTGAGCTTCAGCTCAAAGACGAATCGCGACTCATTCAAGGCGTGGGGCGCGTGGTCTGGACGCGCGAACCCCAAGACGCAAAAGGCGAACAAGATCCACCAGGCATGGGCATCAAGTTCATCAAGATGTCTGAAGACAGCCAAGGCACCGTCGATCGCATTTCAGCCGCACGCGGCACCGAAGCATCTGCCTACGATATTGGCGCATCCGAAGATCAAACCGTGGTCGCGCGCGTCAGTGGCGCACCCAAAAACCCCAGCAGCGCCCCGCCACCACGCACCAGTGCTGTGCCTCATCGCGCAAGCGTCCCTCAACCACCCGCAGCCGGAAAAAAACAAGCTGAAGCCGACGACAAATCGCTTGATGAACCCACCAGCGTGCGACACGCCACCGAGTTCTTAGCCATGGCGCTCGCGCGCGCCGGCTCACAACAATCGGGCTCGGCCAGTGGCCCCAAAACATTCGACGACAACGAACGCACCACGGTGTCAAAACCACCGCGCAACTCGATGCCTTCGCAGGTCATCGAACAAGTCAGCGAACAAACGACTGAGCAAGCAGACGAACTCGACGACGAGCCCAAAACCGCACGCGCTACGCGCGACTACAAATACAGCTTACCTCCGGGCGCCAAACCCAGCGAACCAACACTCAAGGCAATGATCCCCGACGCGGTGATGGACCAAGCAACGTCATCCGAAAACGAAGACACGCGCATCGAACGCTCGCCGCGCAGCTTGGTGCCGCCTGCACCTGCTGCTGCAGCTGCAACGAGTGAGTTTGAGCTTCCGCCAAACTCCGATCGACCCAAGCGCCCCGGGATTGCAACCGAAGAAATCTTCCGCGACGCATCGATTCGCCCTTCACCTGTCCCAAAGTTCTTGGGTTTTATCGTGGTCATCGCGCTTGCCGTCGCGGGCTATCTTGTTTATAGCCATCCCGAGTGGCTGCAACAAAAAACTGCAAATCGCGCAGAAAAGAAGGCCGCTCCGGTCAAGACAAAGCAGCCCATTGCTGCCGAGCAAGAAGCCAAACCCACGGCCGCCATCGACGCAGGTGCAACCGAAAATAGCGGCGCAGAAAAGATGCTTGCAACCACCAAAGTTGTGGTTAAGACCGAACCACCTGGCGCCGAAATCAAAGTCGACGGCGCTCTTAAAGGAGTGACACCGATCGAACTTGAACTTGTTCAAGGCCAAAAAGTCACGTTGCTTGCGCGCTTGAGCGGTTATGCACCTGCCGAACAAACCCTCGACGTCAAAGACAAGCTCGACCCGCTTACACTTAAACTTGTTGAGCTACCTTTTGAGGTCGTCGTCGACACCGATCCAACTGGCGCACAAGCCAGCATTGGTGCAAACAAGATCACCGTGCCGGGCACCCTCAAGGTTGAAAAACCAAAATGGCCCGTCGAACTTCGACTCGCTAAGCCCGGCTACATTATTCAGCACCTGCAGCTTAAAAAAGAGCAGTTCCTCGCGAGCGACAAAGTGCAAGTGGCCACGATCAAAGCAACGCTCGTGAAGTTTGAAAGTCATACCAAGCCCGTAAGCAAACCATCTACCACCATCCCTTCTTCCATCATCAAAGAGCCCACTGGTTTCATCAGCGGCAAGCCCGCTGAACCACCACCCGGCGCAACACCCACACCTACACCTGCGCCAACACCCGCACCAACTCCCGCGCCCGCGCCATCATCAACAGCGCCAGTTAAAGTACCGACGCCTGCACCCGCACCAACTCCCGCACCCGCACCAGTAAAGGTGACACCACCTGCCGCACCTGCACCCGTGAAGGTAACACCCGCACCTGCGCCCGCCCCGCCTCCCACGCCAGCGAAACCCTAACGTACGCGAACATTGAACTAGAGCGGGTTGCAAAAACACACCCGCAAGCGTGCCACCGATATGTGCAAAGAATGCGACGCCACCGTCGCCCGCCATCGATAGCCCGGCCACACCCATCAGCACCTGACTCAAGAACCACAAAATAATAAAAACAAACGCTGGTATCTCGATGAACTGCAAAAATATAAAAATCGGCAACAGCGTCAAAATGCGAGCGCGCGGATAGAGCACCCAATAGGCACCCAAAACCGTTGCAATCGCGCCCGATGCACCCACCATCGGAATACGACTGGCCGGCGCGACCGCCACTTGGGCAGCCACCGCCACAAGCCCACCTATTATATAGTATGCAAGGAAACGCCCGCGCCCAAGCGTATACTCAACGGGCCCCGCAAAAACCAATAAAAACCACATGTTACTGGCAAAATGAAAGAACCCGCCATGAACGAACATGCTAGTAAAGGGCGTCAGCAGCGTTTGTAGGTGATGGCTATGCAAAAGCCAATAGGGCGTCACCCCCCAAGAAGCTAAAAAAGCCTCTTCGGTGGCCGGATCCATGCCAAATTGCTGCAAATAAACCAGCAAATTGAGGGCAAAAAGCGAGTACGCAGCCCATGGAAGGGTAGGCACACGCACCTGGCTGCGAATCGGTATCACGGGATGTGTTAGCCACTACTATAAGCACGGCCGCAAAAAGCGCGAGTGTAATCTATAGCCTTTTTTGCCGATCCCAATTTGCCAGCAAGAATGATCTGTGGCATGTTTTGGCCTCTTTTTAAGACCCCCTCAATTCTTTGTGAAAAATGCGCGGTGAAACATGTTAGGTGAAATTTTTGAAGGCAAACCGATTGAAGTGCTCGTCAACGAGAAGGGCCTCGAGCGCGCGATCAAACACTTGAAGCGCAAGATGGCTGCCGAAGGCATCCTTCGCGAGCTCAAGCGCCGTCGTCACTATCTCAAGCCTTCGATCAAGAAGCGCAAAAAAGAATCCGAAGCGGCTCGTCGTCGTCGCAAGCGCATCAAGCAGCTTGAAATGCGACCGATCTAACGCACCTGCGTTATGGCGCTCTCAACAGAACTTGCTGGCCTTGAAGGCCCCAAAGTTAGTTTCGCGTACACGTGGCGCGACGCGGTGCTTTATGCGCTGGGCATTGGCGCTAAAGCAAATGAACTCGAATATTTATTCGAGAAATTCGGCCCCAAGGTCATGCCCACCTTTGCGGTGCTGCCAGCTTTCGCCGCAAGCGAAGGCATCTTTGACAAGCTCGGTGGCAACATCGAAGGCTTGGTGCACGGCGCCCAAAGCCTGCGCGTGTTTCGCGACATCGCACCAAACGGCACACTGCACAGCCAAGCGCGCGTGATCGGCGCTTATGATCTAAAGCGCTTAGCCACGGTCACGCTTGGCGTCAAAACGCTCGACGACCAAGGCGAGCTTGTCAGCGAAGCCGAGTTTGATTTGATCTTTCGTTTCGATGGCGGCTTTGGCGGCACCACGCCCCCCAAAAAACCGCTGATCAAAGTTCCTGATCGCGCCGCCGACTGGCGTGTCGAAGAACACATCGCAAGCGAACAGGCTTTGCTTTATCGTTTATCGGGCGATCACAATCCACTGCACGCAGACCCTGAACTAGCAAAAAAAGTTGGTTTTGAAAAACCGATTTTGCATGGCCTCTGCACCTATGGGTATGTGGCGCGCGCCGTGAGCGCCAACGCGCCTCATGGTAAAAAGCTCAGTGCACTGAATGGTTCGTTTCAAAGCCCGGTCTTACCCGGCCAAACCTTGATCGTTGAAGGTTGGAACGAAGACGGCCGCGTGCTCTTGCGCGCAACAACCAAAGAGCAACCCGATCAGGTCGTCTTCGGCAAAGCCTTCGCCGAGTTTATCTGATCACCCGTAACAAGTTGCGAAAATAGCACGCTTTACCGGTATAATGCGAGCCTTGAGAAGACTCGCTAACACCTTGAGGCGCCCTACATGCGTCGCATTTTATGCGTTGTGCGTCCTGCTCATCGCTTGCGATCATCACACATCAAGTAAGGTCATCGTAGACGCATCCACTGACGCAAGCTCGCTCGCAAAGGGCGCAACGTGCGACGACTACGTTCTCAACAATGCCGAAACAGAAGTCGATTGCGGCGGGCCCAACTGTTTACCTTGCACCATGTACAGCAAAAGCTGCAAGGCATTGCTCGCCAAAAACCCAGACACGCCAAGCGGCCCCTACGACATCGACCCCGACGGCAGCGGCCCTCAAGGCACGTATAAAACCTACTGTGACATGCAAGCCGAAGGCGGTGGCTGGACACTGATGATGAAAATCGACGGCACGCTCTCGACCTTTGACTACAGCTCCGATTATTGGCGCGACAAAAACCTGCTCAACGAGGCTTCGGCCGATCTTGAACAAGTCGAAGCCAAATTCGTTTCATTCTACACCATCCCAGTTCAAAGTCTGCGCATCGGGATGTTTCGTGGCGGCGATTTACGTTGGCTAACGATCGACATTAACGAAAAACCAAAAATCACCGCCTACGATATCTTCTCTCACCAGTACCGCATCGTGACCAATATAGGACGCGACGCCTGGCTATTGCTAATCAACAACGCAACGGTGCAAACACCAACCTTCGTTGAAGGACTCAACATCAGACCGCTTCTGAAGGATTTCGGTAGCGTGCGTATCGGTGCATTGGCCAATGAGCAAACCGACCTAACCTCACCCGACTCCGCCATCGGTATCGGATTAAACGCTAACCAAGCCTGTGTAACGATCAGCGCGGGCAACTACCCGAACTGCCAAGCGTCCGGTAGCGAGCTACCGGTGTTTGCTTTTGTGCTGGTGCGCGAATGACAGCACGCTTTATCGCCTTTCTACTGGTGCTACCCGCTTGCGGATTTCTTGGCTACGAACAAACAGCGAGCCCCGCACCCGATAACCGTGCGCCCGGCACCTGCAACGATCAAACGCTGAACAACCTTGAAGAAAAAATCGATTGCGGCGGCCCTAACTGCAACCCCTGCTTAAAAGCCGACGCAAGATCATGCAAAGCGTTGCTGCAAAACAAACCCGACGCAACAAGCGGCCCCTACGTGCTCGACACCAACGATCAAGACACCTTGCCGCCCTATCAATCTTACTGTGAAATGTTCGCCGATGGTGGCGGTTGGACACTCGCACTCAAAACCGATGGCACCCTGCTCACCTTCGATTACGACAGCTACCTGTGGGTCAACGACGAACTCTACCATCCCGAAAGCACAACGCTTGAAGCACAAGAGGCCAAACTGCAATCATTCTTAGAGCTACCCGCACGCGAGCTGCGTGTAGGCATGCGCTACAATGGGCAAACCCATTGGATAGTGGTCCCGCTTAACCTAGACCCCCCACAAACACTCCAACAGATCTTCTTATCGAACATGTATATCCCAACCTCGATGGGCTCAGCGGCATGGTTGAGTTTGATTGACGGCGCAGGCATTCAAACACGCTGCAACATTGAAGGCCTCAACATCTCAAACCAAGGCGATATCATGCACACGCGCCTTGGCATCATCGGCGACGAAAACACCGACGACTGCTCAACCTCCGATTCGTTTGTAGGTTTTGGCGCAAGTGCTCCGCGCACCTCGTGTTCAAGCGGTGGCGGGTTTCTTACCGGCACCGGCAACGGCTGGGGCTGCGATGACTTACAGCCGGACACACTGCGCGATTTTGCTGCCATCGGCTATATTTTTGTGCGCGAGTAGGCGCTGATTACTATCTTTTTGTGTTTAAGTTAGGGTATAATTGTACCATGGCACTCAACAAAGAGATTTGGATCCTGGCAGCAAAACGCACCCCCTTTGGCGCCATGAGCGGCGCGCTCAAAGGTTTTACGGCAACCGACCTCGCCGTGTTCGCAAGCAAAGCGGCAATCACGCAAAGTGGCGTCGACCCCAAAGCGATCGATCATGTAATCATGGGCAACGTGCAACAAACCAGCGCCGATGCGTCTTATCTTGCGCGCCACGTTGGCTTGCGCTGTGAAGTGCCAATCGAAAAACCTGCGCTCGGTGTTAACCGTTTGTGCGGGTCGGGCTTTCAGTCGATTGTGAGCGCCGCCGAACAAATTTTGCTTGGCCGCGCCAAAGTCGTGTTGGCCGGTGGCACAGAAAACATGACCCAAGCGCCCCACGTCTTGCGCGGTTTGCGCGAGGGTTTGAAGTTTGGCAAACAGCCGCCCCTTGAAGACACGCTGTGGACCGGGCTCACCGACAGCCTCTGCAAACTGCCGATGGGCGTCACCGCCGAAAACATCGCCAAAAAGTACAACGTATCGCGCGAAGACGCCGATGGGTTTGCCTTACTTTCACAGCAACGCTGGAAAGCCGCGCACGAAGCCGGCGCATTCAAAGACGAACTCGTCAACATTGAGGTGCCTGACCGCAAAGGTGTGCGCATCGTCGACACCGACGAGTGCCCACGCCCCGACACCACGGCCGAGGGGCTCAAGAAACTTAGCCCGGTGTTTGACCCACAGGGTGTGGTCACCGCGGGCAACGCGTCGGCCATTTCAGATGGTGCAGGCGCGCTAATCGTCGCCGATGCCGAGTGGGCACGTTCACAAGGTTTGAAACCACTAGCGAAGTTACTCGAGTGGGGCATCGCTGGCGTTGATCCAACCATCATGGGTATGGGCCCAGTGCCTGCCATCGAACAAGCGCTCAGCAACGCGTCGCTCAAAGTCGACGACATCGACTTCTTTGATATCAACGAAGCCTTCGCGCCACAATGGGTTGCCGTGCAGCGCACACTCAAACTGCCACTTGAAAAAAGCAACGTCAATGGTGGTGCGATTGCACTTGGTCATCCGCTCGGCGCATCAGGCTCGCGCATCAGCGCCAACCTGATCTACCAGCTGCGTCGCACAAGCAAACGCCTCGGCATCGGCGGCGCCTGCATCGGCGGCGGCCAAGGCATCGCCCTCATCTTCGAATCCCTGTAATCTCAACACGCGCGACAATAAAGCGTGGCTGAGCGCGCTTGAGCAGGGGCAAACAGTAGCGAACGATTCGCGGAGCCGAAGGCGCAGCGCTTAGTGAGCGGGTTTGCCCCTGCTCAAGCGCGCTCAGCCACGCTTTATTGTCGCTATTGCACGAAATATTTCAGCGCCGCCATCATCATGGTCGCCGATCCGCCGCTAATTTGCTGACGCACCGACACATCAAAACCAAACTTGGTGTCAACATATCCAACACCGCCCGTCAAATCGTGAATGGACCAAGCTTGGTCGTACCGATAACCAAAGCGCAGCGGAAACTTCGCTGAACCAAAAAACTCAAGGCCACCACCCAGCAACATTTTCGCTTTGTCGTAAGTGGTAGTGTCAAAAAGCATGTCGCCACCAATATTGATGCTCGACACCTGAAACACCGCAGAACCACCAAGCATGCGCGGCACATACGCAGAGTGTTTGTCGACCAAGTTATAACCAAGCGCAGCGATTTGTAAGCTTTCAAAAGGCGTAAAGCGTAATGCGGCGTCTACTGTAAAACCTTTGGCCAGATGATCTACGCCGGCAATGTCTGTCTTGGGATTGAGCACCATATAACGACCAGCCACACCAAGACTCAGTGCGCTTGAAAGCGGAAAACCGAGCGCAAGCTTACCGTCAATGCCAGATCGCCCTTGATCATTGCCCGAACTGATGCCGCGCAATGCAAGGCCTGCGCCAAGCGCGTTGGTAATCGAGTCCACCACCGTACCGCCATAAGAATATTGGTCAAGATGCGAGTTGTAACTGCCAAATCCTTCAAGATGATAGACTTTTGCACTTGGAATACCAGCCGCGTTATACAACACCGCCGACGTACCGATCGCACTTGCGCGCAAACCCGTACCCAACGCAAGCCCGCGCGTGGTTTCAAAATCTTCGGGTTGTGTGCGTGCACTTTGCGCAAACACATGACCAGTGGTGATCAACACGCTGAGCGTGAACACACAAAGCAGCGAGAAAACAAGACTAATCGCGCGCATACAAATGTTTTGACGCATGGTTTAGCGTATAGCGCGAGCCGAGCGTCTCGCCAAGACCCTAATTTAGCCAGCGAACACGATCGCGTTTTGATCAGCACGTAGCGAGCACAGATCAACATCGATGAAATTAATTTAGATCTCACGGCCTTGCAGCCAAAAAGGATCACGCGCGATGTGCACACGAAAAAAAGTTAAAAAAAATGAGTGAAGAAACTTATTTGATCCTGGGTACTTATTAAGTAGTTGTTTTTGATCTGTAGACGCTGGTCTGGCGCTTTGCTAGCGTCAGCTCTCCAAAGCAAATGATTCGGTGGCTGTCTGGACCGTTTTGCTGAAAGCTCTGTTGTGACCGTCTTAAAAACTTAAGCCTCAGCGCGCTGTGCAAATGTGTTTTGTTCATGTGGACACGCTGTGGATAACTTTCGGTAGTGCCTAATTTATTGAGGAGAACGTGTCATCATCCCTGTGGATACATGTTGTGAGCTACATCGAAAGCCGTATCTCGGCCGAAAGCTACCAAACCTGGTTTGCGCCCTTAAAGTGCGTACAAGAGACCGAACAAAAACTTGTAGTTGGCATGCCCAATCGCTTTTATGCCGACTGGATCCTAAGTAACTATAAAGCGTTGATAAATGAAGCGCTTGCATGCGCGAACGCCAGCGGCGTGGAACTGAGCTGGAAACCACTCAAGCCTTCCAAAAGCGCGTCGCTTGATCACAATCAAGAGCAAAATCAGGCTCAACTGAGTTTTTTACCCACGCAAACGCCTGCCTCAGCGCTACCTCAAGAACTTGCGATCCAGACTCACGAGAACAAGACCTCCGCGTTGCCGGTGGCATCGCGGGCACCGCTGCTCGCAACGCCCCGCACCCGCAAGGCTGCAACGCCCACGCTATCTTTTGGCAACGCGCAAACCCCGCTTAACAACAAATCCGACAATGGCTCAACCAATGAGTCGACCAAACTCAATCCCAAGTATCATTTCGATGATTTTGTTGTCGGCACCTCTAACGAACTCGCTTATGCCGCGTGTTCGGCCGCGGCGAGCAGCCCCGGCCGCCGCTATAACCCCATCTTCTTATATGGTGGTGTAGGGCTCGGTAAGACCCATCTTATCAATGCTGTGGGCCACCACATCCTGCAAGACAATCCCAGCGCCCGCGTGCTCTATGTCTCGGCCGAACAGTTCACCAACGAGTTCATCAGCGGCTTGCAAAACCACAAGATTCACGAGTTCAGAAAACGTTATCGTCAAGACTGCGACGTGCTGCTAATGGACGACATTCAGTTTTTGGCCGGGCGCGTGCAAACTCAAGAAGAGTTTTTTCATACGTTCAATGCGCTTTACCACGCCGATCGACAAATTGTGGACTCAAGCGATGTCAGCCCCGCGTATATCGGCGACATGCAAGAGCGCTTGATCAGCCGCTTTCAATGGGGGTTGGTCGCCGATGTGCAGCCGCCCGAGCTTGAAACCCGCGTGGCGATCTTGCGAAAAAAAGCCGCAGTCGAAAAACTCGTGCTGAGCGACGACGTCGCCTCATACATCGCCGAACATGGCGGCGCCAACGTGCGCGAGCTTGAAGGTTTGCTTTTGCGCGTGGCCGCGCGTGCAGAACTGCTTGCGCGCCCCATCGATCTTGAGCTGGTCAAAACGGCGCTTGGGGCCGTGGCCAGCACACGCCAAAGTGTGGTCGGCGTTGAAGACGTGCAAAAAACAGTATGTAGCTATTTCAACGTGCGCATGGCCGACCTCAAATCGCACCGTCGTCACCGCGCTCACGCCGTGCCGCGTATGATTGCAATGTACCTTTGCCGCAAGAAGCTCGGCCTCAGTTACCCCGAGCTTGGCGAGCGCTTTGGTGGCAAAGACCACACCACCGTGCTCAGTGCCGTCAAGCGCATCGAAACCCTCATCGATCAAGATGACAGAGTACGTTTGGCAATCGATCACCTGCAAAAGAAACTAGGCGCCGCCTAGAATTTTGGTTCAAAAAAACTAGAGAAGAAGGTGGGCTGGCCGCGCAAGGGGCTAACAGTAGCGAGCGATTCGCTGAGCCGAAGGTGTAGCGCCTCGCGCGGCCAGCCCACCTTCTTCTCTAAATAGACCAGTTGATATTCCTTTTCGGCCACCTCTTATGCTATGCATGAGCGAGGTGAATACCCCAGGCCAACGACCAGAAACCAGCGCACTTGTGCTTGGCGGCGGCGCAGCACGTGGTGCCTATGAGGTGGGCGTGCTCGAGTACTTATTTCACGACATCGCGCGCGCCATTGGTAAACCGCCACGCGTCGACATCATCTCAGGCACATCCGTAGGAGCCATTCATGCCTGCTTCTTAGCAGCACACGCCCACGCGCTGGGTGACCACGTGCATGGTTTGGTCGAACGCTGGACGCACCTGAAGCTTGACCACATCTTGCAGGTTAATCCGCTCGACATGCTTTCAGGTCTGCGCACTTTGATCGGCTGGCGCAAAAAGCCACCCTCGTTCGCGGACGACGCACCTGGTTCAGCACGTGGCCATGCCCACCATAGTGGCCTTTTTAACCCTGGTGGCCTCAAAACGCTTCTCGGTTCGTCGATTCCTTTTGGGCGCATCGAACAAAATCTTAAAAGTGGACATTACAAAGGCCTCAGCGTCGCCACCACCCACATTCGTAGTGGCAAAACGGTGGTTTTTGCGCAGTGCGATCAAAAAAATCTTAGCACTTGGGGTGCTCTGCCCAACGTCGACGTTCGACACGCGCAGGTGCGCGTCGAACATGTGTTGGCCTCGGCGTCGATTCCATTCTTATTTCCGCCAGTGCGCATCGACCATGAATATTTTTGCGACGGCGGTCTCAGGCAGGACATGCCACTTGTGCCCGCGCAGCGCATGGGCGCCGAGCGCATTGTCGTCATCAATCCGCGTTATGTCGCACCTGGTAGCGAGCGGCTCAGCATGTTGCCACGCTCCGACATATATCCAGGCTATTTTTTCGTGCTTGGCAAAACACTCAATGCGCTGCTTTTGGATAGGGTCGACAATGACCTCGACCGGCTCGAGCAAATCAACCGCTTGCTACGCGCAGGAAAGGCCGCCTATGGCGAAGGTTTTGTCGAGGCCATCAATAACGAACTGGGCCTATCGCAATCGACCCACCCCATTAGACCCATCAGTTCGATAAAAATCCGCGCTTCTGAAGACATTGGAAAATTAAGCTCTGAGTTCATTCGCTCATCGCGCTTTCTCAATCGCGCCCCCGGTATGCTGGGCCGTGTCCTGCGTTCAATCGCCGATAGCGACCAAGACAGCGACACAGATTTGCTCTCTTATCTGCTTTTTGACGGCGATTACGCGCGAATGTTGATCGAGCTTGGTCGCCAGGACGCTAAAGCCCAGCACGACAGGCTCTGTGAACACTTTGACCAATAACAACACGCCTGTTGATAAACGCTGGGTAACCCCCTGGATAAGCCTGGTGACTAAGCTGGTGACAAACTGTGTTCAAACTTACACACATCTTAGCGGTCGATCTGTACCCCCACCCATCCACTGCCCCGGGCTTAATTTTCTGCTTGAAAAACAGTATTATAAGCGCACAATCCACATATCCCCATCCCCTTAAGACTAAGACGATCTAATTTAAGAATTTAATAATTCTTTTAATCTGGAGTTCGAAAAATGTTTGTTACGGTTTCCAAACAAGATCTCGTTCGCTGCGTGTCACTTGCACATCAGGTTGCCGATCGACGCGGCTCGATCCCAATGCTCTCAAACATTCTGCTCAAAACGCAACCAGACGGAATGCTCAGCGTCATCGCCTCTGATCTGTACGTTGCACTCACCGCAAGTGTGAAAGCAGACGTCAAACAAGAAGGCGCAGCAGCAGTGCCTGCGAAAACGTTGTTTAATCTTGTCAAAAACCTTCCCGAAACAGCCGTACAAATCAAACAAGCCAAACATGGCACCATCGAGCTGCATTGTGGACGCACGCATTACAAACTTCCTGGACTCTCGGGTGACGAGTACCCTGCGCTGCCGACGATCGACCCTAAGGCGCTGCAAGAGTTCGAAGCGGCTCGCATCGCCGAATTAGTTGCACGCACTCACTACGCAACCTCGACCGACGAAACACGTCCTCATCTTTCAAGCGCGCTCTTCGAATGTGACGGCAAACATGTGCGCATGGTCGCAACCGATGGTCATCGCTTATGCAAAGCCGAATACGATGAAGAAAACATCAAACACCCAATCACAACCTTGATTCCTGTGCGCGGCATTGCTGAACTCAGGCGTTTGGTCGATGAAGCCAAAAAAGAAAAAGGCCAAGAAAAATCCAAAGTCGGTATCACCGCCAAAGATGGTCACGCATTTTTCTCGTACGGTGATGTGCTCTTGAGCGTCAAACTCAGTGACGATCAATTCTTGCCTTACGAAAAAGTGATTCCGCAATCACACCAGCGCCGCGTGGTCGCCGGTCGCCAAGATTTACTCGAAGCACTTAAGCGCATCAGCGTTGTATCAGGCGAGCGCACCGGTGCAGTGCGCCTCAACGTCGACAACCAGGTGCTCACAATCAGCTGTGAGAACGCCGAAGTAGGCGAGGGCAAAGACGTGATCGACGTCGAAAGTGTGGGCGCGCCTCTAACCATTGGTTTTAACGCCAAATATTTGATCGATGTTTTGTCTTCGCTCGCCGAAGACCAGATCGTGCTTGAGCTCAACGGTGAGTTTGATCCCGGCGCCATTAAGCCTTTAGCCAGGCAAGATTTCATCGGTGTTGTGATGCCGATGCGTATCTAATTGTGTGTGCAAATCATCGCCTCTGATAGCTCGGTAACAAACACGCATACGCGCGCTGCGCCTCGGCTCGGTTGGATCCGCCGAGTATCAGTGCACGGATTTAGAAACCTCAACGTTGAGCTTGAAAGCGATGCTCAGATCACAGTACTTGGCGGTCAAAACGGCCAAGGCAAGACCAACTTCGTTGAAGCGCTTTACTACGCTTCCACGCTTGCAAGCTTTCGGCCCGCACAAACCGAAGAGTTGATTGGCACCACGAGTGAACACGCTTTGTTGAAGATTGCCTACAACAACCGACCGCTCGAAGGGTTGATTCAAGTATCGCTCACTAAACCCAATAAACGAGAGGTCAAGGTTGATGGCAAACGCCCGCGTTCACTGCACGAACACCTTCAGCACGTACCCACAGTAATTTTTCATCCTGGGCACCTGTCGTTGATTCAAGGCGGCCCTGAGCAACGTCGAAGTTTTTTGGACAGCATTCTTGAACGCACCGATCTCACATATCGCAACGCATTGCAAATGTATGGTAAGGCATTGCGAAGTCGCAATCGCTTGCTTAAGCAACACGCGTCGGTTGAAGTGATCCGCGTCTACCACGATATCTTGGCAAGCAGTGGTCAAGTGATCATCAAAGCGCGCGCAGCCCTTGTCGAGCAACTCAAACGTCTGGTCGAAGAGTCATATTATTTTGTGATGGGCCAAGCGCTCTCACTGCAAATGAGCTACGCTCATAGTGTTGAGCCTGATCAAGACACTTTTAAGCGTGCGCTTGATGAAGCGCTCGATAAAGATCGTTTGCGCGCCACCACCTCGGTGGGTCCACACCTGGACGACTTACGCGTTGAGCACGGTAGCAAAAAAGCACGCATTTTTTCTTCGCAGGGTCAGCAACGCGCCATCTGTTTGGCACTCAAGCTTGCCGAACAACAATGGCTCGGTGGTTTTTATCAGCGTCAGCCGGTTTTGTTGCTCGACGACGTAAGCAGTGAACTCGATCAAGAACGCACCGCTAATTTTTTCAAGCTGATCGAATCCCTTGAAACACAGATTTTTTTGACCACCACCCATCCCGAATATCTGCGCATCGACGCATCACGCAAAGACTACCTGGTTCAAGAAGGACGCATTCAAGAGGCTCATTATGGAAAGCAAAGTTAAAACCCCACATATCGTTGTGATCGGTGCTGGTTTTGGTGGCCTTGCCGCGGCGCTGCGCATGCTGGCCAAGGGTTATCGCGTCACCATCGTCGACAGACTTGATCAACCCGGCGGTCGTGCGCGTGTCTTTCGCGAAAATGGCTTTACGTTTGATGCCGGACCGACGGTGATTACCGCACCCTTTCTTTTCGAAGAGCTTTGGCAACTGGCGGGCCGAAAGCTTGCCGACGACATCGACCTGCGTCCGGTCGATCCTTTTTATCGTATTCGCTTCGACGACGGTGAGCACTTTGACTACACAGGCTCAGCCGAGCGCATGCGCGCCGAGGTTGCGCGTTTTTCCAAACGCGACGTTAAAGGTTACGAAGCTTTTGTGAAAATGAGCGAAAAGATTTTTCGCATCGGTTTTGAAGAGTTGTCATACAAACCCTTCTCAAACGTGCTGGACATGGCCAAGATTGTGCCATCGATGGTGCGCCTTAAAAGTTATCGCACGGTCTACAACCTGGTATCGCATTACGTGCGCCATCCAAAACTTCGCGAGGTATTTAGCTTTCATCCGCTGCTTGTTGGCGGTAACCCTTTTTCCGTGACATCGATCTACACCTTGATCGCTTTCTTAGAGCGCAAATGGGGGGTACACTTTCCAATGGGCGGCACAGGCGCACTCGTTGAAGGCATGGTTAAGCTCATCGAGTCCATGGGTGGCCAGCTGCGCCTGAACAGCGAGGTTGAGCATATCGAAACCAATCAGGGTAAAGTGACAGGCGTTCGCTTGAAAAGTGGTGAAACGCTCGCCGCTCGATATGTCATTTCAAATGCCGACTCGGCGTGGACCTACAGCAAGTTGATTGACGCTCACGATCGCAAACGTTGGACGGATCAGCGCATCGACAAGTCACGTTATTCGATGAGTCTTTTTGTTTGGTATTTTGGCACCAACCGCCAGTACCCCGATGTCAAGCATCATACTATTTTAATGGGCCCGCGTTATCGGGAATTACTTCAAGACATCTTTGAGCGTAAGGTGCTCGCCCAAGATTTTAGCCTTTACCTGCATCGTCCCACCGCCACCGACCCTTCACTAGCACCCAAGGGATGTGATGCGTTTTATGTGTTGTCGCCTGTGCCCCATTTGGAGTCGGGCGTCGACTGGGAAACGATGCGCGAGCCTTATCGTTTGGCCATTGAAAGTTACTTAGCGCGCACGCTCTTGCCCGACCTATCAAAGCACGTCGTCGCTTCACAGGTGTTGACGCCACAAGGTTTTCTCGATGACTACTTGTCGATCAAAGGTGCCGCCTTCGGCTTGGAACCTGTCTTGCAACAGAGCGCGTATTTTAGGCCCCACAACAAAAGTGAAGATGTTGAAGGCTTATACCTGGTGGGCGCGGGCACGCACCCAGGCGCCGGGTTGCCAGGCGTGCTCTCAAGCGCCAAAGTGGTTGATTCAATGATCCCGCGCGTTAGCGAGCGGCCCACAGCAGCGCGCGCCCTTCGGGACAAAACAGGATTTGCTCAAGATGCGAGCCGCGCCCACTAACACCCCGTTGCAAGAATCAGGCTTAGATTCGCGTGATGTCGACATCTGCCGGCAAATCTTAGCAGAGGGCTCAAAAAGTTTTTCGGCGGCAAGTTTGCTTTTGCCAAGCACCATGCGCGATCCCGCAAGCGTGGTGTATGCTTTTTGCCGCCAAGCCGATGACGCAGCCGATGGACCCGCGGGCGGACGCGAAGCGCTCGAGCGTTTTGTCGATCGCCTCGACGCCATTTATGGTGACCGGCCGCTCAATACGGCTGTGGACCGTTCGTTTCGAGTGGTGGCACACCGCTATGGCATCGTAAAAGAGGTGCCCCTAGCGTTGGTCGAAGGTTTGCGTTGGGATTTGGCACAACGCGTCTATCAAACCCGCAGCGACCTGATCGATTACGCAGTGCGGGTGGCTTCGACGGTAGGCGTGATGATGACCTTGCTTATGGGTCGGCGCGAGCGCGCCACGTTGCTGCGAGCAGCGCAACTGGGCGTTGCCATGCAGCTCACCAACATTGCACGCGATGTTGGCGAAGACGCGCAGATGGGCCGTCTTTATGTGCCGCGGCAGTGGATGAGGCAAGCCGGCATCGATCCCGACCAATGGCTGCTTAAGCCTGTTTTTCACCCCGCGCTCGGCCGCGTGGTGCATTGGTTGCTTGACGACGCCGAGGCCTTTTATCAAGCCAGTCGCGGCGGATTACTTGCGCTGCCTAAACGAAGCCAGCTTGGCATGCGAACCGCATGGTACATGTACCGCGATATCGGCCACATGATCGAACGGCGCGCTTTCAACTCGGTCGACGCGCGCGCCTTCACACGTAAGCGCCGAAAATTGTATTTGATGACACGCTCTGCCATCAGCAGTGTGCTTGCGCCCATGCGCACCAAAAACATCACGGTGCCCTTACCCCAGGCAGATTTTTTGCTCGACGCCATCACGATGCGCGAATCGACTTGAGCAACATCGTCGCCATCTTAAGGCGCGGCGATGCGTTCATCACCGCAAGCGTGTCAAGCGAGCTTGGTTCATCAGATAAAAACCGAATCAGCGCATCGGTTGGCACTCGTTCAAAGAGCTGCAAAAACAGTGCCGGTAGCTCTTGTGGCTTGTGAACAAGCAAACGCATGAGTGCTGCATCCATGAGCTCAAGCCACGTAGTGCGCGCCTTGAAGCCTGCCGGGTGCTGACCATGCGCAACCAACTCAGCATAGTGTTCAGCTTGTCGTTGAATGGTCAAAAAAGCATAACCGGTACTTGGACGAACACATCCACCGCGCGTGCCAATATCGATGATCCCTGCTTGACCCACGCGTCCCGCAGGCGCTCGTAGTGGTATGGCGCCGCGCTCTTCAAACAGCACCTCAAAGTTAGAGATGTTGAAGCGATCCTGCACATAATCAGCAATGGCTTTTTGGTAGTCGGTCGCCTCAAGCGTTTGAGCCGAGAGCCATGTGCTTTCTATCAGCGCTTCGGTCGCAGACAAAGTGAGCACATACATAAAGTGCACATGCCCTGACTGCTCAACATCAAAATCCATCAACATCACGCGATGAGGATCGAAAACAGCTTGATCGACGCGCACATGTTGCCCTAAAAAATGCTGAAACATCAATGGGTTATCAGCATCTCGGCGTTCGTCGAGCAGCGGTCGGCTATCAAAAACAAGGTCCGCGTCAAGCCGCCCCAATGAGGTGTCGATGTGCACTGCGCCTGCCGCTTGCCTGACCTCACGCGCGTGCGCGCCCAAATGAATCTCAATATTGGGATGTTGTCTCAGTTGCTCAAGCGCAAAGTTGTAATAACGATCGGCTGGCAAATAGTCGTATGTGTAGGCGGAACTCGCGATAAGTGCTGTCTTGCCCTGATCGCGCACCTGCATCTGATGCCAACGTTTCTCGACACAGGCTTCAAACGCGTGTGGGCGTGTTCGCCAATAACACCACGTGCGATCGCGCTGGTAGTCGGTACGTGGCTCTAGCACTCGAATCTTGCGTGCGCGCGCAACGCCACGGTTGGCAAGCCCCACCGCAAGCGCAAGACCCGCGCACCCCGCGCCCAAAATCACAATGTCTTTGGTGTTGAGCGTCATGTAAACACCTAACTCTAAAATCTAGAGCGCTCGTCGCTCTTGGGTAAAACGTAGCACAACATGTAACACGCCAGTGGTCTCGGCGTCCGAGTGGCCTGCCTGACCAATCGAAACAAGTGCCCCGTCATTAAAAGAAGGATGTACAAATACCTCGCGCCGTGCACTCACGTAGTGCCATCCCAGACCTCGACACGCCGCACATGACGCATCCGAGTCGCAGGCGCAAGGAACACGGCGCGAATAGAACACGGTCTGTGATGTAATCTGCGTCGCGTGCTGAGGCACTTCGATCGTCAGCGTGATGTCTAACTCCGAAGGCTGCGGCGCAACAGGTCGCGCTTTATTGACCACCAGTTTTGCCAAACGCTCGAACGCACGCACCAAAGCCTCCCCATCGGCGCCTGCGGCCGCGTGTTTTCCGAGCGCATCATAGTGCGCGCGCAGCTGCGGATTTCCTAAGGTGCGATAGGCTTTTTGGATATCTCGAAAACGTGCACCCGCTTGCGCATCATCGGGGTTATGATCAGGATGGTAGCGTAACGCAAGGGCCTGGTAAGCACGCTTGATGTCAGCAGCACTGGCACTTGCATCAAGCTCAAGCAGCTTATAATAGTTACCCTCAAAGCGCATAGCTGATGAACCCCATATCACAATCTTCAATCAATACCAAGACGAGTCTCACGCCCGAGCTTATCTTTGAGGATGCAAGCATCGTCGTGGTCAACAAGCCCGCAGGGTTGCATTCGCACGCGATCGTGAAAAATCAAGAACCCACACTCGCCGATTGGTTGCTCGCGCATTATCCAGAAATGAGCGCAATTGGCTACGAACCGCTGCAAGCGGGTCTTGTGCATCGACTCGATGTGGCAACTTCGGGGTTACTTGTGGCAGCGCGTTCGCGCGTGGATTTTGAAAATCTACGCACGCAGCTCGGTGCGCACACCTTTAGCAAAAAGTACATAGCGCTATGCTCGGCGCAGGTTGAGTGCCAGCAGATCGTATTTCCCATTGCCAACCATCCACGCAACAAACGCAAAAGCAAAGCGTGTATTGTAGCGCGCGAAGCAAAACGCTTAAAAGCCAAGCCAGCCCTCACCAGAATCGAGTGGTGCGCGTCACACCAAGAACATACCTTGCTTGTGGCCAGTGCGCCCAGTGCGCATCGTCATCAAATACGCGTTCATTTGTCGGCCATCGGTTGTCCGCTGGTGGGCGATGTGCTTTATGGAGGCGAGGTCATCGAAGGACTCTCTCGTCACTTCTTGCACGCAAGCGCGCTTGGTTTTAACCATCCGCGCACAAACAGCCCGATGCGTTTCACCTGCGCGCTCGGCGCCGATCTTGAGAACGTGTTGGGCGATCTCGGATTTCAAAAGGGCATCAAGATACCGCTTTGAGCGATGACACCTGGCCCAAAGCGATTGGTGTTCCAATAGCGTTCAAAGCTCAGCGTAAGCAGACCTTCATGAAAAATATGCAGCGGACTTTTTTCCAAAAAGTCGAGTTTGATCGACGCCTGCAGACCTGCGAGCACCGTATGAAATTCTGTCATCTTTGGGTCCGCGGTGAAGTAGCGCTCACTCGCGGTATATTCCGCAGGTGGCTTGTAAAACGACGCGGCGCTTTGCCAATAAATGCGACCACGCGCGCGTAGCAATACGTACTCACCAACTTCTTGATAATAAAGCGCCTCGGGTCCGCCGCCCACGATGCCGTAACTATCGGTATAAAAGTTGGGCGTCAGATGCAACGCACCACGCAGTGGCGTTATATAATAAGCCGCAGATGCCGAAAACGCATGCCTCGTTCGGTTGTCAGGATGGGTTTCATTTTTGGGTGTACCTTCGATCGGCACAGTGCGATAAACGTTGGCCAAATACCCATGAAGCTGGCTTAATTCATAACCCGCGCTCAGCATAAGCTCGCTTGTCAACGCGTGCGAAACGCTCAAACCTGTGCTGATACCAAAAATCGAACCCACATCCTCGCGCTGCGTGTTGCGAAAGGTAAACGTTCCTGGCACCGGCACACCGCGCAAGATGCGGCCCACGTCATCGTTGATCACGCCAAGGTCGATGTTGAGCAGCGTAGCGCGTTTATTGAGGGCAACGGTTGCACCCAATGACAAACCCCGCGCAAGGTAGTCAGGCTCATAACTCACACGCGTTTGGGCGCGAAAGCGCACCGGTACATTCTCGATGGGCACTTCGCCCGACACGCCCACGGTCACATCGTGCCTGATTTCGGTGAAGGTTGTGTCGCGCACTACGCCGGTGGCTAAACTTGCGCTGGTGATCGCGTCCACCAAATAGCGCGCGTTAACTTGTAAACCGTCAGGCGTGACCACGCGCGCATTCATGGCTGGCGCCATCACGCGTGTTGAACGCTCGTAATAATAGTTACCCGTGAGCTCAACATTGCCCGACCACGTGCCGTCAGTTTCATCGGCGTGTGCCGCATCAAGCCTGCCCAAAAAAACAAGCAAGCCCAGCAACAAGGATCCGACTAATTGCAGCCGCATCCGGCCCCTGGTCTGCCGCTAAATGTTTTACCGCCTTCGCGCGACTCAAAGACGTGTTGGCAAAAAGCAGTGCGCTGCTCTTCGCCGCTTGTGTCCATCGCAGGTTTGCTCAAGTTTTCACGCTCATAGGGTTTGGCGCTGGCGCACGACACCAAACAAACTAAAGCAAGCGTTATGACTGCGATCATCGCTAATCTAATAGCCAATGCGTCAGCAAAATGAAAGGTTTAAGCATGGCGCGTGCTGCGGGTTGTAGCCACGGATGATCCAGCACGAACTGCGCGGCCGCCGGCCCGTTCTGAGTGTACCAGTCGATAAACGCCCGCCCAGCCCAATTAAAACGCATGTGATGATCGCGCACATAACGTAGCCAGCGCACATCGGGATGGTCCTTTGAGCCATAGGCAGCAGTTGCGACAAAACACGGCGACACCGTGGTGTATTGAACACCCATCGTCTGAATATCACCGCTGCTAATGGGCCCAGGTTTGTTGCACGCGTTGCGTGCGCGCACAGCAATATAATAACGCGTCTGTGCGACCAACCCGCCGAGATCAACGACCGCTTCGCTGCCAGGCGAGGTTGTGGGCACCTTTGCCGCTTCGTTCTCTGAGCTTGCCGCATAGGCCGGTTGGGCATTGGTGAACGTTTCATCATCGGTGATCGGCGAGCGACTCACCTTAATAACATAAGCGTAGCTCGCTTCATCTTGTGTATTAGGCGCAGTGAACGACAGCCGCACCCATTGATGCGCTTGTTTACGATCAGGGTAGGGTTCAACCTTAATATTCTCGACGGGCTCAGGATCGGGCATCTTCGAGCAATCGACCACCCGCGACTGAACTTTGACGCGCCACGAATTGTCCGTCAATAACAAGCGGTCAGCGCCGCTACCGGGTGCACCACCCGCGTCATTGCTCATGCAGTTGCTCATCGCCTGCATCGGCGCTGCATTCATCGTAAGCATGTCCCACGAGCTCATGCCCGCTGGGTTTTTAACTTTCACCTCTTCAATGGTGCCAACATTCACCGTTGCCTGATAAGCCACCGAGGGCTGGCCTCTGAAAGGAAAACCAAGTTGCATTGCCCACGAATCCCATTGTGCTTGGGGCTGCGTCGGCGTGGGATTGGCTTGCGTTGTAAAACATCCATTAAAATCGGCCTCTTGGTGCGCTTCCACCCACACTTTATACTTTCCGTCTTCCCAATCGGCAGGCACCGTAAAACTAAAGACTTGTTCGGTTTGCGCCGGCGGCGTAGCGGTCGACACGAAATCAATTTCTGGCATCACCGCTTTGGCGTGGCCTCTGTAATCAGCCACGTCGCTCGTGTCGTAAAATCCATTGGATTGAAACACCTGATCGATGTCGCGACGTGGCGGGTAAAGCGAATACACATCAAGCTTGCGCTCATAACCGCTCGCACTTGCACCGTTTTGAGCCGGCTCAGCGTAGCCGTTGGCAACATCTTGGCTTGTGATGTAGCGGCCTTTGTCGGTTTTGCTCATGCTTGCACAGCTCATCACATCGATGCTGTTGTTTGATTGCGTGAACGAGACGCAATAGTGATTGTCGGGCGAGAAGTCGTTCGACGTGCGCGACGCATACCCTTCGGACGATCGATTCTGAAAAATCACCCGTTTGAAAAGCTGCGCACCCGGCGCATGCGCGCGGGCATAGGCCCAAATCGGCAGCACTTGTTCGCGGCGCCCATAAGGCCAATGAAAGCCGCTGTTCATTTGCGACGCGCCCGGTCTGTTGCCCAAGCCATAACGTCCCACACTTTCGGTGAGCGCGATCGTGCGCAAATATGTGCCGTCGTCTTTTTCAATCCAAACCGCCAACTGTAGGCGTTTAGTGGGCACCACATGCACATCTAGAATGCGCTGCTCTTGCGCGCACGCACGATGTGGACCGTGAACGCCACGGGCGCAGATCACGCTAAAAACAAGCCCAAAAAGGGGTTTGATCAAAGACTTCATCGTCGTGATTTTGCCGCTCGACCACGAGCGTTGTGTGAGCCTGATTTTAGCATTTTTGGCTTCTTTTTGCTCGAAATCTTCAAGGCCGACCCTTCGCGTTGTTTGAGCGCGTTACGTAGAACGGTCGCTCGCTCAAAATCGAGGGCCTCCGCGGCCTCGACCATCGCCTGATGCAGCTCGTCGTTGTTCATGGCCTCGATATCCGCTCCGATGGTCTTGCTGGCTTCGCGCTCAAGTGCCTGCAGCTCCTCTGGGCGCATGTCCAAAATCAGCTTTTCAATCGTTTTAGGCACGATGCCGTGGGTTGTGTTGTAAGCTTCTTGCACCGCGCGCCTGCGTCGAGTCTCGCCGATCGCAGCGTCCATCGATTTTGTGATCGTGTCGGCATACATGATCACTTCACCGTGACTATTGCGCGCTGCACGACCGATGGTTTGAATTAGCGAGCGCGCCGAGCGCAAAAAACCTTCTTTATCGGCATCAAGAATCGCCACCAGCGACACCTCCGGCAAATCCAACCCTTCGCGCAAAAGGTTAATGCCAATCAACACATCAAAGGTGCCCTTGCGCAGGTCAGATAGAATCTCAACACGCTCGAGCGTTTCGATGTCGCTATGCAGGTATTTTACTTTGATGCCCTGCTCGCGATAATACTCTGCCAAATCTTCGCTCATGCGTTTAGTAAGCGTAGTCACCAGCACGCGTTCGTTGCGCTCAGCCCGAATGCGAATCTCGCCAAGCAAATCATCCACTTGTTTGCCGACAGGGCGAATGTGAATCAAGGGATCTAAAAGCCCGGTCGGTCTGACGATTTGTTCGATGACCTCACCTTCGCTCTTTTTCAGCTCATAATCGCCAGGCGTAGCGCTCACATAAATCGTTTGTTTAGCGCGCTCTTCAAACTCCTCAAACTTAAGCGGGCGGTTGTCGAGCGCGCTCGGCAAACGAAAACCGTGTTCAACGAGCACTTCTTTACGCGCCCGATCTCCCCGATACATCGCGCCAATCTGTGACACGGTTTGGTGCGACTCATCGATGATCAACAAATAATCGTTTGCAAAATAATCGAGCAGTGTCGGTGGCGGCTCACCTGGCTTGCGCCCTGAAAAATGCCTCGAGTAGTTCTCGATGCCATGACAAAACCCCGCTTGTTCGAGCATTTCAAGATCAAACATCGTGCGTTGCTCAAGGCGATGCCGCTCGATCACTTTGCCCAAACTTTCAAGTTGCTTCAGTCGCACCTGCAGTTCTTCGCGAATCGATTTGATCGCTTTGTGCTTCACTTCATCGGGTGTCACATAGTGCGACCCAGGGTGAATGGCATAACTTTCCACTTCACGAATCACCGTGCCGCGCATCGGATCGATCTCCACCAAGCGCTCGATATCATCGCCCCAATACTCAACCCTCAGCGCTACACTTTCTTCATACACGGGAAAAACGTCGATGACATCGCCACGCACCCGAAACGTGCCGCGATGAAAGTCGTTGTCTTTGCGCTCATAGTGCAAGTCGACCAGTGCATGCAAAAGCTCGTCGCGGCGAAAATGGTCGCCCTTTTTGAGCTGAATAAGCATGCCCTCATACCATTCGCGCGAACCGATACCATAGATGCACGACACGCTGGCCACGATGATCGTGTCGCGGCGCGACAAAAGCGAACGGGTCGCCGAATGGCGCATGCGATCGATGTCGTCGTTTATCTGAGCATCTTTCTCAATAAACGTATCGGTCGACGCCACGTACGCTTCGGGCTGATAGTAGTCGTAGTAACTAACAAAATACTCAACAGCGTTGTTTGGGAAAAACTGCTTAAATTCGCCATAAAGCTGCGCTGCCAACGTCTTGTTGGGCGCGATAATCAGCGTGGGCCGTTGAACTTCTTGAATAACGTTCGCGACAGTAAATGTCTTGCCGCTGCCCGTAATGCCCAAGAGCACCTGCGATGGTCGATCTTCGCGCAGTCCCGTGACCAGCGATTCAATCGCTTTGGGTTGATCGCCCTTGGGCTGATAGTCGCTTGCTATTTTAAACGGGTTCAATTGTTTTCGATAGTCAGCGTTCCGACGGAGGTGTTGCCCACCTGACCATAGAGCACGTATGTATAGATCTTTCCATCAACGAAAGTCACTGGCACAGGTCCAAGCAAAATAACGTCGTTGGTAGCATCACGAAGTTGCAGATCAAACGTGCCCGCGTCGACTTCAATAAAGTTGCTCACCGACTTGAACGTGGTGTTACCGATCGAAGCAAATACGTTCACGCCGTTCAAGATCTCTAAATTAGCCGCTGGCCCGTCAGGCACCATGTGCGCCACGCGAATGCGCGCTTTACCCGCAGCGGGGGCGCTCAGGTCGTCTTCCACCACGATCGGTTCGATGGTTGCAAGAAGATTCGCGACAAAGACTGAATAAGTCTTGCCCGGTGTCAGGTTGAGCTCTTCGGTAATGAGCGAGTTCGCTGTGCCTGTAGTGTTAGCTTTAAGGGTATGCAAACCCGACGTGGTATTGATATACGCGGTTGCTGTTGGATACGCCAACGCTGTGCTGACGACCGCGCCATCGATCAATAAGTCGACATCGGGTGCATCGGGCGAAGCGTGAATCGCGCGAAGAGGCACATTGCTTTGTTCTGTTAGATCAACGAATGCTTTGCCTTCGCCGCTATCACTAAACACCCGCACTTTGAAATCAACGCTATCGGCCGCGATCGTGCCTAGCGCAACGATCGTATAAACTTTACCGTTTTCAAGCGCGATGGGGTTGTAACTTGCGATCGGTGTGGTTGAACCTGCCGCGGTCAAAACAAACTGCTGATCGCCCGCATCAAGCAGTTCGTAGTCAGTCCCTGACTTAAAGTCTTTCGCGGCAAACAACGCCGTAGCGCTGCCGGTTCCCAGCTTGACGTCCACACTGCCAAGGTCTGTCGATGCATGAATGAATCGCACCTGCGCTTTGCCAGACGGGGCAACCACAGGCTCGACGTGTGATCGGATGGCCGACGCCTCGACGCCCGGCGTGGCTTTAAAGATGACCGCAGTATGCGCGAAACCTGTAGTGAGGTCAGCCGTGACATCAAAAAGCGTATCGCTGCCATTCACACCTTTAATGGCTCGGCTACATTGACGTTCGTGGCGTCGTAGTTGGCGTTGATGATCCTGAGCGACGTTTGCTCATCGTTTGGTAATATGTTGACAGCGTTTGGATCAACTTGCAGATGTGGGTCGGTGCAAGCGTGTAATGCCGCCATCGAAATGACAAAAAGGGTTAGGTGGTTAATCTTCTTTAGCGATTCCATTTGTTTACCTCTCTAATAGTAGCTATGTCCGCTAAACCGATCGCACGTTCGTCGATTCAAAAATCTTGTCGGCATTGTCGGTCAAAAATCCATCGAACATTTGGTTTGTGCTGGGGTCGACGTAGCGTCGCGCAAACTCATAATAACAGCTCGGAATTTCCTTTTTGACGGCGTTGGCAAAAGTCCACTCGATCGGCTCGGCCCGCGTTGAAAACTGTTCAAAAAGCTCTGCCGGCGAGCCCAAAATTGGCTTTGCCGCACTGTTAAGTGAAAATCCTTCACTCGATAGAAAATCGGCAAACTCACTCATGGAAGCGAATCGCTTCAAATCATTAAACGACACCGTAAAGTGGTTGGCGCGAATGCCAAATGCTGAAAGCCACGCAGCAAACTCCGACACCTCGAGCAACGTTTCATATTCGTCAAGCCTGACCGCGGGCCACGTGGGCCGTTCAAGCAATAGCTCAATCCCAGAGACACTCGAATTCACCCGCGAAACAATGTTCTTGATAATGCCCTGAACTTCTTGTGAAAACGCTTCGGTACGCAGCTCCGAAATAAATACCCGAGGATACTGGCCGCTGGGATGGCTATAGCTACGCGCATCAAGCTTCTTTTGCTTAAACACGTAAGTGCCGCTTTGCACATACCCACGCTCTAAGAATGGCGCCGCAAGCTTCTCAAGATTCAAAGTTGGCAAGTTATAGGTGCGAAACGCGATGTGATCGTTTCTAAATTTCTCGCCGCGCGCCTCAAGCAGCCCATGAATGCGCGTGGCCTGTGGCGTGATGCGTTCATAGTCGGCCCACAAACGCTGAAAGATGGCATCAAGAGACAAATCGGTGCTCATGGTCGCTTTTTCCTCGCAAAAAGATTGGCGCACAAAGCTTAACATGGCTCTTGCCAGGCGTCGATGCCCCCCAGCTTGCATATCCCTGAAGCTTGGCTAAGAAAACCCAATGCGCACAAAACGCTCGTATTCTGCACATACAGTCGGGTTATTGGCGGGGTGCGGTTATACGCTGCTCAGTAGCGGTTATTATTTCGCCGCAAAGATTGCGCTTTCAAAGGTTGCCCCGCTAACCACCTTATGTGTGCGCACCTTCGGTAGTGCGCTGGTGCTCTTGGTCGTCGCGTGGCTTGCTAAATTACCGATCAAACCCCCCAAGCGCGACACCTGGCGCATCTTGTTTGCAGCAACCTTGGGTGTGTCGATCAATCAAGGTCTCTTCATGTTTGGTCTGTCACACGGCGCACCGACCAGTCACGCGGTGGTCATTCACTCGCTCACGCCGTTGATTGTTTACGCCTACGCTATCGCTATGAAACTCGAGGCGCCCTCGCGCTCACGCCTGACGGGTATCTTGATCGCCGTGGTGGGCATGGTCGTGTTAATCAAACCCGGCACAAACCCAGCGCACGCCGACGCGCTGGTAGGCGACTTGGTGATTCTAGCTGCAGTGATGGTCTGGGCTCACTACACCGTGGTCACGCAGCCACTTGTGCTGGAACATGGTGCGCTGCAAATGATGGTCTGGGTGTCGCTTTTGGCATTGCCGACGGTGTTTCTGGGCACGCTTGTGATGCACAACCATTTGCATCCCGTGCCAATCCACGACAGCGCTGCATTGGGTTCGCTCGCCTATCTGGTAGTGATTAGTTCCGTTGGCGTGTATGTGGTGTGGAGCTTCGCACTCACCAAACTTGCGCCCTCGCAGGTAGCTGTCTTCGCGAATCTCAAGCCTTTTGTTGTGGCGGTGGGCAGTGTTTTTGCATTCGGCGAACTTTTGGGCGCCAAAGAGTGGATCAGTGGTGCCTTGGTACTTACCGGCATCTATATTGTGCAAAAGCAAAACGTTAAAGCGCTTGAAGCGCCACCAGCGCCGGTCAAGGGCGCGACCGCGCTTGTGGGTTAAGCGTCTTGGCACAGCGCAAGCTGCTTAAAAAAAAGCGCCGTACTTTTCAGCACGGCGCTCACACCAGTGAAGTGATCGGGGTCGACTATGTCTGCCCGATGCAAACAAAGTCAAAGCTGGTGCCGGTATTAACCGCGCTGGCTTTGTACATCGTCGCGGCTTGTTCCGTAGTCTCGCCCTCTATGTAAGGGAAGAGAATATCTAACGAGTTGTTACTCAGGTCGCCTAAATCCATCTCGACATTTGCCCCGGCGTTGATGTCAAACTTTTTCAGATCGGGGCCTGTTTGGATTTGATCTGCATACCGGATTTTGACCGTTTTCTTCGCATTGCTGCCGTTGATGATCGTCGTTTTCAAAAAACGCGTCTGCCCGGATACGCAGTCTTTTCCGGAAAACGCGATATCCCAATACTTTTCTGCGCCAAACTGCTGGAACTTTGGATTGCTCGCCGTAGCCACTGTCGCGACAACGGGTAAGCAAGCCGCAGCTTCAATCGATGTGCCCTCAGGAACGATAGGGTTTTTATCCTTCACAACGGTGATATCGACAATTTTGAAATCTGTATTGGGCTCGGCAAACATCGCGCCCGCTTTTCTCACTGGACCCAGCGCCATGCCGGTGGAGGAAAAGTTAAGGGTGGCTTTGGTTGGATCCGCAACGTCAATCGATGGCGTACCCTTTCCTCCCACGCCGCTCAGCGTTCGCTTCGTCCCGTCGCCGGCAAATGCATTGAATATCACATCGCCGCTGGGCCATTTTTTTGTACTGTCGAGCAGTTCTAGATTCAGCACAAATGTGAGCGCCCAAAAGCTCGACTGTGAATCTCGACATGGATCCACATACGTGACCGCATATTCTGCACATTCACCCGCTTTGCACTCAAGGCTGCTGGCTTCACCGCCCGAGCCGTAGGGATCGGAAGAACCGGTTGAGCTTCCGCACGCAAGCAAAGCCGTGCCGAGCCCGACGCTAAGGCAGGTTAAAAAGAAATTATTGCTCTTGTTCATTGCTTCTTCTCCCTTTACACGCACGACTGATCAGCGAAGCAATATACGTGCCAAAAACAGATGGCGAGTCTAGCCACGTTGTAACGCTGATTAAGCTAGATAACTCAGCGTATTACGCCGGTTTAACGCGAGCTTGGGCCAGCGTTTGAACCTGATAGTTTGCCGGTGACGGCGCACAGGAACATCGCGTGTAACGGCGTTGGGGCATAATTTGCGCCTCGAAGGAGCGCGCCAACAGCGAGCTTCGATTGGCGCGCTAGCTCTTATGGTTGTTCGCGAAGCTATCCATGAACTTGGTCAACGCTTCGATGCCCTCAAGCGGCATCGCGTTGTACATCGACACGCGAATCCCGCCGGCGTTGCGATGCCCTTTCAGGCCAACAAGTTTCGCGGCTTTGGCTTCGGCGACAAACTTGGTTTCCAAATCTTCGGTGGGCAACCTGAACACGGGGTTCATCCACGAACGTGATTCTTTTTCAACCGGACAACGATAATAGTCCGCGCGCTTATCGATGGTGCCATAAAGTAGTTCAGCTTTGCTGCGGTTGAGCTTCTCCATCGCCGCAAGCCCGCCTTGCGCCTTCACCCAGAGCAGCACATTGCGCATCAAATACACATTGAATGTCGGGATGGTGTTGTAAAGCGAGTCGCTCTCGGCGTGGCTTTTATAACGGAAGATCTTAGGAATATCCGTGCGGCCATTGTCGACCAAGTCTTTACGTGCGATGACCACGGTGACGCCGGCCGGGCCCATATTCTTCTGCGCACCGGCATAGATCAAGCCAAACTTCGACACATCGATTGGCTTGAACAAAATATCACTCGACATGTCGGCCACGAGCGGCGCCTCGGTGTCAGGGTAGCTATGAAACTGCGTGCCATAAATGGTGTTGTTGCTGGTGATGTGCACGTACGCCGCTTTGGGGTCTAAATCAAGCTCGCTCGTTTTTGGCACGCGCGTATATTGTTCGCCCTGCTTGGTTGTTGCCGCCACACGCGTCTTGCCTAAAAGCTTGGCTTCCGACAACGCCTTTTCTGCCCACACACCCGTCAACACATAGTCGGCGCTTTTGTCGGCAGCGAGCAAGTTCATCGGCACAAGTGCAAACTGCGCCGACGCGCCGCCTTGCATAAACATGACGTAGTAGTTGTCGGGGATGCCCATCAACTCGCGCAAGAGCGTCATCGCTTCAAAGTGCACCGCTTCATAGTCTTTGCCACGGTGACTGTGCTCGATGATCGACATGCCCGTGCCCTTATAGTCCAGCAACTCGCGTTGCGCGGTTTCAAGCGCAGCAAGCGGAAGCGTCGAGGGGCCGGGGTTAAAGTTCCATACGCGATTGGTCATCTTGACTCCATGCTGGGTGACACGCACTAAAGTGCATGTCACCGGTTTTCCCAGAATCACTGGTCCACGCACAACCGTACGTGGACTAGAATGATTAGTCCACGCACAACCGTACGTGGACTATGATCAACTGGTCCACGCACAACTGTACGTGGACCACAATCAGTGGAGCTGATAGGGATCGAACCTACGACCTCTAGAGTGCGATTCTAGCGCTCTCCCAACTGAGCTACAGCCCCAATTTGCTTCTGTCGCCGCGAAACATAGCCAACAAGGGGCCGCAAAGCAACCGAAACCCGGGCACCGATCCACGAGCGCTGCTCGCGGCGAGTCACTTTCAGCGTCGACTCGTTAGGGGTCGTAAACTGCTACTTGGCTTTTTATCCAAGAACAGGCATTCTCTGACTTGCCTACTGGAACAGGCGCCGCGCAATCCACACGCACAAAATTTGCCTGAAAAAGCACCGTGTTGGCATCAGAAGGTGTGTTGGCAACGATGTCTTTCATCGTGCTTCCATATACGCGAATAAACTCATCGCTCGAGTAATAGTCGGTAGACTTTAGCAACGCCGTGGGCGTCACAAAACCTGAGGTAACCAACCCGTACAGGGCAAGATAATCCGCGCCTAGGAAATGATGAAAGGTACCCATCAATCCACCACCCGAGTCACCTTCTTCCGTAAGGGGGCTATACGCTAGTTGTTTTGTATCGCTTAGATTCCAAGGGTTGCCCGGATTCAGCTCCCCCGGTTGATAAGTACGCGTGCCCACCAATCCAATCACGTTGAGCTCTGGATCATTGATGTTAGGGGTCAAGTCGCGTTCCGTGCTGTTGTAAGTGTAAGGTTTCTCGAATTGTGGATTGAGGCCCGCAGCCTTATTGCGCACGTAGGTGTCATAGGCAGCAATATTCTCGTTCAACGGAGCAACGCCATGATCCTTTGAACCTTCAACTTGAAAGTATGTATCTTTGGGAGGCAGTTCCGCGCTCAGTTCAATGGCCTTGATAGCAGGGTGATCAAACACAGCATTGGGCGGAAGGATCAACATACCCACATCGCGGGTGTCATCCTGATATTGTCGTGGCAAGGGATCTGCGCTGAATACCTTATATTCCAGCCCAATGGTGTTCTTTGATATACAGATGGCATCAGGATCATTATTGGCAATGTCATCATGGTCAGGAACATCGAAATTTGCCCCGAGACAAATCATCGTAATGCTATTCGCTTCGGGGTTGAAGCTTGTATCGAAAAGATCGCGTACCACGTGGGCGGCAGTCAGGATCACGCGCGACTTATTTCGCCAGATCATGCCTGTTCCCCATTTTTGCTTCTGTAGGCCACTGCCCGAATATTCATACAGTCCCAGAATGCTCAATGTGTTCGCGTCGCCAGCACGCACCGCGCTCGACGAATCCGAGCGCAGCGCACCTTCGCCACTTGAAAGCGGATCAGCGGATGAACACGCAAACGATAAGGTGATCAACAATGGAAAAAAGGCAGACGCCTTCAGCCTAAGCAAAGATAAGTTTCGCATACAACCTCACAAAACAAGTTATGTTTGTAGTGTAGCAGCCAAAGCCAAGCTCGTCGAAAGCTGATCAAACGATCGGACAAGATCATGGTTGCCGCCAAAGGCAATGACTGGCGCGCGGCACAGCGACTGCAACACCCCAAGGTTAGATTCAACGTGCTGCGCGTGGGGGATCGCATTGAGTACAACGCAAGACAGATCAAGTCTGCGCCGGCTGATTGATTCGATACACGTTAGCGTGTGCGAGATCGTTCCCAGATAATCACCGCATACAAGGATCAGCTGCGCATCCAACCCTTCACACAAATCAGCAAAACTGCGTTGCGCATCCAGGGGCGCTAAGAGACCCCCAGCGCCCTCAACAAGCACGAAATCATGATCATGGCTGAGCCTAAGGATCGTGTTGCGGATCAAATCTAAGTCGGGACCTGGTCGACCAGTTTCAAGTGTGATTGCATATGGAGCGAGCGGAAGTCGCGCGCGATAGAATGTAACTTGTTGAATTAAATGCTGTTTTCCACATGCGTCGGCCAACGCGCTGGCGTCAGACGGATCAGGATCGCATCCCGTCTCAATGGGTTTGATCGCGGCTACATTCTGTCCCCGCTCTTGCAACATGCGCGAAATTGCGCAACAGACATAAGTCTTTCCGACCCCCGTACCGGTTCCGGTAACACAGATTATCTTTGCGCGCGACATGCTTCAATGAGCAAGCTTAGCGCGTGTTCGATGTCTTGGCTTGTGTGCGCTGCGGTCGGCACGAGGCGCAACCGACTTGTTCCTTCGGGCACCGTGGGCGGGCGAATCGCCTGCACAAAAAGCCCCTTTTCTGCGCAAAGTGCCGCGATTTTCAAACTGGCGTCGTTAGTACCTATAATTAAAGGAATAATCGGTGCTGTACCTGGTTTCACGTGCAACCCTGCCCTCTGCAGGCCGCTTCGCAGGCGTTCGGCGTGTGCCATCACCGTGGCTCGAGCCGCATCCGCGCGTTCGACCAACCCAATCCCCGCTTTGACAACCTCAAGCCAAAAAGCCGGTGCCGCGGTCGTATAAATGTACGCGCGGGCGCTGCTGCGCAGCAGCCGAATGGTTTCATCGCTTGCGCTTACAAACGCCCCAAAAAGTCCAAATGCTTTGCCAAGGCCGTACACACCAATATCGGGCTCGACCCCATGTTGTGCGCAAAGCCCCCGTCCGCCGGGTCCAAATACGCCGATCGAAATACGCTTCATCGATCATCATGGCCTCCTGCCGATCGGCGAGCGCTCATAAGCCGACATATCGGCGCAATCGCCATCCATCGAAAACGCCGCTTCGCTTACAAGCAGGCAATGTTTGTGTCTGGCGCGTTCCGCTCGCAAAATGTTCTCCACCGCCTCAAGGTCCAAATGCGCATAGGTTTTCTTTTCGGCCCGCGAAAGACGGCACGCGTCGATCAGGCTCGCATGATTGAGCGCATCGCTCAAAATCAGATCACCTTCGCCAAATAAAGCCGGAATTACCCCCAAATTAGCCGCGTATGCATTCGCAAAATACATCGCCGCGGGCCGCTCAACATAAGCCGCAAACGCATCTTCACATTGGCGATGTGCGTTTGTGGTGCCGCAGACCAGCCGCGAACCCCCGCTTCCCACGCCCCACTGATCAAGCGCTTGTATTGCCGCAGCCCTAAGCTCCGTATTTTGGCTAAGCCCCAAATAGTTATTCGAGGCCAGGCTCAATAGCCGTTTGCCGCCAACCTCTACAAACGCCCCATCGGCCGCCGCAAGCACCCGTTCCGTCCTAAGTGCGTTCGCAGCCATCAACGCATCGAGCTTTGCGCGCACGGTTTTATCAAACGAACTCATTGTGTCGACCACATGTTATTTCACGTGAAACGTGTCCCCTGCCGCCAATAAATCAAGGTTAAGTTTGTGTGAGCAGGCTCGAGAAGGGGCTAAAAAGTAGCGAACGAGTCGCGGAGCCGAAGGCGCAGTGCTCTTTCTCGTCGCGCAGCGGCGCAACGAAAAGTGAGCAGGTTTAGCCCCTTCTCGAGCCCGCTCACACAAACTTCTTTGCTGCTCCATTACAAGATCAGGTCCTTACGCGGGTCTGCAACATCCAAAGTTTTAATCTTCTCCATCAGCGGCGTCACACCCTCTTGCGCCTCTTTGGGGATCTGCACAAGCACCCGCACAATCAAATCGCCGCTCGAACCATCACGCTTATGCACCCCTTTTGCGCGCAATCGCAATTTTGCCCCGCTTTGCGTCAGCGGCGGGATCTTAAGCGACAAGTTGCCATGGAAGGTCGGCAGCTCCACCTTCGCGCCAAACCAAGCTTCGCTCAGGCTAATCGGCAGATCTGCGTACAAATCAGCCCCCTTACGCTCGATCCATGGGTGCGTTTGCACGTTAACAGTCAAGAGCAAATCGCCGCCATTGGCGCCTTGTCCCGCCAAGCGCATGACAGCCCCATCGGCCACGCCCGCCGGGATCTTTACCTTCAGCTCTTTGGTTTTTGCACCTTGGTGCACGCCGATTTCTCTTTCAGCCCCAAGCACCGCATCGCGTAGCGGCACCGTGATCGTCGCGGTCAAATCTGTGCCTTTCGGTGCATTACGACCTTGGCGTCCACCGCGCGCCCGCCCGCCGCCAAACATGCTGCCCAAATCGCCAAACAAATCGCCGATATCCACATATTGGCCGCCCGCTTGTCCGCGTGCGCCACCAAACATGTCTTCGAATGTGCTCCAATCAACTTGACGCCCACCGCCCCCGCGTGCGCCAGCTTGCTGCCACGCGCGATAAGCGTCGGCATTGAAGCCTTCTTTCAAACCTGCCTCGCCAAACTGATCATAAAGCGTACGCTTTTTGTCGTCGCTCAACACCTCGTTTGCGTACGCGACTTCTTTGAACTGATCCTCGGCCTTCTTATTGCCGGGGTTTTTGTCAGGATGCAGCTTACGCGCAAGCGTGCGGTAAGCTTTCTTGATATCGTCTTTGCTTGCCGTTCTTGATACACCAAGCACCTCGTAAAGGTCTCGCATCGCCATGTTGTTGTAACTGATTAGTCTCCTCGACTATCGATAAGCCTCTTTACTAGCAAATGCAATGCCTCTTAAAGCGCGCCGCTGCCTTGATATAAAGGCGCGAACGTGGTAACCGCGACAGATGGCTTTGGTTAGGTTAACCGCCCTGCCGCGACACATCGCTATCGTCATGGACGGCAATGGCCGTTGGGCCAACCTGCAACATCGGCCCCGCACCGAGGGTCATCGCGCCGGCAGCAAAACCGTGCGCACCACCGTGACAGCGTGCCGCAAACTCGGCATCAACGCGCTCACGCTCTTTGCTTTTAGCGCACAAAACTGGGCGCGCCCCAGCAGCGAAATCGAAGCGCTGATGGCCCTGCTCGAAGAGTTTCTTAGCAGCGAGCGCGAAGAAATGATTCAACGTCAAATTCGCTTTCGCGCGATCGGCAGACTCGACCTGCTCCCGCGTTTCGTTCGCGCGCTCGTCGATGATGTCGCGCAGGCCACAGCGGCTGGCACCGGGCTGACGTTAACGCTCGCGCTTTCGTATGGCGGGCGCGAAGAAATTGTCGACGCCGCCAAAGCGCTTGCCGAACAAGTTGCCAATGGATCGATCAACACGCACGACATCACCGAGCAAGCGCTAACCTCGCGATTGCCCTCGATGGACGTGGGCCCTGTCGACCTAATGATTCGCACCGGCGGCGAGCAGCGCATCAGTAACTTTTTATTGTGGGGCAGCGCCTACGCCGAACTTTATTTTAGCGATAAAATGTGGCCTGATTTTCGTGACGCCGATCTCTTTGAAGCAATCGCTGAATATCAGCGCCGCGAGCGCCGCTTTGGTAAAGTGATTTCCGATGAAAGCTTTGTTGCGGAGCACGATTCGCGCGAAAAAGACAAAACACGCGAGCGAGCGGTGGACGCATCGGCGTCTGCTAAACGCATCGAGCAACCTACCATGCTTCGGGCTGTTTAGATGCGTCTGGACACCAACCTCATGCTGCGTTTGTTGACCGCGGCCATCGCCATTCCAGTCATCTACTGGTTCATTTGGTTTGCGCCCGAGCTTGCATTTCAATGTTTGATATTCTCAATCTGCGTGCTCAGCGCGATCGAGTTCGCGGCGATGATGTTTAAAGGCGCCATCTTTCGCAGTTGGACGATCATCACGCCCGTGGCTTTATTCGCCGCGCATGCCTGGTTGCCAAAACACGTGCCGGCCTTGGCCAGCGAAATCGAATCGATGCTCGTCATTTTTGGGGCGCTGCTTTTAGGTTTGGCACGACCAAGCGAAGTGCTCGAGAGTCCCAAGGGCTATGCATGGCTTGGCCTTGGCCCACTTTTTATCTATCTATCGTGTCGCGCGATCATCGACATGCATCAGCTGCCTTTGGGTGCCGGTTGGGTCATGCTCAGCTTGACCCTTGCTTGGGTTGCCGATTCGGCCGCATATTTTGCCGGCAAACGATTGGGTAAACATCCGCTTGCGCCCCAGGTCTCGCCCTCCAAAACCATCGAGGGTTCAATCGCCGGGCTTTTTGGCAGTTTGTTTGCTGCATGCGTTGCCAAGTTATGGTATCTACCCGCGCTAACTTGGATTGAGGTGGCAGCGATAGGCATCTTTGTCGGCATGCTTGGCCAACTGGGTGACCTCTCAGAATCATTAATTAAACGTGTCGCTGGGCAAAAAGACAGCGGCGCCATTCTGCCCGGGCACGGCGGCATGTTTGATAGGGTCGACTCGTTCTTATTTAGCTCGGTCGCTCTTTGGCTCTACGCCGGGCACCTGCGCTAAAATCAACAACCTACTTAAAATAATCATAAGGAAATACCCGTGAGCACCGTTAAACCAACCGCACACAAAAGTCAGCACCCCAAAGCATCGGCGAAGCACAGCCAAGGCAACGACAACGCAGGGAGTCAGATCATGGACCAGCAACCCAAAAAAGAAGAGAACCCATTTTTCTCGGCGATTCAAGGTTATCTCGACCAAGCTGCAAAGCTGATCAACTTGTCGAGCGAAGTGGCGGCGATTCTATCGCAACCGAAAAACGAGATCATGGTGCATTTCCCCGTGCGCATGGACAACGGCGAGCTGCGCATGTTCAAAGGTTACCGTGTCCAACACAGCAACTTGCTCGGGCCATTCAAAGGGGGCCTGCGTTATCACGAGACGGTCACGCTCGACGACGTCAAAGCGCTTGCCTCGATGATGACCTGGAAGTGTGCGCTCATGCAGATCCCTTTTGGTGGCGGTAAGGGAGGCATTAAGGTAAACCCGCGCTCACTGTCGCAAAACGAGCTCATGCGTTTGACACGCCGCTTCACCCACGCGCTCGGCTCAAACATTGGCCCCGAATACGACATCCCCGCGCCCGATGTTGGCACCAACGCGCAAACGATGGTGTGGATCATGGACACCTACATGAACACCGTCGGCCATGTTGAAAAGCAAGCCAACCGTCGCGTGGTCACCGGCAAAACCTTGTCGTCGGGCGGTTCGCGTGGTCGCGAAAAAGCCACCAGCCAAGGCTTGGTGCACTGCGTGCTCGAATGGGCCAAAGACAACAAGTTCGACCTCGAGGGCAAGACCGCGATCATCCAAGGTTTTGGTAACGTGGGTTCGCACGCTGCGCTTTTACTTGCCAAGCTGGGTGTGTCAGTCGTCGCTGTGGGCGATCACACCGGTTACTTGGCAAGCGGCGAAGGTTTGAACGCACATAAACTTAGCGAACACGTTAAAAAGAACGGCTCGATCGACGGATATGGTTTTGGCGACAAGATCACGCGCGAGGAGTTCTTTGCGACCAAGGCCGACATTTTTATACCGGCCGCGCTGGAAAACCAAGTTGGCACGGAAGAGGCCAAGGTGCTCAAGGTTCGTTTGATTGCAGAAGGCGCCAATGGCCCCGTGACGCCCGATGGCGAAAAGATTCTACTTGAACGTGGCATCGACGTCATCCCCGACATTCTGGCAAACTCGGGCGGCGTGACAGTGAGCTATTACGAATGGGTGCAAAACAAGCGCAGCGAAACCTGGGACGCCGAAGAAGTCGAAACGCGCCTCGAGAAGAACATGCTCGAAAACTATCGCCGCGTGCGTGACTTCTCCCGCGACAAAAAATGCAGCATGCGTCTTGCCGCATATGCACTGGCCTTGCAGTCGATCGGCGCCGTTTATAACGAGCGCGGTATCTTCCCATAAAAAAACCGAGCGGGCACATCGAGCTCGGCAGGGCAAACCGTGGCAAACGATTCGCGGAGCCGAAGGCTTAGCGCTATTCCGCGTCGCGCTGCGGCGCGCCGGCCAGTGAGCGGGTTTGGCCCTCCTGAACTCAGTGTGCCCACTCGGTTATTCCAATAAGGGCCGCCTGGCTAAGACCGCCCGAGTACGATAGTCTAGGCTGTGCCGGCAAGGTTGTGTCAGAAAAAGCACCCATTTAACAGGTTCATCGTGGCTTGCTTGGCGCCGCTCGGTGTCTGCACCCTGTTGCCATGGGCAGCGAACCTTGCGCGAGCCCAAGAGGCGCCACCGGACGCGCCGGTGTTCACGCAGGTTAGCCAAACGCCCGGCGATGCAACGATCATTCGTTATCGCCTCGAAGGAGTTGACGTCGAAGGCAACAGCAAGACACGCAAATCGACCTTGGTCGATCTCATCGATCTAGAACCAGGCGCCACGGTTGACGTCGACGACCCGCGTTTTGAAGAGCTGCGCTGGCGTTTACTTGGCACAGGCTGGTTTCGCGATGTCCAGCTCGCGCTCAAACGCGGCAAAAAGCCAGGCTCGGTGCGTTTAGTGGTGCGCGTGAAAGAGCGCAACACGATTGTCATTAAACGTGTCGCACTCGGCGTGTCCGAAGGCGTCAAAAATACCGCCGACGTGCATCCTGATCTCGTGCCCTATTTAGGCATCGAGGCACTCGAAGGAAACTTTCTCGGTTCGGGCACCGCACTTTCACTTGCAACCGTGGTGTCTTCGCCGCAGCAAGGTGTGCGCCTTGAGATCGATCAACCTGGCGTGCTCGGTAAAGGCACCGCGCTTCGCAGCTTTCTATTTTTTAATAACGCGCGCGATTTTTTTGGCGACGACGACACCAAAGTCAGCATTCGTTGCCCCGCCGGCACAACGCAAGCCGATTGCCCTGAATCGGTGCTCGCCAAAAACGCTGTTGTGCTCTATCGCCGTTATGGCCTTGGTACTGAAGCGCGTCGCTATTTTGGTCAATCGTTCGCACTCAAACTCGGTTGGCGCTTCGAGATGGTCGACGTTTACGCCAAACCCGACGCCGCAAGCGAAAAGCTCGGCACGCGCACGGTGCCAATCGACTTTTCAATCGACGACGGCATGAGTCATGTTTCGATGCTCAACCTTGGCTTGAGCTACGACACACGCGACGCCGCTGTGTTCACGCGGCGCGGTTGGCTCGTAACAGGCGACGCCGATCTAAGCAGCATCATCATCGGCAGCGGATATGGTTTTTCAAAATATCAAGCAAGCCTGCGCAAGTGGTTCCCTCTTGCAAGCAAACACGTGCTACGTGTTGGCGCATTCGCGGGCGCCATCGTCGGCCGTGCGCCCTTCTTTTACAAGTTCTATCCCGCCGACTTAACCGAGTTGATCCCCGCGCGCATGCTGGGTCTAAACTTAGACCGCCGCGCGCCGCCGAACATTCTTGGCACGTCGATTGGCGAGATGCGTCAAGAAAACCTTGCAGCACGTCTCGACACCGAATATGCAGTGGCGCTGCATCGAGGTGAACATGGCATCTATGGTGTTGACGCGTATCTAGGGGCGGGGCTGTTTAGCCTTGGCAGCATGCAACACATTCGCACGGGCATTCCGGGCTATACGGGGTTTGAAGCCATTCCCCTTGGCCTGACCTTCGATATCGGCGCGGTCATCGATACCGATATCGGCGTGTTTCGTCTGGGTCTGTCGACGCTTTTTGGGTTTGTGCGATGGTAAGCCGCAGCTGTTCAGCTTTTTTTGCGACGCTGGTCGCTCTTTTCGTGGCGTTGTTCGCGCGCGATGCGCGTGCCGAGACCAAAACACGGCGCGTCGGCGCAAACTGGAAAGCAAGCGTTCCCGCCGTGTCGTTTGGCGCACGCGACATGCTTACGCGCGACGTCATCGAAAAGCTGCAAAGCGGCTTGCCACAAACGGTGATCACACGCGTATACGTGGTGCGCGAGCGTGGCAAAAAGACCCTGGCCTTTACGCCACTGGTTTGCCGCTACACATATGATCTATGGGCCAACCATTACCGCGTCGAATATCGTGTGGCCGCCGGGTGGCAAGTGCTGGCGCTCAACTCGCTCAAGAACAAAATCTTGCCGTGCTTTGATGTCAGCCACATGAGCGTAGGTTCGCGCGAAACCTATCTTGAGCTCGGCGATGAGCCTTTTTTGTTTCGCGTGGAGGTCGACTTTAATCCTACAAGCGAGCAAGCACGCGCACGCATTCAGCAGTGGCTTGCAAAAGGCAACTACGCGCAACGCGACAGCGACAAATCGCTTTTGGGTTCGATGGTTGGCTTTTTTCTGTCGCGCCATCTTTCCAAATCAGAGCGCCATCTTGAATTTAATAGCCAAGTGCTGATCGTGCCGCCCGTATTGACCCAAAAGACCACTTCATCGGTCAGGCAGGTCGAACGTGGAATGTAAACCCGTCGTCAAGCGCCGTTTTGAGCACAAGCTGGCCGTGCTCATCGTCATCGTGGCCGTCATGCCCTTGATCGGCGTGCTGTCGCTGAGTCGCCGCGTGTTTCGCGAAGCCTATAACGTCGGCGTTAACCCGCGCTTATTGAGCGCCCTGCGCGAAAGTGCCAAAACCCACCGCGCTTACCTGGTCACGACCAAAACACAACTTGAACTACAAAGTGATCTTCTACTCGCGCGCTTTAGGCTTGCGCCCGCCTTGTGTGAACCGCGCGCTTCAAACACTCGCTCACAACTTTTTGATAGCCTGCAAAAACGGGCCTTTCGCACTTTGCCTCAACTTGATCGGCTTGCGATCAACGTGTCTGGGCAAACGATCGAAAGCGCACAACGTGACCAGGCGCTGCGCGCCACGCATGTGCGCGAACTCATCGTGACGCGCCCCGTGCCCACGCGCTCCAACTGTCAGGCGCAGCTGCACTTTTTTCTTCCCGAAACACTTTTTGAAAACTACAAGCGCATCAGCGACGTCAGCAACACGTATCAGCACCTCGCGCGCGAGCGTGAATATGCCGCCAATATCTACCTTGTCAGCTACACACTAATGCTCGTCTTTGTGACCGCGTTTGGGTTGGCGATCGGCGTCATCAGCGTAAGGCGCTTGACGCGCAGGTTGTCGAGTCTTGCGGACGCATCCAGACAGGTTGGTGCGGGAAAGCTCGACGTGCGCGTGCCCACCACACAACAAGACGAAATCGGCGAACTTGCCCATGCCTTCAATCAAATGGTCGACGACCTAAAACGCTCGCGCGAGCGTATCGACTACCTGCAAAAAGTCAACGCATGGCAAGACTTTGCCCAGCATCTGGCCCACGAGATCAAAAACCCGCTCACACCCATTCAACTTTCTGTTCAAGAAACCGTTAAAAGTTACGATGGATCAGACGCCAAACATGGCGAACGCTTGGCGACCATGCGCAGCATGGTCGAAGAAGAAATTTCAAGCCTGCGCGCGCTCGTCGAAAGCTTCAGCGCCTTTGCACGCCTACCAGAAGCACATCTTATACAGGGCGACCTCGTAGCGTTTCTTCGCGAAGTGCCTTGGCAAGATTTGGTGCGCGCCGATGTCGAACGCAACGATGCAGCGTGGCAAACGCAGGTTCATCTCGAATTACCCGATCATGCCGTGACGGCGTCCATCGACCCGCTGCTTTTGCGCCGCGCGCTCGATAACATCGTTCGTAACGCCGTGCAGGCGATGACCGATAGCAAAAATAAAGTGCACCAACAAGGCGCGCTCACTGTGCGCCTACGCGAAGGGGCCTCACATTCGGTTATCGAGATTGACGATCAGGGTCCGGGCATCGCGCCTGAACTACTGACCAAGGTTTTTGACGCTAAAGTCACCACCAAACCCGACGGGATGGGCTTGGGTCTAGCGATCGTCAAGAAGATCATTCTTGAGCATCAAGGCCAAATTTCATGCGAGAACCTCCCTCAGGGAGGCGCTAGATTTTCGCTCGAGATTCCTAACGCTGTGTAATTATACGACAAATACACGATAGAATCGTTATTGATTCTTGCTGATCATTTTTGAGGATGCTATAAACATCCCAGAATTGAGCTAACTATGATCCCAAACGCTGCGGGCCAGACCGACAACAGCAAGAGGCAAAGAGAGATAGTGGATAACACCTCGCAACTCGTTAGCACCGACGACAAGGTCAGACGTTTACAAGCACTTATTGCTAAAGCGCGTCCTGAGGTTCTCGATGGGTACTACGAACGGTTGCGGTTATCGTGGATCTATCACGATAGCGCACTCGAAGGTGTTGTTTACAATCCCCCCGAACTCAACGCCGCGCTCGGCGGACAAGAGCCCACCGATCCCGCGCTCGCACCGCTTTATGACGAGATCCGCCAGTCAATGCAGGCGATCACGCTTGTGCGCGAGATGACGGACAAGAAGAAAGCAGCCATCACCCTCGAAGTCATCAAGCAGATTTACTGCATCCTTGCGCCCGACGAAGCGCCAACCAAAGCAGCGGTGAAATATCGCAAAGACATGCCGCTACATCGCTTGTACTTTCACGACATCGCGCCGCCCGACAAGATTGGCTATCGCATGCGCTTATTGATCGACTGGATCAACGCACCCGAAACCCAGCGCACAACGCACCCCTTGCGCCTTGCGTCTCGCGCGCATGCCGAGCTTTTGTATATCTATCCCTTCAACAAGCACAGCGGAAAGGTGGCGCGCTTAATCATGAACCTGATCGCGCTGCGCCAAGGCTACCCGCCGATCATCATTCATTTTACCGAGCGTCAACGTTATTACGAAGCGCTCAAGCAATCACCCAACGAGGTTGCCAAGCTTGTGCACGAATCGCTACTGAGTTCAGTGGAAACCGGCATTCGTTATTTCGAGAGTCAAGGCATTCACTAAACCTGCCATGACGGGTTCATTCGCCGAACCGGCCGCATCGTCGCGTCATCGCACTAAATTACTGATTGCGCTGTGCTGGATGCTTCCAGCCGCAGCAGTGCCCGTTTGGTTGTGGATGGCGTTCGCACGCTTTCATACGGTGCACAACCAAACCTTCGATCTTGCGTTTTACGCACGCATGGCGTGGGGCATGGTGCATTTGGTGCCGTGGGTCTCGATCCTTAATGCACCCATTGTGGGTTTACACATTTCGCCCGTCCTCATTCCACTCGGTGCGCTTGGCGCAATCTTTGGCACCGTGCCTGTGGCGCGTTTCTGGTTTGCGCCGCATGGGTGCTTTACCCCAACCTCACCGAGGTGTTGACCAGCGAATTTCATCCCGGCACGATCGCGCTTCTGCCGCTCGCCTGGGCGCTCGAGGCGCTCGATCGCAAAGACGCAAAGCTGCTTTATCGCGCTTGCATCGGCGTGTTGATGTGCCGCGAAGACTTGGCCTTGATGACATCACTTTTAGCATCCATCGCTTGGCTCGAAGGCGATTCAGCGCAAGAGCGCGTGGCGCAGCGCATTATCAAGGTGTCGTTGATCTACTTTGCGATCTTTGTTCTGATCTTACATCCGATCTTTGCACCCCCGGGCGGTTCGATGGAGCAGCATTTCGGTCGCTTCGGTAAAACCTTCAGTCAGGCGTTGTTTTACGTCGTTACGCACCCGCTTGATCTGATCGCATACCTGTTTTCAAAAGAGCGCATTACCTATCTGCCGTTGATTACAATGCCGCTGCTTGGTTTGGCGTGGCTTTCACCAAAATGGATGGTTTGCGCCTTGCCCATCCTTGCGATCAATCTACTCTCGCAATTTCCTGGCACGCTTGATCTAGGCTCACACTATCTTACGCCTGCGCTCGCGCCCTTGATGTTTGCAAGCATCGATGGGTTAAGCCGCATCGTAAAACGCGTGCCATCTCTGCGAAACGTGCTCATCGTGTCTTGTCTATCATCACTCGCTGCGTTTCATTATTACAAAGGCGCAAGTCCCATCTCAAAAAACTACCAATGGTCGATGTTTCACGCCGACACGCGAACTGTTCAATCGCGCGCTCTCTTGGCGCTGATTGGGCCTGACACGCCATTGCAAGCACCCGACGCACTGCTGCCACATTTGGCCGAACGCGTCGAAGCATTTCGCCAACCCCCACCCGATCAAGGCGGGCATATCATTGTGCTCGATATCAGTCATCGCGATCGCTTCTTACACGACGACGGCTTGATTCGCGTGGACGAAGAGCCCAACGTGCGCAACTGGATGGCGCGCCCAAAATATGGCGAGCCGCGCCGCTTTGGCCCTTGGCTCATGCTGCGCAAATGGCGCTCAGGCCGAAAGGGTGATGCCGCTCGTTATTTTGTGAAGGCTAAACAGTTCTTTGCGAGCGACCAACCCTTGACACGATGCTTATCGGTGAACCGCGCGCGCTGGGAAACATCCGATGGCAACGCTGGAACACAAGGCGTCGCGCTCTACTTAACCGCACACGAAGCATGCGCGCACGATCTCGCTTTACGTTTTGGCGTTGGCTTTCAACCCAGGCGCGTCGATCTCTTATTCGACGGCCTGCTTTCGCCGGCGTGGTTACGCAAGGGCGACATACTGCGATCATGGCACGAAGTCTCATATGGCGAAAAAGTGCTCATCGATCAACTTGGCCTCAACATTGGTCTCGTGCGCACCACCGGCGCGCGCCCCGAACCCCACGACCCCACCTCGGTAAGAGTCATAATTTCTGAGCAATAGATCGCCTTATCGGCGCTGCTCATTCATGCGAACGGGTCGGCAACGCTTGATAAAGCATGGCGCGTCGTTACTCCTGCTCTTCGAACGCGTCGGCACTAAGCCAACCCTCATCGTCTACGCTGCACTGGCTTATCTGCACATTCGTGCCATTGAATTCTTTACAACGATGTCGCACAACGTTGCGTTGACCGTTAATATTGAGTGTTCGGCCATGGGCGTTGCACTCCCGGCGGACTGTCGTAAGCACATCATCGATGTAGCTGGTTAGATGTCGCTCTGCGCGTTCGGCAAGCGTCTGGTTGATCTCGCCGCCTTCCTCTGCAGGGGTGTAAATCTTGTCGCCACATTCAAGCCCCGCACCGCGCGCGCACTGATAAACGACCATGTGCACGCGACTGGCCTTGATCGTCGAAACTGTTTCCCCTTCAAAGAAGCCTTCTTCAATGAGATTGTCTAAAAGATCGGCGGCAATCCCCGGTACGAAGGTACGATCGTCCACGTTGGCTACTTCGAGCTGTGCTACGCCCTGGCTCCGTCCGCGATAGACCGTATAGTCTCGATGCCCTAAATCGAGATTATGCGCCGCGCGTTTAGGTGTCCCCCAAGGTGCAAAGCGCCGTTTGCAGCGCAGCGTAAGCGTTTTTTGCGCCAGTGCTTGCAACGAGCAAAGACTCGGCCCAACCGCCATGGATACATCGGCAAGGGGGGCCTCGTTGCTACAAGACGCAACAACACTTAAGACAAAAACCACTCGTAAAACTTTCATAGACATCCTTGCACCCATGCCGTGTCTAGAAAGATACCAAAACGAGGATGGGGAGGCTAGTGCAACAAACTTCCTTGCCTCAACCGCGTCCTTGTATTTCTGACAGACAAAGTCTGTTACCGAGGGTCGTAACTGAGCAACCCACTAGGCTTTAACTAGATCACCGTAAAGCTCTGGCCGCCGGTCGCGAAAAAAGCCAAACGCCGCGCGATAACGTGCGAGCTCCTTGCGACTAAAGCTAGCAAGGCCGACATTTTGCCGCGCTCCCAAGTCGGCCACCGTATCGCCGCGATGATCGCATATGAACGACCGCCCATAAAAACGTTGCCCCTCTTCGGTGCCGATGCGATTGGCAGCAGCAATTGGCATGGCGTTACATACTGCGTGCCCGATCATCGCACGTTGCCACGGTGCCGAGGTGTCAAGTTGAGGGTTGGCGGGTTCAGAACCAATCGCCGTGGGGTAAAGCAGCACCTCGGCGCCCATCAACGCCATCGCTCGCGCACACTCCGGAAACCATTGATCCCAGCAGATGCCCACGCCGACCACACCATATTGTGTTTGCCAAACCTTGAAGCCGCTTTGCCCAGGTCTAAAATAATACTTTTCTTCGTAACCCGGTCCGGTGGGAATATGGCTCTTGCGATAGCTGCCAAGCACTTCGCCATCGGCATCGATGATCACCACCGTATTATAAAAATGGTTCCCATCACGTTCAAAGAGCGACACCGGCAGCACCACATTGTTCTTACGCGCGATTTGCGAAAACCCGTGCACGACAGGATGGTCATTAAGCGGTTGTGCCTGATCAAAAAAAGTATCGTCCGCACTTTTACAAAAATAAGGCCCTTCGATCAACTCCGGCAGGCAGATCACCTGTGCACCTTGGTTAGACACCTCACGTATAAGCTCACTCAAAAGCGCAATGTTCTCGTAGGGGCTGTTATTTAGTTCACACTGCACCACCCCTAAAATAATCGAATCGCTGCCAGCCATGATGTGTCCTCTTTGGCGCTGCTTAACCCTGAGAAGGTTGTTGTTGCGAGATGCAATGAAAGGCGCCGCCGCCCGACAGGATAGCATATGCCTCCACGGGTACGATACGCCGACCTTTAAATAACGACTCGAGCACCTTCAACGCGGCCTCGTCATGCGCGGTGCCATAAACCGGCACGACCACCGTGTGATTGGCAATAATAAAATTAAGGTAACTGGCGGGCATGGGCTCGCCATTTGTGCTCAGCACCACACCTGGCGAGGGTACCTCCACGATGTTGAGCTTGGTGCCCTTGGTGTTGCGCACACGCAGCAAGTCTTCCCGAATAAGCGGGTAGGCATCCGCATGCGGGTCGGTCGGGCTGCTTTGTCGCATACACACCACCGTGTCCTCGCTAACAAAGCGCGCAATATTGTCGACATGCCCGTCGGTATGATCAAAGTTCAAGCCACGTCGCAGCCACGCCACTTTCTCAACGCCCAACGCTTCGCACAAATGCGCTTCGATGACACCGCGCTCGGTCACGCCGCGATTGGGATTAAGTAGACAGCTTTCAGTCGTTAAACAAAGGCCCTCGCCGTTTACTTCAACCGCACCACCCTCAAGGATCCACTCAAAGGCTTGACTTGGCATGTCAGCCGCCTGCGCAATGCGTTCAGCGACGTTATCGTCATGCACCAGCACGTATTTTCCGCCCCAACCGTTAAACCGAAACCGCACGTTGCTGACGGTCCCATCACGACCACGCATAAAAAGTGGCGCTGTATCGCGCAGCCAAATATCGCCATAAGGTATGCGATGAATGCGCGAGTCAACGTCGCCAAGTTCACTAAGCATGCGATGCACTGTTTGATCGTCCACATCAGGATGCACCAAGATCTCAAGACGTTCGGCGGGCGCACCACTCGTTCTCTTTTCGCCGATCGCTCGCGCCATCTTGAGCCAACTTGTTTGAGCAGGCGCTAGATTCTCAAGCCAAAGCGCGCCATCAGCGGGCCACGCCAGCCAATACGCGTCGTGCTTGGCCCACTCGGCGGGCATCATGTGTGCAAAACGTGGCGTCATAAACCATCACCAGGCGTAAATGGCATCGCCATATTTAGCATGCATCGCTTCAACGTGGTCCAACACATCTTGTTTACGTGCCGCGAGGTGAGTCAGATGTTGTTCAGTAATAAAAGGCCAAAGGGGGTCTGTTTGCATGCGCTTTTCAAGCTTATCGATATCCAGCGCGCGAATGGCGTCGATTGTTGCTTTGCGAAACTTTTCCACAGCATGCAGCCGGGCGCGCATTAATCCATTGGAGGCCTGCGCAATAAACCCAGCGCCATTGTCCAAGTAGATCAAAGGTCCATGTTCGCCGCGCGTGCGCACATTTGTGTACTCGCCACCCCAGCGATCAAGATTAATAATTAAATAATCAAACACAATCATATCCGAGAGCTCAGCGGCGCGCTCGGGCGTGTCGGGCTCTTTGACCGCTTCGGGTTCCTTCGTTGCTGGCGCGCTCTGGCGTGACACCTCGCCAAGGCCGGCGGTTTCAGCGCGCTGAGCATCTTGAACGTCCTGAGCGCCCGCAGGTGCAGGCGTTTCTGAGTTTGGCAGTGCCGCGGCCTCGTCACCCGTAGGCACGATGCCAAGCTTTTGCAGATAAACACGCGGGCGCTGAAAAGGTGTAACCGCCGATGAAGGCCATCCACGAATGCGAATCCACCGCTCCCAGTTTTTTCCTGGTCGAATCGGAATTAGCTTCTCGGGCACCCACCAAATAAATGCACCGCGTAATTGTTCGTCCTTAGGGACAATTAACTCTTCGCGCCGCACATCATATCCAAGCGGCTTCACAAGCAGCTTCCAGTCGACCCTGCGTCCCACCGTTGGCGGCACGCGCCCAATGCCAAGCTCGCGATCTAAATAATACGACGCAAGTTCGGAATAATAGTGTGCACCCGAGAATGTCTGCTCTGGCTTAAAATAGCCCACCGTGCCATCGGTCAACGTGATCTTAAAACCGATGCTACGCCCACCCGACCCCAGTTTCACGTCGCGGATCTCGCTTGCCGCAAGGCTATCGCGTTGTTTGTTTTCAGGCAGACCAAAAAACAATCCGTTCACCAAACCCAGCCGACTGCTATTGTCCGGTGCTGTGCTAAGCGTCGCTCCGGCATCGGTGACTTTTTTGGGCTTTTTATGCTGCACGTTGCGCCCGCCACATGCCGCAAGCGACCACAGTATCACCATCCCAAAGCGCAGCAGTCTTAAGCGCCGCAGATTGACTCGTGGCAAGGTAGCGGATTCATTTATAAAATGACGCATTGGACCCCTAAAACAAAGCGCAGCTATGCGTCTGGGTCAACCGTTAAAAGCGCTCTTTGCAGCCTTTTTTTTCCGGCACTTGAGCGACGGCCCAACAGAGTGCACACTTCGGCGAACATGCGTTCAAGGGTAAACATTCAGCTTTTGGTGTTGGCGCTGAGCGTATCGTTTTTTTCGCTCTATGCGACTGATGCGCGTGCGACCGAAGGAGCCACCACGCCCTTCACTTACGAAGACACGTGGTCAGAACCTTATGCGGGCGTGCGCTATTTGGTGCGCCGCACGTCGATCCCAAGCGTGCTTTACGCGTTGGTTGTCGATTTAAAGGCCCCGGGTGTCGAGGTTTTTGCCACGCCTTATGCTGATCGTTGGCAACCCGTTTCGGATTTCGCCAAAAAAAATCGCTGCGTTGCGGCTACCAACGGCGGCTTTTGGGGCATGATGCAGCGCGCTGAAGGAATCACCGCGGGCGGCGGCCAGCGCTGGCCCGACGGTGATGACGACGAAGAGGTAGGTTTTTTTGCGATAACCCGTCAAGGGCAGGCCTGGATCAGCCCACCCGAGCAAGTGATTGAAAACGTTGCGCCAGAGCGTTTGCGCGACGCACTTTCTGGCGAGCCGATGCTGGTGCGCGATGGCAAACTTGATGAAAAATCGCTCGACGCGTTTTCAAGCTCCGAGCTGCGTCATCCGCGCACCGCGATTGGTGTCAATAAAGCTGGCGACAAGGTGATCGTAATAGTGGCCGACGGTCGGCGCACTTCAAGTCGCGGCATGACGCTCTACGCACTTGGACGCACCTTTGTCGATTTGGGCGCATTCAGTGCACTCAATCTCGACGGGGGCGGGTCAAGCACCATGTTCTTGAGTGGACATATCGTTAGCTCGCCAAGTGGTGGCCGCTGGGAAGCGCGACTTGGGCTTGGTGTGCGCGAGCAAAAAAACACTAGCAAGACACGCCTTAACGACGCGGGGGTTGAAGAAGTGTTTGTGCGCGGCGTCGAGCGCGAGGTCATGAACCACCTTTGCGTGCGTGCGCTCACCCACGAAGAGCTTAAAGGTCGCAAGCCTCTTGAGTCACAAGGGCCCCCGAGTGAGCCTGACAAAGATACCGAGCAATCGATTCTTCGTTTTGGTCGCCTGCGCGAGTGGATTTACCCGATTGCCCTCACATTGCTTGCGCTCACACTAGTCACTGGCGGCGTCTGGGCGCTACGTCGACGCAAACGGCATCGCTAGGAACCTGACGACAGCAACCATGTCTTGCGCAAGCCATCACCAGCGACGTTGAACGCAAGCGCAACCACCGCGATCAGCCCTGCCGTAATCAACGTGATGTGTGGATGAACCAAGAGCACACCGAGTCCTTGATCCAGTAGCAAGCCCCAAGACAAACTCGACGAGGGACCCACGCCTAAAAATGACAACGTACTTTCGGCAATGATCACATGACCCACCGCGTTCGACGCTTGAACCAGCTGAGGCGCCGCCAAGTTGGGAATGAAATGAAATAGCCACACGCGCCACCCTGGGATCCCAAGCGCATGTGCAGCTTCAATAAACGTGGTCGATCGAATCGTGAGCGCCTCGGCGCGTGCAAGTCGCGCAAAAAGCACCCAACCATGCAGTGATAGCGCCCCGACCAAGTGCCACAGATTAGGATCCTTAACCGTGGCAAAAATCGCCACGTTGAGCACAAGTCCTGGAAAAGATTGCACCCAATCGGCAACCGTCATCAGCACAAAATCAAGTGTGCCGCCGCGCACCGCAGCGACCACGCCAATCAGCACGCCCACGCTAAGCGACAACGCGACAGTGCTTAGTGCAACAATCGCCGAACGCTGTGCGCCGTAAAGTAGGGCGCTTAACAAGTCAACACCATTGTCAGCCGTGCCCAGCCAATGCGCAGTCGATGGCGCGGCAAAGCTTGCGCGCAGATCAAGTCGATGCGGATCATAAGGCGCAAGCGCACGCCCAAGCGCTGCCAATGCAACAAAGAGCGCGCATATACCAAATGCCGCGCGATACTTGGGTAAAAATCGCGCGTTCATGATGTTCCTCGATCTGCGCTCGCTTCTCGTGTGCGCGGATCAGCCCAGCCATAAACCATTTCCAGCGCAAAATTCACCACTGCGTACACGAGCCCAGTAAACCAAACGCACCCTTGAATCAACGGCAGATCGCGCGTGTTAAAGGCCTCAAGAATCAACAACCCAAGTCCAGGTCGCTCAAAAATCTTCTCAACGACAACAACACCTGTCAGAAGCGCCGCAAGTTGAAGCGCCGCGAGTGTAATAATCGTAAGCAGCGCATTGCGCAGGCCATAACGCATAAACACGCGCAGTGGGGATAAGCCGCGCGCCCGCGCCGCTTGATAATAAAGCTCGTCGCGAATGGTGTGCATTGCGGCGCCCACTTGGCGCGTCAAAATCGACGCGAGTGGAATCGCTAAAATCACCGCCGGTAGCACCCACAACGCTTCACCCGCCTCGTCATCACCTGGCAGCGGCAACCATCGAAGCTTGACAGCGAAGACCAAAATGGCGAGCGGTGCGGTGCACAGACTCGGTGCCACCAAGCCCAAGAGCGACGCGTTGTCGATCCCGCGCTCGACGCGCGATCGTGGCCAAAGGGCTGCGGCGATTGCCAGGATTAAGCCAATAGGCCACGCGATCGCAAGCGCATACGCGCTGAGTTTGGCGCTATTGGGCAACGCTTCGCTGATCACGGCGCGCACGCTCTGCTCAGGCTTACGAAACGAATGTCCAAGGCTGCCATCGACAACATGCCGACAAAAATCCGCATATTGTACGCCGATCGAGCGATCAAGCCCAAGCGTGCTGCGCAGCGCTGCAATCTCAGCGGGGCTTGCCTGATCACCCAGCATCGCCTGCGCTGGATCACCAGGCGTGAGCCTCAATAATAAAAACGCAAATGTCGACACACCCCAAACGGTGAGTGCTGCACGCAATGCTCGCGAAAGAAAATACATTTAAACAAGCCCCGCAGCATTATAAGGCCATGCGCAAGATTGCCGGGAAAAAAACAACCGCGCGCTACGGTCAAGTGAACTGCATGAAACTCGTATAAAGAGAGGTTGAGTTGAGCAGGCGCGGGAAGGGGCTAAACAGTAGCGAACGATTCGCGAAGCCAAAGGCGTAGCGCTCTTTCTCGTCGCGCAGCGGCGCAACGAAAAGTGAGCGGGTTTAGCCTCTTCCCGAGCCTGTTCAACTCAACCTTTCTTGCTACCCATACAGGTGATTTAGCGCGGCATCGACGCACAAAACGTTTGCGCCGTGTTCTTGTCGATCACGCGCGCAACGTTGGTGCCCATCTCGTCGCCGGTCACACAGCGATAGTGCGACGTGGCGCTGCTGTCATCGCGGCAATCGCCGTTGCCACCACATTTACGCATGCACCAGGTGCTTGAAAGTCGCTCGGTGTCGGGTCTAAACTTCACACACGTGGCTTCACCCGGGCACGAGTTCGCCTCACAACCGCGAATCGTACAATATCCACTCGGTTGAGTTCCGTCGCAAATACGGTTACCCGCAAACGAGCAGTTGATCGACGAGCCGCAGCTGTCACCAATCTTCGATTGGCACCCGCTCGCCAAAAGCGCGACCCCAAACAACGTTATCCAAATCTTCACCGCTAATCACTAGCGCATTGGCAGCTTTATTCCAGTAAATATCCAATAAATAAGCCCTTTTTGCCAAACACTCAACACTGCTACATTTAGGCCCATTGTCGAGATACATGCACTTGGGTTTACGACGATGACCTCACTGATCGCGCAACAAGCGCACGATCGGCTACCGCTCAAGCCTGCAAACTAACGCGCTTTAGCCGCCGTTCGATAATCTCGACGGCTTCGGGGTTCGCGTCGACCAAAATCGCTTGCCTGCCTGACTCAAGTGCAGCGTGGCCCGTCGTGCCGCTGCCGGCAAAAAAATCGAGCACCACGCCTTCGGGCGGACACGACGCGCGCACAATGCGCCGCAAAATGCCCAGTGGCTTTTGTGTGGGGTAACCCACCTTTTCTTTGCCTGTGGGGCTCACAATGGTGTGCCACCACGTATCGGTAGGCAGTTTTCCCTTTGCAGCTTTTTCCTCGCCCACCAAGCCTGGCGCCATATACGGAATGCGATCGACTTCTGTAGTGTCAAAATAATACTGACCTTTATCGCGCGCGTAAAACAAGATGTTGTCGTGTTTTGCCGGCCAACGTTTGGTGGCCCGCGCACCGTAGTCGTATGCCCAAATAATCTCGTTCAAAAAATTGTCGCGCCCAAAGATGCCATCGATCAGCACCTTGCAATAATGCACTTCGCGATAATCGATATGAAAGTAAAAAGACCCGGTCATCTTCAACACGCGATGGGTCTCCTCGATGCGCGGCTTTAAGAATGCCAGGTAATCGTCGAACTTGTCGCCGTAAGCCGCTTCGCTCTGCACTTCGCTTTGATAGTGCTGCCCTTGAAAACCTCGCCGTGTGCCCTGGCCCGCTTCAGTGCGTGTGGTTTTTAGAAACACGCGCTTTTGCACCTTGCCTGTGTTGAAGGGCGGGTCGATATACACAAGGTCCACCGATTGCGAGGGCAAGGTGCGAAGGACCTCAAGGCTATCGCCTAAAATGACCCGTGACCGATTAGATAGTGTGTTTGCGCGCATTAAAAGCTCGTTTAGGACCTGATCGCCCGCCAATATAGCCTATATCAGTCTTGCGTCCGCCTGCAATCGACCCGTCTTTTTTCGTGTTTTTATCCCCAAGGGGCGGACAGTCGCTCGGATATGGGTTAAAATCATCCGCTAAGGGTGATGCGTAGCTATCATGATTAAGGTTACCTGTGCCGGTCAAACCGACGTCGGCCTTCAACGTGAACATAACGAAGATAGCTTCTGCCTTTGTGAAGAACATTCTCTTTACGTGGTTGCCGACGGCATGGGCGGTCATCGCGCCGGCGACATTGCGAGCAAAATGGCCACAGCAGTGCTCTCGCGCTTTTTCTCAGAAACGCAGCGCGAAGATGTGACCTGGCCTTTTCACTACGATCCTAAATTAACAGTCGAAGAAAATCGTTTGGTGTCGGGCATAAAACTCGCCAACAAAAAGATCTTCGAAGCATCTTACGCAGACAAAGAAATGTATGGGATGGGCACGACCGTCGTGGCGCTGGTGCATGTGCCCGATCGCGCACGCGCATACATTGCCCATGTGGGCGATAGCCGCGCCTATCGCATACGCGACAAAAAGATCACGATGTTGACCCGCGATCATTCGCTCATCAACGAGTACATGATCTTCTTGCCAGACATTTCTCCCGAGCAACGTCAAGAGCTTCCTAAGAACGTAATTACCCGCGCACTTGGCATGCAAAGCACGGTCGTCGTTGACGTCACCACCGAAGAGGTTTTGCCAGGTGATATCTTTTTGCTCTGCTCCGACGGTCTAAGCGGCATGCTGAGCGACGAGAAGCTTTGTGAGGTTGTGCTCGCGGCAGACGGCAATCTCGACAAGGGTTGCAAGGCGCTGATTCAGGAAGCCAACGAAAATGGCGGCGAAGACAACATCACCGTCGTGTTGGTCGCAGCAGATAACAAAGCAAAAACCAAGGCCCAAAGCCACCCGCCCGCGCAGAAGGAAGAGCCGAGCAAAGGCGTCAAACGAAATAAAAGTGACAAATCGCGCAAATCTGGTTCAAAATAGTCTCCACGCGCTATGCACTTTGAGGTTCGCAATGTTTACAACGTTTCCAAAGACGTCTTTTGGGACAAGATTTTTTTTGACGAACGATACAACCGCGAGGCCTATCTTGAAGGTTTAGGCTTTGCGCATTTTGAAATCATCGATTTCGAAAAAAACGACGACGGTAGCCTCGAGCGTAAACTTTCACTTGAGCCCAACGTTGAAATCCCCGACTTGCTGCGCAAGGTTATCGGTCAACGCGTTCGATACGTTGAACACGGCCATTTCGATCCGAGTACCGGTCGTTGGCAGTACCGAGTCATCCCTTCGCAAGTTCCCGACAAGGTGGAAATCCAAGGCACAATTTGGCTCGACAAAATAACCGACCACAGCGTTGAACGCGTATGCGAATGCGACGTGAACGTGCGCATTCTTGGCCTCGGCAAGATGGTCGAAAAGTTAATCGTCGAAACCACTAAAGCACATTACGACCGCATCTACGGGTTCACGCAGAAATACATTGCCGCACACAAACTCTAACACTTTACGGTGACATGCACTTCACGGTGACATGCACTTCACGGTGACATGCACTTCACGGTGACATGCACTTTAGTGCGTGTCACCTCTGGATTTGAGGTAACTCACAGAATGGGTGACACGCACTAAAGTGCATGTCACCCAAAGCACGTCATCCAAAATGTTAACGCCCCGCCGCGTACCCTTGTTTGCGTGGATCACTCGCTGCTTCGAGCGAACGCGTTTTACCCTCACCGATATGAATCATCTGCACTGCGCCAGAAAAAGGCGCGTCACCGCTTGTCTTGTGCTTCATTTTGGTGAGCGCAATCATCGTTTTGGCATCCATGTCTTCATACGAAATTTCGTTGGGCATCGCCTGATGATGAATACGCGGTTGGGTAACAGCATCGAGCACAGATCGCTTCATCAGCAGCACCCTAAGCGCCGCCTGCTCGACAGCAGTTACAATTCGCGATCCGCCGCTGCCGCCCACACACATGACCGGCTTACCGTTCTTGAAAACAATCGTGGGCGTGGTACTCGACACTGGAGTGCGTCCTGGTTTCGGTTGGTTGAGCTCACCGCTGTGTAAACCAAAAGCGTTGCTCGCACCTCCAGGTTGGTTAAAGTCGTCCATCGTGTCGTTCATAAACATGCCATGTACGCTAAATCCAGCGCCAAACGGCAAGTTCACGCTCGTGGTGAACGACGCCACGTTGCCTTCTTTATCAACCACGCACACGTGTGACGTGCCATGGTCTTCAGCGGGATAGTTCTTGCGCGCGCGCTCACCCAGTGGAACGTCATATTTTTCCGGCTCTTGCGCAGTTTGCCGATTGAAAACCTTGGCGCGCTTGGCAATGCGGGCCGGGTTAAGCAGCTCGCTCATCAACACGGTCGTGTCGACAGGGTCGGTGATGTATTGAGTGCGATCGATAAAAGGCCCCTTCCATGATTCTGCAAGCATATGGTACCACTCGGCGTTCTCGCTTGGTTTGCGCTTACCAAGCCACTCTTCTAAAAGCCCAAGGCTTGCAAGCATGATGTATCCGCCTGCACTGGGCGCAGGCGCTGTCACAAACTCATAACCAAAATGTTCGGCGCTCAGCGTTTGTCGCTCAAACACTTGATAGTCTTTCAGATCCTCTAGCGACAAGACGCCTCCGCGCTTTTTGATCTCAGCGACCATCGCCTTAGCCACTTTACCGGTATAAAAACAACTCGAACCTTCGCGTGCAAAACAAGCAAGCACTTCTGCTAAGGCCGGATTGCGCTGCACGGTCCCAGCTTCAATGCGCCCGACATTGTTGAACCACGTCGACGCATACGGGTCCTTGTAAATCTGGCTTTTAAACTTGCCTGCCATCTGCACAAAATAGCCCGACAAATAAAAGCCATTCTCAGCCAAGCGGCGAGCGGGCGCGGTCACATGTTCAAGATCGAGTTTACCAAAACGTTTAACCAGCTGCTCTATCCCTTTGGGTTCTCCGGGCACAGCCACTGCGAGACCGCCAATACGCGATGCCTCTGCCGGATTTTTTTGCTTTACGAACATGTTCGGTGATGCCATTTTTGGAGCGCGTTCGCGAAAATCAAGAAACACGGTTTGGGCCGTTTTGGCGTCGTAATACAAACCCCATCCGCCACCGGCAAAACCACTCGACATCGGGCTCGTCAATCCGAGCGTTAACATCGCCGCCGCCGCCGCATCGGCCGCACTACCGCCCTGCTCAATAATCTGCGCGCCCGCTTGTGCAGCCTGCGCCTCGCCCGCAACCACCGCATATTCGCTGAAATGCGTTTTTTGTTCGCCTTGAGCGCTTGTAACAAAAAGAAGAACCGAAAGGGTTGTTATCAATGAGATAATTCGCATGACGTCCTCGTTCAATAAACGCGCTAACCATACGAGCCGGGCTTGATTAGGCAAGCCCAATGCGCCAAACTTAGCCGCAATGCGCTTTCTCTTTGTCATGGATCCCGTGCACACCGTTCGCCCGGCAAGCGATACTTCGTTTGCCTGGATGCTCGAGTTACAAAAACGCGGATTTCAAATCGAACATTGTTTGGTCAGCGATTTGGGGCTCGAACAAGCGCGCGCATTTGCCTACGCGCGCCCAGCACAAGCATCGCGCGCAAGTGACCCACCCTTACAGCTTGGTGAGGTGAGCCGAGTTTACCTTGACGATTATGCTGCTGTTCTGATTCGTAAAGAGCCTCCCTTCGACGACGCCTATTTGTGGGCTACACAAATTCTCGAACTTGCGCGCTCACAAACCCTTGTGCTCAACGACCCTCGTGGTTTGCGCGAGGCCAACGAAAAACTCTACACGCATTTTTTTGCCGATCTGATGCCGCCGACCATCGTCACCAGCGACCACACCGAGATCCGCAGCTTTGTCGATGCACAGGGCGGCCAAGCAGTGATCAAACCGCTCGACGGCAAAGGCGGCGAAGGTGTGATGGTGCTGCGCGCAAGCGACACCAACTATCGCGGTATCGTCGAGCTGCAAACAAGGCTCGGCAAACGTTTAGTCATGGTGCAGGCGTTCATGCCCGAAATTCAAAGCGAAGGCGACAAACGTGTGCTCGTACTCGACGGCCAAATCCTAGGCTCGATGCGCCGCATTCCGCGCGCCGATGACATTCGCAGTAACCTCGCCATCGGCGCCCGCGCCGAAGCCGACACACTGACCACACACGATCGCGACATTGTCGCCAAGCTTGCGCCGCGCTTTAAAGCCGACGGTTTGTGGTTTGTTGGCCTCGATATTCTCGCCGGAAAACTGATCGAGGTTAACGTGACGAGCCCGACCGGCATCCAAGCGATGGGCCCCATCTTAAAGCGCGACCTTGCCGCTGAAATCATCGATGCGCTGCTCGCAAAAGTTAAAGGCTCATGAACGCTGGTCGCCAACGACTCACTTATCTGAGTTGTGCGCTTGGGTTATTATTAGTCGCCTGCAGCTCGAGTGATGATGCATCAACCGAAACGGTTAACTTCGGTCCGGGCGATCCAAATGTTGTGGTGCTCGTGGGTCACAGTGAACCGATCTTGCACTGGGACTCGACCACGCTCAAACGCTTGAAAGAATCTGCAACTTCAAAACGCGGCACCGGTGTTGTGGTGGGCACAGCGGGCGACGTCATTCTTACCGCCGCGCATGTGGTGTCTAGCTTTATTACGGCCGCTGAGACACAATACATCTGTGTGATTTTTAACCAAGGTTTTCTTGAACCTTTGTGCGAGAAGCGCTCGAATATCGGTTGGGTATATCATTCCAAAGCAAGCGCCACCGCCGGCTTAAGTTTTCCACACGATTTAGCCGCATTGCATTGGCCCACGCCCTTCAGGCAGGCGCAATTCTCGGCGGCTGCGCGACTCAATCTTTTGCCAGTTGCGTTCTCACCCGATCCGCCCGCGGATATCAAAACACTCGATGCCGGCGGCGCCAACATCGACTCCGAAGCGGCCTATCGCATCAGCACCAACTACGGCAAGTGTGTCGACGACAATGACACGGCGTGTCTAGACAAAGCCTTTGCTGCCACACGCACGCACATGGCCAGCGGTACCTCATTCATGTTCACCGATCCGCTAATAACTATCTACGATTACAAGACCTTTGACGACATCTCACAAATCGCTTTTTATCCAGATCGTGATTGTGATGCAAAGCTAGGCCCCCAAACCAACCCAGGCGACTCAGGCGGTCCACTCTATCAAATCGATCAGGGCAGAACACAAATGACCATTTATGGAGCGGTCAGTAATGCCAACTGCTTTCCGCTCGCAGCGCTAAGTGAGACCAATGTGTTGGACGCAACCCAACTCAATAAGTGCCGGTCGATGCGCACCAAATACATTGGTAAGTCACGCTTCTTTCGCGACTATGTTGTTAATGTGTTTAACCAAATCAAACAAGAACAAAGCGAAGCGCGCGCACAATCCACCATTGCGTGTTTGTCACGCTTCGCACGCACCGACGGCGGAAGTTTTACACAAACACCTGCCGACTCGCTCGTTCTTGAATCCGGCACAGACGACGACACAAGTTACGACGGCACCGCCACGCAAACCTTTTTGTCCTCCATTACGAATCCACAAGCCGCACAAAACGGCCTATTCTTTCAACTTCCCTAGCGCCTAAAAGAAAAAGGGGCGGCCTTCTTGTGAAAGCCGCCCCTCCGAAATCCTCTTGCGAGGGCAGAGAACTAACTGATGACAACCCTCAGCAAGAGGTTACGTTTAGTGCAGTTCATTTCTAACCCTCCCCCGGACAAGCCGGCGCTTTCTTGTTGCAGCTGAAAGCGTTCGATAACAAAGGCAGATGCCTCACAGTCCTACCAGCGCGATCTTTCTTGCGAAAGTTTCAGAACATTCCGGGGCCTAGACCCATCCGCCAGCACCTCACTTCACAATAAAGGTTTCGCTCCTAACTGACAACACTTCTGTGCAAAAAGCCCGCTTTTTGCCGCTCGGTTGACCAAAACCCTAAAAAAGTTCATAATTTGCAACCTTTTCATGGCCAACCCTCCTCAACCGACCATTCATTTCGTTTCGCTCGGTTGCCCTAAAAACCGCGTCGATACCGAGGTCATGCTCGGTGTCAGTGACGATCAGCAGTATCAGCATGTATCAGACCCAAACGCTGCACAAGTTATCGTAATCAATACGTGTGGATTCATCGATGCTGCTAAACAAGAGTCGATCGACACCATTCTTGAGATGGCGCGTCTCAAACAAGATGGCAACTGCCAAAAACTGGTGGTGACCGGCTGCCTCTCGCAACGTTACGGCGCCGAACTTGCTCAGAGCATGCCCGAAGTCGACCACTTCTTGGGTACCGGCGACATGCTCAAACTTAAAGACATCCTTAAGGCGAGCGATCTAAAAAGCATTCCGCCGCGCATGCTGATCGGCAATCCCGCCGAACACACGCTCAGCGCGCTCGATCCGCGGCGCCTATCACAATACAGTTACAGCGCTTACCTAAAAATCGCCGAAGGTTGTTCACGCGCGTGTTCGTTTTGCGCCATCCCATCGTTTCGCGGCAAGCAGCGTTCACGCAGCATCGACGATCTATACGCCGAAGCCAAACGTCTCACCGAACAAGGCGTCGTCGAACTCAATCTGATTAGCCAAGACACTGTTTCATATGGCCGCGATCTCAAGGAACGTGGTCAACTCGTCGAGCTCATCAAACGTCTGGGTGAGCTTGACCACCTGCGTTGGTTGCGCGTGTTTTATCTTTACCCAGAAAAACTCAGCGACGAACTTTTCGAGCTCTTCGCGTCGCATCCCAAGGTGGTGCCCTATATCGACATGCCCTTACAACACGCAAGTGACAACATGCTCACCCGCATGCGTCGCGGTCACGGCGGCGAGCGGCTTTACACGCTGGTTGAGCGCATGCGCGAAAAAATCCCGAACATGACCTTTCGTTCAGCGTTCATAGTGGGCCACCCCGGCGAAACAGAAGCCGATTTTTCCGAACTGCAAAAATTCATTGAGTGGGCGAAGTTTGATCGCTTAGCAGTATTCGCCTATTCACATGAAGAAGGCACCCACGCTGGCGCCATGACTGACCTTGTCGCGCCCGATGTCATCGAAGCGCGCTATCACTCGCTGATGCAAACGCAGCAAACGATTAGTCGCACCAAAAACAAAACATGGGTGGGCAAAGACATCGACGTGTTGATTGAAGGCGAAAGCGAAGAGAGCGAGTTCTTGCTTGAGGGCCGTCACGCCGGCCAAGCGCCCGAAATCGACGGCAAAGTGATCATTACCTTGCCTGCGCGTAAACAAATAACCATTGAACCTGGCACCTTCGCCAAAGTGCATATCACCAAATCCGCCGATTACGACCTTGTCGGTCGACTGCAGTCGGCCGCCGGCAACACAAACGCGCGAAAACATCTGCGAGTCCTTGGGGCCAACGGTTAAGCCCATGCGACGAGACACGGTCAATATTCGTCCGGTAGTGCCCAAGCTGCCCGTGGTCGAGCTACCTGCCTCCATGCACAAGGTGATCACAAGCGGGCACCCCTGGATTTATCGCGACCACGTGCCCAAGAGCGCGCGCTTCACCTCGGGCACTTGGGTGAATGTTAAGGCCAAAGACGCACAGTGTTTGGGTCTTTGGGACGCCACATCGCCGATCGCACTGCGCATCTTTTCGCGCAAGCTTCAAGATCCCGCCGCGCTCGTCAAAGAGCGTGTGCGTGCTGCATGGCATGCGCGCGCCACGCTTCATGAGGCGCCGCACACCAATGCGTATCGCGTCATTTTTGGTGAGGGCGATCTATTGCCCGGGCTTGTCATCGATCGCTATGCCGATCATTTGGTTGCGCTGACTTACGCCGAAAGCATCAAGACCTTGCTTCCAACAGTTGTCCAAACGCTGAGCGAGCTTGATTCAAACATCCAAGGCATCGTACACAAACACGACGACGACTCCAAGGGCTCAAGGCTCAACATCCTCAAGGGGCAGGGCGCACCAGCCACGCTTGAGGTGCTCGAAAACGGCCTCAAGTTCAACGTCAACTTTGAACGCGGCCAAAAGTCAGGGCTATTTTTAGATCACCGCGACAATCGCGCGTGGATAGAAACCATCACACACAACAAAAGCGTGCTCAATCTTTTCGCCTACACAGGTGCTTTTGGGCTCTATGCGCGTCGCGGCGGGGCAACCCAGGTGACACAAGTCGACATTTCCCCGGGAGCCATCGAAAACGCAAAACACAATCACACGCTCAATGGTTTCAACCCCGCGTCAGATCTTTTCGTCGCCGAAGATGTCAGCGAGTTTTTAACGCGCGCCCATTCGCAAGCCAAGCGCTACGACGTTGTGATCTGCGACCCGCCGAGCATGGCCAGAAGCAAAGACCAACGTGACGCGGCGCTTAAGGCCTATTTTCATCTCAATGAAAAAGCCCTGCGCGTGGTCGATCGCGGCGGCTTGATCGCAACCGCGAGCTGCACCGCGCAAGTGTCGCCCGACGCTTTTCACGAAGTGCTCGCCAAAGCGGCGTACCACGCCAAAGTTAACCTTCAAATCATTCACGACGTGGGCCACGCGCCCGATCATCCGGTATTGGTCTCGCACCCCGAAGGCCGCTATCTCAAATTCCTCGTCGCACGTGTTACAGCCGCAAGCTAATGCGGTGCAACGTATCCGACGCCCCGATGCAACATCACCGCCAAAATCGGAATCAAAAAAAGCAAACCAAGTTCAATATGGTTGATGCGATAGTATTTCGCAAAAGTCAGCGCGCCAAGCGCTAGCGGCTGATCAGCTTTTCGAGCGCGCCGAAAACGAATCAGCTGAATCATAATCGGCGTTTCGATAACGCCAATCACCGCAAAGAGCCCAACTTTCGTCCAAAACAAATGGTTGTGTAGATAAAATTCCCAAGGCTTTTCATATAAGCCCGATGCGCGAATGAACCCTGTAATTGGCATCAACAGCGCGCCCACCCCCCATAAGTTATCACCGAGCAGGGTCAAGCTGGTGGCCTCGACACTGGGCGTCGTTTTGCTTTGCTTAAAACCTCTTCCACGCAAAAGCACACCAGCGACACACAGTGCAAAACCGAAATAGTGAAAATAGGCAAGCAGCGCACTCATCGCTAAGCAAGCTATGACCAACCCAGCCCTTAGTCAACTGGTAGTCAACTGGTAGTCAACTGGCGACTAACGAAAAAGCCTGGCTTCAACCCGACCTTCACTGACCGCATTACCACTGCTAAGCACGCGCGTCCAAAGCGCGGCACCATGCCCGTTGCGATTTCCATTCAAATCACAAAGGCCGATCGCATCGGCATTCAAAGTAGCTAAATCGTTCGCGCCCACCCAAGTGTTTTCGCTCGCGCGATGACGATTATAAACCAGCCCACCTGCGTTGCCGTTTTGCCACAACGCTACGGCGTGCCCACGCGGGTCAATAAAAAGCGCATGGCGACAAAGTAGCTGAGCCGCATTGCTGTTCTGGCTGATCGCGCTTGCCGGCTGCCAACCACTCCCATCATAGGTTGCCGCCCACACCGCTTGATTCTGTGTTTGGTACGTCCACGCCGCTATGGCATGACCTGACGCCGAAACCACCAACTGCGCTTCCTTCGCGTCGTCACTGTTGTTGTCTTTGAGCGCCACGGGCGAATCCCAGGCTTGTTCGCTCGCGTGATAGCGCGCAACCCATACCGTTTTACGTGCACCATTTTTGCTGATCCAAACCGCTATTGCATTGTGCTCGGCATCCATACCCACGCCAATACTCGCTGCAGCGTCGATCACCATTTCGCTAACATTCCCGGCACTCGCGTCCCAACCACTACCTGGCGTAAAGCGACTAAAGAGGATGCGCTTCTTCGTTAGATCGCCCCATACAAACATCGCGTGACCGTCGGGCGCCGTGGCCATTTGGCTTGAGCTCGCAAGTGAAGAAAGCGGTGCAAGCAGCGCAGGTGCTCCCCACTGTCCGCCAGAAAAATCAACTGCATAGGTTGTGTCCGACCCAGCGATATCGACCTGAGTAAAAAAACCAAGGTGCGCTTGCCTATTCGCATCAACCACAAGCGAAGGACGCGCGCGCGGCTGACCCGGCGCGACAACCCCCGCTGCAGTCCATCCCGTTGGTGTAAGTTCACGCCAAATTAGCTGGGCAAAATTGTCCGCTCCCATTTGCCACAACGCCAGCACCGTCGCATCCACATTTTGTGCAAGCTGCAAATGACGAGGTTCGTCGCTGCCTTTATCTTGCAACGTGTCGCGCCCCGCCCACTGATTAACCTTGTTGGTGTGAAAAACGTCCACTTCCTTTTGTCCATCGCCAAACTTTCGAATCATGAGTGCTGTGCCAAGATCTTGATCATCGAGCACCCCCGCCAGCTCAAGCACTTCCGCCTTGTCCTGGGTATCGCTATAAACAGTCACTGCATCATTCCATGCGCCGTCCGCGGTTGTGAAGTCCCACTCCCGTGTCATATCGAGCGCGCCGCAATCGTCGCCGGCCTTCACACTACTCACCTTAACGTGATGGCTCGTAAGCACCCCAAAACCATTGCGCGGCGTGAACACGACTTTGGCCGCATCAAAACTAAAATCGCCCACGAATGCGCCAACCGGGCCTGTTACCACAACGCTCGCATTCGAAATGGTCGCGGGCGCCACAGGCCGCGAGAACTCGATGCTGACTGTGGACAGGGTCCCAACACCCGTCGCGTTGTTATCGGGGCTCACCGACACGATCTGTAATGGGGCGCCCGAAAAGTCTTCGTCGACCTGCCCATCACAATCATCGTCTCTGTTGTTGCATTGCTCGGCGCTGGGCACGCAGGCTGGTGCAAGCTCGTTATCACTTTTTCCACACCCGCTCGCCACGGAACACATCGCGCCAATCAAGGTATACGTGTAGACCCAACCGTCGATCGCATGTCGCATAGGAGCATCATAGTCCGCAACGACCCAAAGCACCCAATGCACGGCAAATCCAGCAAATTTTAGCGTGCAGCGCCCATTTTAAGAGCAAACGCTACGCTAAACAAAACGAAGGGTATCAAATAAAAACAAACACTAAGAAATCGACTCTTCATAAGCTACCAACAAACTAGAAAATAGCGACAGCAGCATAATTTAGCATACGGTTAGCGCTCCGCGAAGAGCCGATGATGCGAAGCCCGACAACTAAAAGAAACACCATTTTTTTCAAGATCTTAGCACTCACCTTGACCCGCGAAAAAAACACCCAATTGCCTTGCCCAACCGGGCCTTCATCGCTATGGTCAATCAGTGGAATCAAACGAAGAAATTTCTAAAAAAGCGGCCAAAAAAGCCGAGCAGCAAAATGAAGATTATGGCTCGTCGGCCATTCAAGTTCTCGAGGGCCTCGAAGCAGTGCGCAAGCGTCCCGGTATGTACATCGGCGACGTGCACGACGGCTCGGGTTTACATCACTTAGTCTGGGAAGTGGTCGACAACTCGGTCGATGAACATCTGGCTGGTCAGTGCAACCTCATCGAAGTGGTGTTGCACGAAAACGGCTCTGTCAGCGTCGAAGACAACGGCCGCGGCATTCCAGTAGGCATGCACGCCCAACAGGGCAAAAGCGCCGCCGAGGTTGTGATGACCGTGCTGCACGCAGGCGGCAAATTCGATCACGCAAGCTACAAAGTGTCGGCCGGTTTGCATGGCGTGGGTGTGAGCGCCGTCAACGCAGTCAGCGAATGGCTGAAGCTTGAGATCCATCGCGAAGGCAAAGTCTGGCGTCAAGACTACGAGCGTGGCGCCCCCAAGGGCCCGATCAAAGCCACCGGCAACAGCGAACGCACGGGCACCAAAATCACCTTCATGCCCGACAAAGAAATTTTTTCAAACACCGAGTTCTCGTACGACCTGCTTAACAACCGTTTGCGCGAGATTTCTTTCCTGAACGCTGGGCTCTCAATCCATTTCATTGATGAGCGCCACCAAAAATCTCAGCATTATAAGTTCGCCGGCGGCATTCGCGAGTTTGTCGAGCTCATCAACAAAAGCAAAAACCAACTTCACGACGAAGTGATCTATGTGCGCGACACGCGCGATGGCATTGAAGTTGAAGTGGCAATGCAATGGAACGACAGCTACAGCGAAAGCATTTACTGCTACACCAACAACGTCTTCAACAAAGACGGCGGCACACACTTAACGGGTTATCGTGCTGCGCTAACCAAAACGCTCAACACCTACGGTACCAAGACCAACTTGCTTAAAGACGTGCAAGCGGGCCTTTCAGGTGAAGACGTGCGCGAAGGCATCTCGGCAGTGCTTTCGATCAAACACCCCGATCCAAGCTTCGATTCACAAACCAAATCCAAACTCGTGTCAAGCGAAGTTAAAGGTTTGGTTGAACAGATCGTCAACGACAAACTGGGCCAGTTCCTTGAAGAGCACCCTCAGGTTGCGCGCAAAATCATCGAAAAGACGGTGCTTGCCGCGCGCGCCCGTGAAGCCGCGCGCAAAGCGCGCGAGATGGTGCAACGCAAAGGTGTGCTCGATGCCAGCACACTTCCTGGTAAGCTTGCCGACTGCCAAGAAAAAGACCCCAGCAAAAGCGAACTTTATATCGTTGAGGGCGACAGCGCCGGCGGCAGCGCCAAACAAGGTCGTGCGCGCCAGTTTCAAGCCATTTTGCCCTTGCGTGGCAAAATCTTGAACGTCGAACGCGCTCGTTTCGAAAAAATTCTATCAAGCGCCGAGGTCGGCACGCTCATCACCGCGATGGGTTGCGGTGTTGAAGGTGGCGGTAATTTCGACTCGGCCAAACTTCGCTACCACCACATCATCATCATGACCGATGCCGACGTCGACGGCGCGCATATTCGCACGCTGCTTCTAACGTTCTTCTATCGACAAATGCCCGAGGTGATTCGCAACGGTTATCTCTACATCGCGCAACCTCCGCTTTATAAAGCCAAGCGCGGCAAAAAAGAGCAGTTCTTGCAAGATGAAAACGCCCTTGAAGAATATTTGCTTCGTGCGGGTGTCGATGGCTTGGCAGTGCGCGCCAAGGGCGCCACCACCGTGATCAGCGGCGATCCGCTCTACCGCTTCATCAAACAACTCAGCGACAAACGCCAATTGGTCGAACGCTTCTCGCGCAAAATCGACGCCAACTTGCTTGAAGCACTGCTTGAAGCGGGCGAAGTCGAATCATTCGACAACGAAACCAGCGTCAAAGCGTACTTGGAAAAACTTAAGTCCATATTCCAAAAGGCCCACGGCCAAGAGCCCTGGCTCAGCGCTGAGCTGCGTAGCGCCGAAGGCGGTCACAGCATCTTTGTACGCACGCGCAGCGATCACGGTGACCGCGTGTCGTTGCTCGATCTCAACTTGTTTAATAACGACGATCTCGCTGCGCTGCGCTCCCTGCATGCATCCTTGCAAGGGCTGGGCCCCGCGCCATACAGCGCTGTAGTCAATGCCGACAGCGGTAAAGAACAAATCGAAGAAATCGGTGATCAAAAAGCCCTTTGGGATCATATCACCGCTCGCAGCCGTAAAGGGCTTCAGTTACAACGTTACAAAGGGTTGGGCGAGATGAACCCCGAAGAACTGTGGAACACCACCATGGATCCCGAGGCGCGTATGCTTTTGCAAGTGCGCATCGACGACGCCGTCGAAGCCGAACAGCTTTTCAGCGTGTTGATGGGCGACCAGGTCGAGCCTCGTCGCGAGTTCATTGAAAGCAATGCGCTTCAGGTGCGTAACCTCGATATCTAAATTACATGCTCAAACCCATCGTCGACAACGTTTGGTGTGCTGAAAGCTCACTCGATTTTCCGCGGCTACCTTTGCGCATGACCGTCGTTAGGCTTGTAAACGGTGACCTATGGATCCATTCGCCCGTCAAAATGGACCAAACGCTGGTAACCGAAATTAAAGCATTGGGCGAGGTGAAACACATCATCGCTCCCAATCTGTTCCACAATCTCTTTGTCGAAGAAGCCAAAAAACACTTCCCCGGCGCGCAACTTTACGCAGCACCAGGGCTTGAAGATCGGCGCCGAGACATTTTTTGGGACCAACATCTTACGCGCACCGCGCCCCCCGCGTGGTCCAACGACTTCGAGCAGCATCTGATCGAGGGCGCAAGCAGCATAAACGAAGTGGTCTTTTTTCACAAAGCATCACGCACGTTGATCACCACCGACATGGTCTTCAACCTGCAATCGCCTCCTTCGGGATTCATGAGTCGCTTGTTCTTGACAATCTTCGGTACATACAAACATTTCGCCATGAGTCGTTTATGGGTCTGGAAGGCCGACGATAAAAAAGCTGTTGCAAACAGCGTACGCGAAATCCTCAAGTGGGACATTGATCGCGTTCTAATGACCCACGGCGACATCGTTGGCCCCGGCGCTAAACCCGCCCTCGAAGAAGCCGTCGCGCGTTTTACCGCCCACTACTAAACCAACGTCTCGCAAAAGCGTTTGGGCAACCCACCAAAGTCGCCGTTTGACATGAAAAGCACAACGGCGGGGCCGCGCACCTGGTCCTTGAGGCGCTCGTAAAGCGCGTCAAGTGAACTTGCGCCATGGGCTTCTGGGCCAAGTCTGCGCACGTCGCTAACCACGCGCTCGATATCAAGCCGTTCACTTTCATGTAAGTTCGCGCGACCGAGCGGCGCCACATACACCACATCCGCACTGGCCAATGCCCGCGGATAAACCTCTTGATGAATATTACGACACGCCGTTGCGCTGCGCGGTTCAAACACGGCAATCAACTTTTCACCCGGATGACGGCGCTTAAGCGCGGCAATGGTTTCACCCACCGCAGTCGGATGATGTGCAAAATCATCATAAACATAAATGCCTTTGTGATGACCGAGCAACTCTTGCCGTCGTTTGATGCCGCGAAAGTTTCCCAGGTATTTGATCAAATCGCGTAGCTTAAAATCACCTGCACTTGCAAGGAGCGCGATCACACCCAAAGCGTTACGCACATTATGCTCGCCATAAAGGCGTGTCATCGCACGGCCCGCGTATGAACCCCCCACATAAAAATCAAACGCTTGATAGTCCGGTGTTGTATCTGCCAACGCAGCGCTCCAAACAGGCGTCACATCACCACAGTGGTCGGTATTAAGCGCATAATACTCAACAGGTGCAGCGCTTTTCTTCACGATTTCACGCACACGCGCATCACCTGCAAACGCAACCACGCGGCCCTCTGCCGTAACGCGTTCAACCAAACCACGAAAAGCGACAAGATAACTTTCCTCATCGGGATAAATGTCCAGATGATCGTGCTCGATCGACGTAATCAACGCGGCATAAGGGTTGTACGACCAAAACTTCGGTTGCTTTTCAAAATACGCACTGTCGTATTCATCGCCCTCAATCACAAAGAAGCCATCGCTGTGTCCGGTCGCAACATTCGTCGCCGCTCCGATCGGCATACCGCCAATCAAATAGCCAGGATCAGCGCCCACGCCCTCAAGCAAATATGCCGCAAGCGCCGTGCTTGTTGTTTTGCCGTGGGTACCTGCGATCACAAGCGACCTGCGATCGTTCAGCAATACCTCACGCAAGGTGTGTGCCATCGACCAACACTCAAGCTTTTGCGCGCGCGCCCGAAGCGCCTCGGGATTATCGGCGCGTACCACATTGCCAATGATCACGCGTTCGGGTTTGGCCGCGTCGATGTTCTGGGCGCGATAACCCTCAAAAGTTTGAATGCCCAATTTTGCGATGACGTCGCTCATGGGTGGATAGAAACGCTGATCGCTGCCGGTGACCTGATGACCAAGCTTAATTAAGAGCCCCGCAAGCGAAGCCATGCCGGTTCCTGCGACGCCTATTAGATGGATACGCACTGAATTAAGCTAGCAATTTAGTGGAGTTAGCGAAAAGTGCCAGAATAAGCCCGCCCTTGCCAAAATAAATTAGGTTCTTAGGTTGACGAGATGTATGCAAACCTTATACTATTTAATAAGAGCTGCAATATTCCATTTATGATGAAAATTATCCCACATATTAAGGACATAGTTGATAGGCTCGCCAAGCAGCTCGAAGCATTGGTGCCAGTAATAGTGCCCGTGCGCAAGCCTGCTTACGCGCCGATCCCCAAGCGCCCCACGCGTTTGCCGCGCAAACGTTAGTTTTTAGATGCGATTTTCACAAATCGCACTTTTAAATCGCGCAGCACCTGCAAAAGCAGGCGCTCCTCATCACCATCGAGCAGCCCACGCGTTTTTTCTTCGAGCATCGATAGCAGCTCAATTTCATGGTGAGCCATCGGCAAATCAATCTCTGATGCCGAGTCAGCCTGACCCAAACTGATCAAACATGAGGTTTTAAGCGACAAAACAAAGGTGGTAAAATCGACCGGCGGATAAGCCCCAAATGCCTTGCCGCCGACGATTTGTTCGTAACGCTCGTTGATCTCGCGATCCGCGTCCGCTTCGTGCTCTGATCTGGGTGCTTCGCTCGGTTGGGCCATGGGCGTCTCGGCTGTTTACGAAGGCCTATTCCGTGGTTTCTTCGCTGGTGTCGTCTTCGTCTTCGATTTTGATCGTGACGACGTCCATGTTGTCGCTAACATCTTTCAAGTCAGCATTAAAACGCTCGTAATCGGCCTTTGAAATCGCGCCGCGCAAAATATGACGCGCAGCTGTGCGCTTGTCGTAAAGTTTCGTATCGGTCATAACGGGCAAGTCTAACCCGTGGACCCCAATTGTCAACCTCGCAGGTTTTACCAACTGCCTTGTTTTCTAGACGCAGCTGCGCTTAATGGCTATGGTGTCCGCCAACAAACAAGGCTCTTTTATGCGTAAAACACTGCCAACCCTTTTAACCCTATGGATTAGCCTTCACAGCGTGGCGGCATGCGGAACCAAGAAGCCCTCGGCGACAAAACCCGCAAACACTGCGCCATCGACCGCGGCTTCTTATAACAAGGTGTTGTTGGTCGCGCTCTCGCAGTTCGCTGTTGAAGCAGACGGGCGCATTTCCGCCAAACCCACGGCGGCGCGGCTTGAAGTCTGGGGTAAACAAAAGGGCACATGGCAAGCGCAAGCCGCGATCGAAGACGCGCAAAGCAATGTTTTTCATAAAGCGCTCATTTATCCAAACACCAAACAACCCGCTGGCATCTTAACCTTGGGCGGTATGCAAGCGATGCTTAAGTTATGGAAACACGAGGCTGGCCAATGGAAAGCGCAGACCCTTTGGCAAAAAGATTTTGGCGGAAAGTTCAACCGCATGCGCGACGCCGAAGTCGCCGATCTTTATAACGATGGCCGCGCGGTCATCGCGGTGGCCACCCACGACCAAGGCGTGGTTGCGCTCGCCATTCCTAAGGGGCCAAGCGTCGACATCAAAGAGCTCGATCAGCGCGCCAACACTTTCGTTCACGAGATCGAAATCGGCGACTTAAACGGCGATGGCGTAAAAGAAGTTTACGCAACACCAAGCGAACCCAACAAGCTAGACGGATCGATCCAACAAGGCGAGGTGGTTCGCTACATTCCAAAAACCAACGAAGCGCGCAGTGTGGTGGCCAAACTTGGCAACCGTCACGCCAAAGAGATCCTTGTCACCGACATGAACAATGACGGCAAAGACGAGCTTTATGTCTCGGTTGAAGCCGAGACCGAAGGTACCGGCCAAGCGATCACGCTGAAACACCCAGTCGAGATTCGACGCTTTCTTGCGGGCACGCCGGCCAATCAAGGTGAAGTGGTCGCCACCATCGACGATCGGCTGTGTCGATTCTTGACCGCCGGTGATATCGACGGCGACGGTCGTAAAGAAATGGTAGCAGCCGCGTTTCGTAGTGGCGTATGGCTACTCAGACCAAGCGCGAGCGGTACGTGGCAAAAAGAACTTATCGACCCAAGCTCCAGTGGTTTTGAACACGCCGCACTGCTTGCCGATTTAGATGGTGACGGTCGCGATGAGCTTTACGTGGCAAGCGACGATCAAGGTGAACTACGTCAGTACATTTTCGACAGCGCCACAAAGAAGTGGAACAAAGCCGTGATCACCAAACGCGAGCACGCAGGCGCGTTCTTCACTTGGAACCTGATGCCAGCGCCCGCGTCAATCTTAAAGTGAGAGCGACAACAATGCCAGCCGGTCACGCGCGGGCACCACGCATGTCAACATTCCCACTATCGTTGAAGCAATCATTTTTGCTTGCGCGGCCAGTTCTGGCACCGCGGTTGTTTCCCAACGTGCGGAGCGACACCGCGCACCTAACGCAAAGAGATTGGTTGCAAGCTGAGCCTTATCGTCAACCTCCAGCCCAACGCCGATCGCATCAATGCGTGCAAGACCGTGCCGCACCAAGGTTGTCTCAAAACTCTGTCTAGTTTCCGCCGCCTCCTGTAGTGGATGCGCATACGCGCCCGTGCACAACACAACATGGTCCACTTCGATTGCTTCAAGGCGCTCTTTGGTGCGCAAGTTCAACGCAATACGTGCCGACATCAATTTCGCCGTACGAATATGCCCTTGCTTATAAACCAAGCGCCGCTCAGAATGTGCACGCGCAAGCGTACGGGCCAAACGTGGCACGATGCGGTGGCGATGCACCTCCCAAAATGGCCGCACATGCCGCACGAAGCGCTGCTTGTCTCGCACGCTCCAACGCGACCAGATAAGGGCAGTATCTTCGCGCAGTGCGTCAAATACCGCCTGCCAAGACAATCCTTGGGCTTGACGTGCCACACAAAGTTTGCGCACCATTCGCACAAGCACCGCGGGGCTTTCAATTGTTTGCATCGCAAGTCGCTCTGCTTGGTTCAACGGCGTATGTCGAGATCGATCGTCATCGCTGTAATGAGCTCTAGGCGAGAGTCCATGACGCGATATCAAAGTCACATTGGCGCTTTTGTTCTTGAGCAACCAGTCCGCAATATCAGCGCCTGTGAGCCCCATTCCAATCACAGCAACATGGCTGTTGTCTGCAATGGTCTTTAACTGCGCCTCGTTCCAAGGATCCAAGATCACGCGCGAATGATCCGCAATGGGTTTAAGCCCTTGCGGGATCATAAGTTTTCCTAGGCCGGATGCAATCACCACAATATCCGCATCGATTTGACGTCCGTCTTCAAGCACAACGTGATATCCGTCGGCGCGTGAGGTCATGTCGATCACTTTACTTTGAACGTGTGCAAAGCGGACATCACCTCTGCGAGCAACAATCTGTTCATTTAGACGCGTCTGCACGTAGCTACCAAACACGTCGCGTGTTGCGTAGTCGTCACTATTGTATGGCAGCCCCTGCGCTTGAAGCCAATGAACAAAATCGTCAGGTTGACTGGGATCAAGCGACATTTTTTTTGCTGGCACATTAAGTTCAAACGATGCTTGTTGTCGAGCATAGGCCACCCCACGCCCAAGTTCGCTGGCGGGTTCGACCACGCTAATCTGAAGCGCAGATCCCTTGTACTGAACCAAGATCTGCCAAGCCACGCATGCGCCCGAAAAACCCCCACCAATAATCACAACATGTTTAGGATTCATGATGCACCTACCATCACGCTCACCGCAGACACCGTCGACGCAAGGCTCTGTCTTCCATAAGCGCTGACGCGCTGCCTTTTAAACTTAACCTCAAGTGACTTAGGCTTATCAGACAGCGGGAGTGAATAAAGATGCAGCGAGATGAGTGGCCGATCGGAAAAGTTACCCACCTGATGAACAACATCAGCCTCAATCAACGATACCTCTCGCGCTTTGATCGACAGCGCGCGCGTCACGCGGGCTTGTGCGGCTTGTGAATCAAAGCCAATCTCGCGCGCACTTCCATCGATGATCCGCATGCCACCAATCGAACCCCCGTGATGATGCGGCGCCGATGCTTGTCCAGGCAACCAACAAATCGCCAAGAGCTCGGCCCACTTGTTGCGGACGATCGCGTGTCGGGCGTAGCGCTCGTTACTAAAACTAATCCATTGTTCAAGATCACGCTTTCGCACAGGCTGTGCCAAAAGCGCCTGAACCTCTTCGAGAGTCAGTGCACGTTCGGCGGCATCGATCTGTTCGATAATGTGTTTGAGCATACCACCCACTTAAGCAAAGGGTGTGCCGTCAACGCGAGACATATAACTGATTGATTTAACTATTGTTTTCTTGCGAACAGCAGTGATCCCCCTTCAACGTCGACAGATCGGACAAATTTTTCGTTATATATGGTAAGTTTATTGCCAAAGCGCTATATATCTCTACCATGACCTTCACCACAACCGATCTCTGCAAGCTCGCTTCGCTCAAACATACACCTGAGCAACTTCTCCACGAGCTCGAAAGAAAACATCCCGGATTAAAGTTCGCATTGTGTGAGTTTGACGTGCGCTCAAGTTGCTGGCGCGCCGTCTACGGCGGTGCGCTCGCGCAGCATGCCAAGCAAGCCCTGCCACCCAATCTTCGCGATCGTCTTTTGTCATGGTTGCTAACACCCGCCGATGAGCAGCGTCCACTGCCCGAAGAACACATATCGCCCGTCGTGTTTGACCACGTGCCTCATGCGAGCGCGATTCGCGTTGGTGAGCGTTACTTTGTCTTACTCAGCAATCAACACGTCAGCAAAGACACCGCTCAGGAACTTAAACACGTCATGACAAGCTTGCTCGAGCACGATCTTGAGATTCAAGCATTGGTGCACGAACGCAATCGCGCCGTCGCCGACAATCAGCGCTTGCTGCAGAAGTTTGGTCGCGAGCAATTGCCAAACGATATCGTTGGCATCGACGGTGGCCTGAGTGACGTTTTCAAAAAGGTTGAGCTCGTTGCGCCAACCGACATGCCCGTGCTTTTACTTGGTGAAACAGGGTCGGGTAAAGAGGTTGTTGCGCGCGCCGTACACGAAACCTCTGCGCGTAAAGACAAGCCCTTCATTCGCGTAAACTGCGCAGCGATCAGCCCACAATTGATCGATTCGGAACTCTTTGGCCACGAACGCGGCAGCTTCACTGGCGCAAGCGCCACGCGCCAAGGTTGGTTCGCAAGGGCCAATCAGGGAACGCTTTTTCTTGACGAGATTGGTGATATGCCGACCGATGTGCAAGTGCGTCTTTTGCGTATACTGCAAGACGGCACCTACGAGCGCGTCGGTGGTCAAAAGACCGAGCACACCGACGTGCGCCTCATCACCGCGACGCATTGCGATTTGCGCGACATGGTCGCAGCCCAACAATTTCGACAAGACCTGTGGTACCGAATCAGCACTTTTCCGATCGATATTCCACCCTTGCGCGCACGAAAAGAAGACATCGAGCCGCTTGCCGATTATCTTATCGAACGCGCCAGTAAGCGGTTTGGGTTGGCCACACCACCCCTCGATCGCAAAAGCCTTTCGCGTTTGCTTGAATACGACTGGCCGGGCAACGTGCGCGAGTTCGCTGCCGTTATCGATCGCGCAGTGATCCTAGGGCAAGGTCGGCGCCTTGTCTTAGTCGACTTGAGCACGGGTTCTATCCCGCCACCTAAACCCAGCACACCGACAAGTACCCCGCCCGAGTCTACCCAATCTCAGGTAAGCACACCTGACGCGTCCACTTCGAACGCGTCGCTTGCTTCGCTCGACGAATTGCAACGCTCGCACATCACCGAAGCGCTCAAGCGCACCCACGGACGCGTCAGTGGGGTGTTTGGTGCTGCCGCGTTGCTCAACATCAATGCCAACACGCTTCGCGCACGCATGCGCAAACTTGGCATCGACTCGGGCGCCTTCCGCGCCAGCATCTACCACTAAGGTCTGGTATCTAACTCTGCCATCATCCCGGAGGCCAACTCAAAGGTCTCCCGCCTATCAAGTGCAGATGTAAATGAAAGACCGACTGACCCGCGCGCGCCCCATTGTTGGTCACCAGACGAAAGTCTTCTAACTTTTCTTGCTTGGCAACTTTAGCAGCGGCGAGCAACAGCTTACCCAGCACACCTTCGTCTTCGCTGCGTGCTTCAGACAGCTTCTCAATCGCCGCCTTGGGGATCAACAAGATATGTGTCGGTGCCACGGGATTGATGTCGCGAAAGGCCAAACAATGTTCGTCCTCGTACACTTTGTTGGCTGGTATCTCGCCACGAATAATCTTTGAAAAAATATTCTCTTGATCGTACATGCTATAGTCCTGCTCTAAGCCAAGCATACCAACATGAGTGACCCCAATTCAACAGGCAACATCGACCCGGCGCAGCCCTTTGCCGGGCTTTCGCGCGAAACCAAGATCCGCCGCGATGCCGAAGGTCGTTGGTATAATGAAGGTATTCGCATCACCCACCACGGGCTCAGTACGGCATTTGACCGGTGGCTGACGCGTGCGGATGACGGTCGCTATTGTCTGAAAAACAGCATCAACTGGGCTTATGTCACTATCGAGGGCGCACCCCTTTTTGTGCGCTCGCTTGCGTTGGCAAATGATGGCGTAGACCTTCACGTGTCCGACCAAGAGCATTATCGCCTTGACCCTAGTACCTTGCGCGTCGACGCTGCGGGTTTGGTTTATTGCACCATCGCTGAACGCGACATGCAAGCGCAGTTCGATACACCAGCACTCGTTGCACTTGGTGAACATCTGCGCGAAGATACGTCAGGCACGTACCTTGAGCTTGCCGGTCAACGCCACTATCTGAAAACATTATGAACGATAAAACAAAAAAACGCGCTTTATCATGGCCGACCCTTGCGGCTGCCGGGTTCGCAACCATTGCATGCACACTACTTGCGATTGCGTTTGTACACGGCGAAGCGCGCCGCAAAGAGGCGCCCTTTGAAGGCTTGCTCGGCCAGCAAACCTATAAAGCCCTCAAACAAGGAAAAAAAACCGAGCAGCACTACCTGGGCAACGATCGCATCGCACCCGATTTTGAACTACGAGATCAGTTTGGCAAAACCTGGAAGCTATCCGATCATCGCGGCAAAATTGTCGTGTTAAACTTCTGGACCAAAACCTGTCAGCCTTGCATCGAAGAGATGCCCAGCCTTGAAAACCTCGCCAACGTAATCAAATCGCGTAGCGACATCGAACTTGTCGCCGTCACCGTCGACAAAAACTGGGCCGATGTTGCCGAAGTGTTTCATGGTGCAACTTCCTTGCATGTGCTCTTTGACCCCGATCGCCACGTGGTGCGCGATAAGTTTGGCACCAAGCTTTATCCCGAAACATGGGTCATCGACAAAGAGGGTGTGATCCGCTTGCGTTATGACGGACCCAACGATTGGTCCTCGCCGCTCACCCTCGATATTCTAGAGTCGCTGCTCTAATCGCGAAACGCAGAACGCGAAACGCAGAACGCGAAACGCAGAACGCGAAACGCAGAACGCGAAACGCAGAATTAGTCGCTCAAGAGTGGCTCAAACAACAGCGCGCTCGCGGTCACAAACACCAGATCAAACGCCAAGAGCACGCGGATCCACTGCATCAACTCAGCAGTGGGTGCATCAACAAACAACCCGCGCGTGGCCACCACGCCTGCAATCAACGCGGGCGCGGTCAGTGGAAAAAGCGCTAGACTCAGCGTTAGTTCGCGCGCTCGGGTGCGCACGCTCATCGCTGCAAACAGCGTGCCCACAGCAGCGTATCCAACGATGCCCAAGAACACACACAGCGCAAGCGCTGCAAGCCGCGCATCAAGTTCAAGGTGAAAAAACAGCGCAACAAGCGGAATCAGCACAACTTCCATCGCACACATAAAAAGCACCGTGCTGATCATTTTGGCCAAATAAATCGCCGGTCGCGGCACTGACGACAACCACAACGCCAAAAACGCATTCCATTCGCGTTCTTTCGCCCACACGCGCAGCATTGCAAGCATGCCGCTGAACACAAGCGAGAGCCAAAGCACTCCCGAGGCAAGCTTGGGTGCGCTCGCTGGATCAGTATAAAAAGCGAGCGACGCGATCACCACCACCAGCACACCAAACAACGTGGTGTTCAGCAGCACCTCGCTACTTTTACGTTCGATGCGCAAGTCGCGTCGCACCAACAATAAAAGCTGCACGATCGCACTCACGCGGCCTCCCCAAGGCGGCCCTGCTCAAGACGGAAGCGTTTAGCATCCGCGCCGAGCGCCGAAATAAGTTCTACGTCATGCGTAACAACCACCACGATCGCACCGCGAGTGGCTTCTGCTTTCACCACGTTCACAACACGGTTGCTACTTGAATGATCAAGCGCCACCGTGGGCTCGTCCAAAAGCAAAAGCTTCGGCACGTGAATCAGCGTGCGCGCAAGGCTCAACCGTTGCAGTTGTCCGCGCGAATACGTGCGCGCCGGCCGCGTCACCCACTCGCCAAGGTCGCATTGTTCACAGAGCTGAATAATGCGATGCTCAGGATGCTTCAACATCGCTAGCCTGGCTGCAAACCAAAGATTCTCAAAACCCGACAAATCAGGATAGACCATCGGCTCATGACTCAATAAGCCAATATGGGCATGCAGCCAGTTGCGTTCATGTTGGCCTTCGTGCTCGCCATAACGAATCGCGCCTGTTGTCGGGCGACTGAGCAACGCAAGTAGCGAAAGTAGGGTGCTTTTTCCCGAACCGTTGGGCCCTTCAATGATATGTAATCGCCCGGCATCAAGCGTTAGCTCGACGTCGCTCAACGCCATGGTGCGGCCATGACGTTTGCTCACGTGCTCAACGCGAATGCGATTAAAAGGCATGCGCTCCGACTCTAAACCGTCGCGCGGGTCGCCGTCAAAAACCTTCATCACCATCAAAACAGCGAAGCAACGATTCCATCAAGATGCAGCCATTTGTCCTGAGGAACACGCCAGTATGTGTCTGCGCGTAAAATATCACCCTGCGCGAACATGCGCTGAAGAACCGGCGTTCGATCAGCCTCTGCGCTTGCACCCGCACGGCGTTCAACCGTGGGCACGTGCATGCCCTGCGCCGTTCGCAGCCCGAGCATCAACCCCTCACAGATAAGCTCATACGACCCAAGCAGCTCTGTCTCGCCCTCATACGCCTCTACTTGAGTGGCCATCATATATTTTTCCGGATCGCTCATATTGCGGTAGCGCCGCGCCTGCCCCGGTGCCGTCGTGAGCGCGCCCACAGCACCGGTGCCAAGCGCAAGGTAGTCGCCACTTTGCCAGTAATGCATGTTATGCAGCGCCACATGCTGACCACGCGCATAGTTGCTCACTTCGTAGTGCTCAAACCCGGCCGCGGCCATGGTCTGTTCGGTGGCCTGATACAAATCGGCATAAAGATCGTCGGTGGCCATAGGCAACTTGCCTTTGCGATAACGTTCACCAAACTGGGTCTTGGCTTCGATCGTGAGCGCGTAGGCCGACACATGGTTCACGCCAGTGTCGATCACGCGCGTCAGATCATCGCACCACGCATCAACTTTTTGCTCGGGTAACCCAAAAATAAAATCAGCGCTCGCTTGCGCAGCGTGCTTTATCGCATAACCCAAACTTTCAAGCGCACGCTCGGGTGTGTGCGAGCGCCCAAGATATTGCAGATGGTGCTCGCGCAGCGACTGCACTCCCACCGACAATCGATTCACCCCTGCCTCAACCAACGCCGCGGCGCGCAATTCGTCTAGCGACGACGGATTGCATTCGACCGTCACTTCAACACGAGCGTGATTCGAGAACGTGGCATAAATCGCGTCGATCACGCGCTTAAGTTCTGAAGGTTCCCATAATGAAGGCGTGCCGCCGCCAAAAAAAATCGATACCAGCTTGCGCTCAGCCACGCTTGGCGCACGCAGCTCAAGCTCGCGCAGCACCGCATCGGTATAAGCGCGTTGGGGGATGGCGCCACCCTCGCTGCGATACGAAACAAAGTCGCAATAGGGGCATTTTCTTAGGCACCAGGGAAAATGCACATAGACCGACGCCTCAGACAACATGCGCCAAAGTATGGCCCGAGCCCCTTAAAAGTCGACAATTTGCCGAGAAATATTGACCTAAGCAGCCGAATGATTAGGCTAGGCCGATATCCATGGCCAAACGCGACTATTATGAGGTGTTAGAGGTAAGCCGAACGGTCACCGTCGAGGAGATCAAAAAGGCCTACCGCGCTAAGGCCCTGCAGTTTCACCCTGACCGCAATCCCGATAACAAAGAGGCCGAAGAAAAGTTCAAAGAGTGCGCCGAGGCCTATGAAGTGCTGAGCGACGCCGAAAAGCGCGCGCGTTACGATCGTTACGGTCATGACGGTTTACGCGACACCGGCTTTGGTGGTTTTGGCAACGTTGAAGACATCTTTAGTCAGTTTCAAGACATCTTTGGTGACGTGTTCGGTTTTGGTGGCGCCCGTTCACGCCCCCGCCGTCCCGACGAGCCCGCTGGCGGCGCGGATTTGAAAACGCTGATGCGCCTTGAACTCAAAGAGGCCATTCGCGGCGTCAAAAAAGAAGTGCCGCTTGAATACCCAGCCCCATGTTCAGCGTGCGGCGCCACTGGTTCGGAAAGTAAAAAGCGTCAAACCTGCCAAACCTGCGAAGGCATGGGCCAAGTCGGTCGCGCGCGTGGTGGTTTTGTTTTTTCATCAACCTGCCCAACCTGCCGCGGCACAGGCTCAATGATCAGCGATCCCTGCAAAAAATGCGGCGGCGCGGGCGAAGAGAAAGCATCGCGCACGGTCACCGTAACCATCCCAGCCGGTGTCGACGATGGTCAAACCTTGCGCTTAACCCACCAAGGTCAACCGGGTCGCTTTGGTGGCCCCGCAGGGCATTTATATGTCGTGTTGCAGGTGAACGCCGATCCAAAATTTGAACGCGATGGTTTCGATTTAATTCACGCCGTTGAGTTGAGTTTTCCTCAAGCAGCGCTGGGCACAAAAATCAAAGTGCCTACCCTCGCAGAAGAAGATGAGCTCGATCTAGATATTCCCGCCGGTGCTCAACCGGGCAGCACCGTGGTCTTGAAAGGCAAGGGCATCCCCAAAGTGGGTCATCGCGGTCGCGGCGATTACATTGCCGTCGTTCAGGTGCGCGTACCCAAAAAGCTCTCGTCAAAGGCGAAGAAGCTGATGCACGAGCTCGAAGAAGAGCTCTAACACGCGCAGCCATTAACGATGTTTAGCCAGAACTAAAGCACTTAAGCACGGGTCTGTGAGTTGACACACAGACTATCATACAGTATACATACGACGCTTCGACTTATTTGTTAGAGGTTTCGTGCTTATTTCCATCCCTGGTAATATTTTGCGCCTTGCGCTTGTTGCCTTCAGCATTCTTCTGCCGCCCTCGCGCGCCTCAGTGCAGGCCGCACCGGCTGCGTCCGAGACACTGGTCGTATGCAAAACACCGCTCTCGCAACCATTTCGCGAAGGGCACGCACACACCGAGCGCTGTGGAGTACGTCAAGGCTACGAGATCAAAGTGGCGGCTCCCAACGCGTGTATTCCATCGCTAAACCACACCGTCAACACCATTGTTCGGGCCTATATTGCTGAGCTCGACGCACGACTTGGCACTGGTGGATTCACTCATAACCCGATCGAAAGACGCCTTACTCAAATCCTCAATTTCAACCCCGACGCGCGACACGACTCACTTCGTCTTTTCTTTAACGACATTCAGTTCTACACGGCCGCGTTGATGAAATACGATTTACCGGTCTCGGAATATGTCGTCTTCACGCCAGGAAAACACATCGACAACGTGTGGTCAGCAACCATCACCCGCGAACTCAGTGTGCCAACGTCGGAGCTGGGCGCGCGGTCGTGCGCCAACGTTCAGCATCTGCTGAGTCAACTCGCTACCAACACGAAAGACGATTCCGCGGCCACCATCACGATGATCGCGTATATCGACGCGCTTAATCTGCCCTGCCAGGCCACCCAGTGATGAATCGCTAACGACCCGCCGCGCTTTTAGAAAGCGACGGCAATGTTCCTTCGCCAAGCCAGCTATAAATGCCGTAACTTTGTAACACGCGTCGTGTATAGCGCCGCGTTTCCTCATAGGGAATATTCTCAATCCAAACATCAAGTGGCTCATCGGGGCGTTCGCTCAACCAGCGCTGCGTTGCGATCGGCCCTGCGTTATAGCCCGAGGGAATCACGCCTGGGTTCGCGCCCCACTGCCGCCACAGCTCCTGCATAAAGCGCACGCCAATGCGTAGGTTATTTTCGGGCACATGCAACGCATCCACGCTGTAAGGCACCTTGATCTCGCTGCCCCAGCGTTTCGCCGTGGGTGCAATCAACTGAATCAATCCGTGTGCGCCCGCATTGGACACCGCATTCGCATCAAACGAACTTTCTTCGCGCGCGATAGCACGCACAAACGCTGCTGGAATGCTGGCCTTCTTACTCAGCTGCTCGATCAATGGCGCATATGCGTTGGGATACGCCAGCGTCCAAAGCGGTGTTGGCTTAGAAGCGACTTCTGTAAACAACAAACTGCGCTGTTTACGCATCCAACTCACAAGTTGTGGATAGAGCTCAAAATGATAATAGAGCTTTGCAACGCGCTCAACTTGCACCGCATCTTGTGAGTTTTCAAGCCACTTACCAAAACGCAGTTCCTCGTTGGCGTAATCACTCTCGCCTACGCGCATCAGAGCTACGGCCCGCTCAAACCACGCATCCTTGGGATACTCCTTCGTCGTCACCGCGATTGCTTTCGCATGCCGCAGCGGCCGCCATCCTTCGAGCGCCACTTTTGCGCCGTTCGCATCAAGCGTAAGCAGTTGTACGTAGGCTTGTTGCGCGTAATAACTCAGCGGTACCGTCTGCATCACACGCCTATAACCTTCGGCCGCCTCGCTTTTTCGCCCCAGTTCACTGAGCACACGCGCTCGCCAATACGCATAACGCCCAGAGGTATCCTCAGCGGGTGCACTGGCTTGATTGCTCAACTGCTCAAAAAGCTCAAGCGCACGCGCAAAGTCTTTCTCACTTCGCGCGAGCCACGCCAGTTGAAAGCGTGCCTGCTCAAGCATGTCGCCGCTCGGATGATCGTTTATCAGCCTTTCAAGCGCAGCGCGCGCCTCTACCGGACGTTTTTCGCTGACCAAAAGCATCGCGGTTTTAAAAAGCGCGTCATCTGCCAAGCGATGTTGCGTAGCGTCATGTGACAGCGAGGTGTAGTCATCGATGGCTTGGGTGTTGTCATCGACATTCGCCAGCGCTTGAGCTTTCAAGAACCGCGCGCGCGTTTTCAGATCGTCATCCTTACATCGTGTAATCACCTGCTGCATCAGCGGAATGCCTTCTTGGCGAGCCTTCTTCGAAAACAAGGCGCGTGCTTGCATAAAACGCGCCTCGCAGCCGCGTTCGCTTGGTAAGCCCGCTGTACGTGCAATGGCGTCAAACTCCTTGGCAGCACTCGACCAATCGCCACTATTAAAAAGCGATTGCGCACGCTCAAACGCAAATTCATCGTCGCGCGCCCGAACACGCGCTCGCACTTCTTTCGGCGCCGCATCGAGCAACGCCTGCACGCGCACCTCCGCTCGCATGGCAAGGGGCGTTTTCGGCTTGCGCACCGAGATCCAGCGCCACACTTCGATCGCTTCTTCGCGGTCACTTGGTGCGCTCGATAGCTCAAGCGCTTCAGCCAGCGCATTCAACGTGTCCACCGGCGTCGACGCATAACGCTTTTGCACCACGTCGCGAATCACCGGCAGCGCCTCTTCGACACGTCGCTGTTTTGTCAGCGCGCGCACGTAAACCAACTTAGCGCGTCCCGCACCAGGCCATGCGTCGCTCATCAAACGTTTGGTGAGCGAAATTGATCTAGCCGGACTCGCCGCGATACTCAGATCTGCTTCCAGCAAGTGAGCCCAGGGCTTAAGCGCATTCTCTAGCGCACCCAGCTTTGCAAAATCGAGCGCCGCTTGATCAAACTGCTCGAGTTTCTGTGCGCAGCGCGCGGCAAGCCACAAAAAGTCGGCATTTTTGGTGGCACGATACCGGCTAAGCGCCCAGGTGCGCGCGCCAGCAAAATCACCTTTTTGCATACGCGCGCGAAGTCGCTTCACATCGGCATGCACCACGAACATATCGTGTTCAACAGGCGTTTTATGCAGCGCCGTTTCGCTCAGCACGCCACCCGTGGCGAATAGCGCGCCAAAACAAAAGGCCAACGCGGCAATCTTTTTTGTGAACAAACTTGGCAACATGAAGCGCTTCGAACTTGTTGATACCATGATACGGCGCGCGAGTGAAGTAAACGACCAACCATCGTCTCGCCAAACAGATGCCGCTTGATGCGACTCGTGTTAGAACCGGCTATGGCTTATGCCTTACAAATTGGCGTGCGCTACCTGCGCTCAAAAAAACGCAAGCCTATATCGGTGATCACCGCGGTTGCAGTCACCGGTGTGGCATTGGGCATGGCCGCGCTTTTAACAGTGCTTTCGATTACGTCAGGCTTTCAAGACGAGTTTCAGAACAAAGTGCTCGGCGTTAACGCGCACGTGCTTGTGCTCAAATACGGTCTTGATTTCTCCGAATACCCCGAGGTCATTGACCAGGCTCGCCACATGAAAGGCGTTAAGGGCGCCGCACCTTTTATTATTAACGAAATGATGCTCACCAAAGGTGAGCGCATCTCGGGCGTGCTTGTTAAAGGCGTAGACCCGAGCACGTTGGGTTCCGTGCTTGAACTACCTCGCCAAATGATCGCCGGTTCACTCACGGGATTGCGTTTGCCGGGTGCAGGCCCTGCGTCGTCACTCGATGATGCAAGCGGTGAACTCGATGCGTTGCTTCGCGGCGCGCCAGACATCACCGAGACCGACGAACCCGTGGCCGCCCGAGCCAAAGCGCCGCTTACGCCCAGTGCCGTCGAACGCAATTTACGCGCGCAAACACCCACACTGCCCGACGACGACACAGGTTTCTTCAACGCAGAACCCGTCAGAAAACCCTCAGCGGCTGTCACTCGCCCCGTTCCAGGTTTGATTGTAGGTAAAGCACTTGCAGCAGATTTAGCATTAGCGATTGGCGACACCGTGCGCTTGGTTGCTCCGCAAAGCAGTCTCGACATGAGCTCATTTGGCGTCAGCACCGCGCCTGCGAGTCGACCCTTCAAAGTCATTGGCATCTTCGAGGCTGGCTTTCAAGAATATGATTCGCGCCTTGTGTATGCGGATCTTTATGAGGTGCAAAACTTTTTCAATCATGGCGACACCGTAACGGGTGTCGAGCTTAAGCTCAGCGATCTATCGCGTTCAACAGCAATCGCGCGCTCGCTCGAACGCAAACTGGGCGGTGTGCCTTACCACACGCTCGATTGGCGCGAACTCAATCACAACTTATTTACCGCGCTCGAGATGCAAAAAGTAGCGCTCACGCTGGTCATCGCGACCATTCTTTTCGTGGCCGCGTTTAACGTGATTGCAACGCTGATTATGATCGTGCTCGAGAAACGCCGCGAGATTGCTATTCTGAAAGCCATGGGCGCACCGCGCCGCACCATTGTAGGCGTGTTCTTTGTGCAAGGTGCACTGATCGGCGTGCTGGGTTCCTCGATCGGTTTGTGTTTGGGCGCAATTGTTTGTGGTTACCTTTATCGCAATCCATTCCCGCTCGATCCCAAAGTTTATCTCATCAACCACATTCCGGTGCGCATTAGCTTAACCGAATTCGGCATCAGTGTTTTGATCGCGCTCGGCATTTCGTTCACGGCGACCCTGATTCCAAGCTGGTGGGCCGCGCGCTCCACACCTGCCAGTGGCTTACGCTTGTCGTAGCGCCAATGGCAAGTGCGGATGGCAAGGACATGGCGCTGGGCGAGTAGGTCAAACCCGCTCACTAAGCGCTACGCCTTCGGCTTCGCGAATCGTTCGCTACTGTTTGACCCACTCGCCCAGCGCCATGTCCTTGCTGCACTCGACCTCTTGCGAGCGTACTTGTAAGCAGCTTGACAGGCGCATCAACCCGCGTTAAACGATCGGCGTTCGCGGGAATAACTCAGTGGTAGAGTGCAACCTTGCCAAGGTTGAAGTCGAGGGTTCGAATCCCTTTTCCCGCTCTAACTACCTCTAACCTTCTCTAACGATGGGTCAATAGACCCGTCGGACTGGTTACTTCATACCTCACATTTTATTGTGTAGGTGAAAATCCGCGTCGCGAGTTTCTCGCAAGTCGCCAGGATACATCGAACTGCTACATTTCCCCTTTCATTTAGGGTACTTAGAGCAGCTCTAAGAATTACATTATATATAAAAATATCCGTTAAGAGTGGCACGATGGTTGCAGTATAATGTATCAAACAGCAACCGCTGATTTAACAAAGGTAAAAGCCATGCCACTTAAGCTCAGTAACTATCTTAAACCCGCCACTCTATTAGCAACGGCCTTCTGCACCATGATGGGGTGCAGCTCAAGCGCCAACCAAGACAATTTCGACACCGGCCAAGGGGCCTCCAGTATTCCTGGTCAGCGTGGCGCGTGTGGTGGTCAACAGTGTTATTTCACCTTCGCTGCCAACACCACGGCATGCGAAAACTTCACAGAGGCAGACGTTATTTTGACGCTGACGCGCGCTGCAACACAAGCCGAAAAAGCCAACGGTGCCTACGATATCTCGAACGATAAAACGATCTCTTTCTCAGCTTCGTTTGAATACAAAGATGGCAACTTTAAGGTCGCGAACTACACCCTCGCCGGCGCCGATGTTATTGGCTCCGCAAAGATCACCAACGGCATTGTCAGCATACCTCTTGACGCCCTTGGTCCGCTTGTTGCCGAACAAAGCACGCAACCAGTGACGGCCCTTAAAATAACCTTTGACGACACGAAATATCAAATACAAACCGGCGGAAGCTCGGATGCAGTAGCTTCGCTTGATCTAAGTAACTGTAAAGCAGCTACGCCTCCTGCTTTTGTGAACCTCACACTCAACACCATCCCGAATCTCGTTCCTGACAAAGACGTTGCAGCACCTAACTGGCAGTGGACGATGAGCTGGCCGCTTAATGCGGTGTCGTGTGAGGCTGGAAAACACCTGGTTCTACGATTCACTGCGACTAGCGGTTCAGAGTTACTGATCCCCGTGACGTTTACTGCAAGAAACGGCGCTCAAGAATGGTCGAGCAATGCACAAGGCACATTGAGTAACGGCAACAAAACGCTCACCTTTGGCGAGTACCGACCCACCTTTGCGAACGACGCAAAGATCACCGACGTAAGTATAACGCTGCAAACAAAGGCCGCCGCAACCGAACAGGCGCCCACCGTGACCGGTCAGTATGCGTGTGAACTAAACGAAGGCTAAGCCTCGTTGCAAAACAAAACGCCTCGAACAAATGTTCGGGGCGTTTTGCTTTTAACGCCCAGCATCAATCGCACGCATCGAGGCGATGTTCGATCACATTCGCAAGCGTAGGCTCAACCCCAAAAGGCTCAAGCACGTTGATCGCAACATTGGGAAAGGGCGCAAGCGCTTCACGTGCCATGCGCGGAATGTCCTCGTTGGCGTGACGACCTTGCGCCAGCATATACGGAAACACCACCACATCGGTCGCGCCATTTCTGGCAAGCTCAACAAGCACGTCCGTCAACAAGGGTTGGGCTAGCTCCATATGTGCGGCGCACACGCGCGTGTTGTCACCGACGCGCTTTTGCACCAACTTGGCCATCTCGACGACAACCGCATTGGCCTCCTCTAACCGCGACCCATGATCAACCAGCACCAGCACACGCATAATACAACCATGGTGACACGCACTAAAGTGCATGTCACCTCCTACCTTCGGTGACATGCACTTTAGTGCGCGTCACAGCGCACCCCGGTGACAGCGCACCCCGGTGACATGCACTTTAGTGCGTGTCACCGCGAAATAGCCACTGCACAATCACTCAATAACCCTGCGCCACCATGGCGTCGGCCACCTTGATAAAGCCCGCAACATTGGCCCCCTGCACATAGTTGGTGCTGCCATCGGCCTGCTTACCGTGCGTCACGCACTGTTCGTGAATGCGCGCCATGATACCCTGTAATTTGCCGTCCACTTCTTCGCGCGTCCACGCCAAACGCTGCGAGTTTTGGCTTTGCTCAAGCCCTGACACAGCTACACCGCCGGCGTTAGCAGCCTTGGCCGGGCCATAGAGCACCTTGGCTGCCAAAAAAGCGTGTGTGGCTTCGAGCGTACTAGGCATGTTCGCACCTTCCGACACCCCGATCACGCCGTTCTTAATCAACGTGTCGGCCTCATTTTGTTCAATCTCATTTTGTGTCGCGCACGGAAACGCGAGCTGCGCTTTAATGCCCCAGGGGCGCTTGCCCTCAAGATACTCTACGCCCTTGAACTTATCGGCATACTCACGAATGCGCCCGCGGCGAACCTCTTTAAGGTTCTTGATGAAGGCAAGCTTCTCGCCATCGATGCCCGCCGGGTCATAAATCGTGCCCGCCGAATCCGATGCACTTAACACTTTGGCGCCGCGCTCGATCAACTTCTCGATGCAATAGATCGACACGTTGCCCGATCCCGATACCAGCGCGGTTTTGCCTTTAAGTGCCTCGCTGCGGGTCGCAAGCATGTTCTCCATAAAATAAACCGCACCATAACCCGTGGCCTCCGGTCGAATCAGACTGCCGCCAAAGGTTAAGCCTTTACCGGTAAACACGCCCGTCACCACGTTCGACAAACGCTTGTATTGCCCGAACATATAACCCACTTCGCGTGCGCCAACGCCGATATCGCCCGCAGGCACGTCGGTCATCGCGCCAATATGGCGAAACAGCTCGGTAATCAGCGCGTTGCAAAAGCGGCGCACTTCGCTGTCGCTTTTGCCCTTCGGATCAAAGTTCGATCCACCTTTACCGCCGCCCATTGGTAACCCGGTCAAACTGTTCTTAAAGATTTGCTCGAACCCCAAGAACTTGAGCACACTCTCGTTAACCGTCGGGTGAAAACGCATGCCACCCTTATAGGGACCAATCGCATTGTTGAATTGAACGCGCCACGCTTTGTTCACTTGCACTTGCCCCTTGTCATCTTGCCACGTGACACGAAACGAGATCACGCGATCGGGCTCAGTTAAGCGCTCTAAAATTTTTGCATCGCGATAATCGCGGCGTTCAAGCACCACCGGCATCACGGTTTCGATCACTTCGCGCACCGCCTGATGAAACTCAGTTTGGCCTGGGTTACGCGCGGTTACACTTTGCACAAAGCTTTCAACTTCTTTTCCTACAAGCTCGCTCATAATTTAGTCCTTGGTTGAGTGAGCGCAGTTTGATGCAATCGAGCGCCGTTGTCGAGGCACTTGCCTTTGCCCAACCGCCAGAAAACCAGCCAATAAGCCTCTTTTTTTAGCTCGAAGCCACAATTGGATATGCTCTATAGTCAAACCATGACCGCGATGTTTAGCCGCTCTTTGCGCCTTGCGCCTGCCCTCCTGCTGTTGACATTGTCAAACGCCTGCAGCGGTGGTCGATTGAGCAGCACCGCGCAGCGCGACGCCAATGTTCCAAGCGATGCCAGTCTTCTCAACGATGGCAGTACGTTGGATGCAAGTGTGCCTCCTGACGCTGGCCCTGTGGGGCCCTGCAATGGTACAGACGACGACGGCGACGGTAAAGCCGACGAGTTTGCTAACTTAAAAACCGCTACCTGGAAGAACGCCGCGTCAACGCAACTCTTACGTGGTTATTTTCACTACGTCGCTCGAGACTTAATTTACGGTCCCTCAACAAGTGGCCCCATTCTCAAGTGGAACGGCACCGTTTGGAGCACGCTCACCAACGCCACGGGATTGCCAACCAATGGAACCTTACCAATGTTTGTTTTCCTGAGTGAGAACAGTATTTACGCGATAGGCGAAGACGTGGGCCTTGTCCAACGTGGTGTGCTTCAGTGGACGGGCGCCGGTTGGGTGCCGCAAACCCCCGGCGGTCACCTCAACAGTCTAACCTTCAAAAACGACACGCTTTATTACGGTCTTGGCGACAACAACCCCGATGGCACCAGCAGCACTTATAAATTCACCAAAGCCTCAAACACCTGGTCACCTGCGACCGTGCCAGGTGCGAACCTGAAGGTGGTGACGATCTCGGCAGCGAACCGCGATTATAAGTACAACGACGTAATATCTGACACCGAGATATACGCAGTAAACGCTGACAACGACCTGATCTCGGCGTTCAGCGTATCAGGCGTTGGCCAATGGAACGTCTTCGCCCCCGGAAAAACCGTCAAACCCTACTTTAAGCGCATCTCGTCCACAGAAATCTATGCCATCGGTAAAGACGACAGCATTCTATATCGATGGGACGGCACATCGTGGAAACAACTTAGCCCACCTTTGCAAAACATGGTCTACTTTCACGTTGTGCAAACAGAATGTGATGGCGCAATTTACGCAATCAGCTCCGCCGCACTTGGCGACGTCGTTCACGTCGTCGACTAACGCCTCGCTCAAGCCTTATTGTATAGAAAGAAAGCACATCGCATAGACGAATAGGTCCGCGTGCGCCTGCTCACGGGTGCTCAGATATTCGGCGACACATGCATCGTCCTGGTCGGATCAATACTGCGCAAGGGTCGCAAAGCGCCAAAGCGATTTCGCGGAAACTAGAAATCGCCACTCGCTCCCCCGCCTCCAGAGCTTCCGCCGCCTCCCTCAAAACCAGTCTCGGGTCCGGGTCCCGCTTGCACCGCCACTTGAGTGAGAAGCACCGCATCAAGAAAGCCGTGCTTGGGTGTTTTGAGGTAGCTCGCTAAAAAATACGCCAGGGACAACAAACCCCCCCCAGCAAAGACGAGCGCCCATTCTATCGGCATCACATGAAAATAATATCGCAACGTCAAGACCGACGCGACAAGCGCCACCGCGCCCACGATCCATAGCGGCCGATCCCGATCCTTGACGCCAATAAACAGGTACATCACCGGAACCACTGCGGTCAACGCCCAGAAAAGTGCACCCAGTGGCAGCGGTCGACTCAGTAAACTGGCATCCAGTTCTACAGCCAGAGTTCGCACCGCGTAATAGTTGCAGGTGAAGTAAACGCCAAAAAGACCGCTGACCCGCAAGGTCTTGAACACATCGTGCCAATAGAACCACGCTTCGCGCTTAAGCGCATTCGTCGCGAAGAAATAGGTCGCGGCAGATGCGGCTGCAAGCGCCAAAGGCAAATAGAAAAGCGGCAAATGCGCTTGTTTGAGCACTAGAAAAGTAAACGTCAAAAATGTAAGAAACGAAAAGAAAGAAACAATGGGGTCGCCATAACGCAGTGTGGCCACTGAAAGCAAGGCGAACACGGCAAAGCTAATCACCGAAAAGTGAAAATGCTCAAAGGCTTCAATGATGCTTGCAATCCAGCACCCGATGGCAGCATAGATCACAGCATTATCGCTACCTTGCCGATACCAGCGCTTCTGGCTGACGGCAAACTCAGCCAGCGCGGTGAAAATAATTGCATAGACGAAAATGGTTTCGGACTGGGGCGGTATGGCAAGTGCCATAATGCCGCCCAAAAAACTCAGTCCCATCATCGTAAAGAAAAAAAGCGCAATGCACACATAGATGTTGTGCTTGTTAAACGGCACGGGGAACTTCTGGTGAGCCTGCTCAAATTGCGTAGCCGAAAGAACATTGTCTTTAAGAAGTCGTTTGGCAATTTTAACAATTTGCCAGTTGCGAACCGCATGCGCATCGTATGCACTAAGGGTAAGCGAAGGGGCTTGAGTAGCACTCATGTGTCGTCGTCTTTCATGCCAAGGATCTTTTTGTAATAAAGAAAAAACACCACCACGCCACCACACGAAAAGAACCCATAATAAACCGGGCCAATCAAATAGTTCACTTTAGAAACTAAAATCGAAAACGCGACGTACGCGAAAACAACCCCGGCGACCAGCGACAAATGAGAATGACGTCTGCGCGCAAAGGCGATTGCGAGCGCACTGAGCGCAAGCACCAGCACACAATAAAACCTGTTGTCAAAAGCCCGCTCAAGTGCCGCCATGCACGCTAAGCACAATCCATAAAAAACATAGGTCGCAGCAAAATGCGCTTTGATTTTCTTAAGCGCTAAACCCTCGCCCGCCGCCATCAACGCTACGCCAAGCACCATGGCAGTGACAACTAGCGGGCTATGCGCTTGAAATGGGTCAATCCCTCGCATGATAATCTCGCCAAGGCCCATGTTAACGCCTACCCACGACACCAACGCCGTAATTGCCATCGTCAACACACCTAAGTGATCAAACCGATAAGCGAGCGTGAAAAACAACACCATGGGAATCAGCGTGGCAAGCCCCATCTTGCTAAAGTGTCGTCCAAAGATGTGGTACTGATATTGTAGATACCCTTCAAGCACCAAAAAAAGCGTGCATCCAAGCAGCAGCGAATAGTCCGCCGCGGTGTTGGTATGCGTCAACGCATTGTGGGTATAAGGTTGACGCTTCGCAAAAACATATGCAGCGCATCCCGCAATGCTCAAGACAAGCAAGGCCACGATCACCTGGTGCCCAAGGCTGTCAATGTTCTTGTAAACGAGCACGCCAAGACCGGTGGTCAATAGCGCGCTGCCTGCACCAAAAAGCGTTCTGATTTCCCAGTTTACCTGTGTCGGCTGCGCGTTGACCTGCAACACCGCTTGCTCGTGTTGCGCCTGAGTCAACACTTCAGCCTCAGCCAAATAGTCCAACGCTATTTGTTTTTCCATCCGGCTAATCCAAATCTGTCACAGCGCCCAAGCTGCTCGACGAAACCAGCTTACGGTATTTCGCCTTCAGACCATACAGCTTTTCGCGCACCGGCGCCTTCCACTTCGCTCGGCGCGCCGCAAGTTCGTCTTCGCTCACATTCACCTGAAGCAAACGCTGCGTAGCGTCGATGGTGATCGAGTCACCTTCAACAACCAACGCTATGTTTCCGCCCACATACGCTTCGGGCGCAATATGCCCAACGACCATACCATAGGTGCCGCCTGAAAAGCGCCCGTCGGTGATCAACGCCACCGAATCACCTAAGCCCGCGCCGATGATCGCGCTCGTCGGTGCAAGCATCTCGCGCATCCCCGGGCCCCCTTTGGGCCCTTCATAACGGATCACGAGCACGTCGCCCGGTTGAATACGCTTGGCTAAAATAGCCTCCTGGCAGCTCTCTTCGGACTCAAACACGCGCGCGGGCCCGGTGATCATTGGTTTCTTAACGCCAGTGATTTTTGCGACGGCACCTTCCTCAGCAAGATTACCTTTGAGCACCACCAGGTGGCCTTCTTTATAAAGCGCCTGTTCGATCGGAAAAATCACCTTTTGATCAGCACGTGGCTTTGAGGGAACGTCCACAAGCAGCTCAGCGACGGTCTTGCCAGACACCGTGACGCACTCGCCGTGCAAGAGTCCAGCGTCGAGCAAGATGCGCATCACCTGCGGGATGCCGCCTGCTTTGTGTAGATCTGTGGCCACGTACTGACCGCTTGGCTTCAAATCACAAATCACCGGCGTGCGCTTGCGGATCGGCTCAAAATCATCGATGCTAAGCGCCACATTCGCGGCGCGTGCGATCGCCATAAAGTGCAGCACCGCATTGGTCGATCCGCCCGTCGCCATAATCACCGTCAACGCATTCTCGATCGATTTACGCGTGATGATATCGCGCGGCAGGCGTTGCGCTTTGATGCAATCAACTAGCACGCGCGCCGATTGCGCCGCACTATCACTTTTTTCGCCGTCTTCAGCCGCCATGGTCGACGAATACATCAAACTCATGCCCATGGCTTCAAACGCCGAGCTCATCGTGTTCGCCGTGTACATGCCGCCGCAGCTGCCTGCACCGGGGCATGCCTTGCGCTCTACGTCTAACAATTCTTGGTCGCTAATTTTGCCCGCACTGTGCTGCCCCACCGCTTCAAACGCGCTCACCACCGTCAAATCGTGCCCCGCGTGATGACCTGGTTTGATCGTGCCGCCATATACAAACACGGCAGGAATGTTCATGCGCGCAATCGCCATCATCGCGCCTGGCATGTTTTTGTCGCAACCGCCCATCGCGATCACGCCGTCCATGCTTTGCCCCATGCAAGCCACTTCGATGCTGTCGGCGATCACTTCTCGAGAAATCAGCGAGTACTTCATGCCTTGCGTGCCCATCGAAATGCCATCGCTTACCGTAGGTGTGCCAAAAATCTGCGGCATCGCGCCCACTTCGCGTAGCGCCGTTTCAGCGCGCGCCGTCAACTGACCAAGGCCCGCATTGCACGGTGTAATCGTGCTGAAGCCATTGGCAACGCCCACAATCGGTTTTTCAAAATCGGCATCACCAAAACCCACCGCGCGCAACATTGCGCGATTGGGCGCACGCTGCACACCCTGGGTCACGGTTAAGCTTCGCTTATTTAGCGGTTGTTTCTCGTTAGGCATGCGCCAGGCTTACCATGCTTTCTCGCGCCCCTCAAACAATCCAAAGCACGTACGCTGCTCAATTCAAATACACGCCGCACAGAGCGCGCTTGGCTTTAATTTCTTCCATCACGCGCAAATAGAATACCTCGGACTGCGCCCGATAGGCCCGGGCCTCGGCCAGCTTGAATCCCGTGCAATCTTCACCCAATAACGTCGTGCGCAAGGCCAGCGTGGCAACCTCGCCCGCCGCCGGATCTGGCACGGGTAGGTATTGAAGAAGGTGCCTCACAGGTAGGCTCATCCCTGGCTTAACATCCAACGGGAAGGTCTGCACAACATAACTCACGCGCCCTGGTGAGAAAACTTTTGAAAAAAAAACGCCCGGGTCCTCTTGTTCGACCGCAATGTTCATCACACTCGCAACATAGTTTGCATCAAGCAGGTTGCTATAGATCAGCGGCTTTTCTTGCAACATGCGTTTCATGAACGCTCGTTCTTCGTCTGGAAGGTTGGCAACACCACGTCGAGCGATCTTTTCAACAAGGTGCAACACTTTATTCGCATTGGCATAACCAAGCTGCTCACGATACACGTCTCGCGCCGCCGCAGAAAAGGTACGCAGCTCCAGTAGCAGATCTCGACAAAGGCTGGTGTTGACGAACGAGTCAAGCGTACACTCTTGCGCATTCCAACGTGAACGATCCACGCAGCGCATCACGACTTCGATCGGATCTTTCCTTGTTTCAGCGCTCGTGTCAGTCGCTGAGGCGACGACACAAAAAGCCAAAACAAAAGCATGGTGATGTACAAAACGGTGTAACGCTTGCATTTAGTGTAAAACCCCACCGCACAACGGTTGATTGGCTTTGATGAACTCAAGTACCTTCAAATAAAAAAGTTCGGCCTGTGCAGCATAGGCGTTCTCTTCGCCAGCACAATACGGCGCACCCTGCGGAAATCCGTCAGTGAACAACGAAAACGACCCAAACGATAGGCGTGTACTTGGGGTATAAGCAAACACGTGCTTAATCGCGTAGTTCAAGCCAGTTGAGGCACTAAACAATGACGCGCTCGCGATGACCTCACGAAAAACGAGCGCCGCAGCGTCGTCAAATGATTGAAAGTTCAGCGTCATCTCGAGTAGCTGCTCAAGAATATTAGCGTCGTTAAGGTTGTCGACAAGCACACCATGTCGCGAATACATCTCAATCAAAAAGAACTGATCGGCCATGACCTCACTCGTCAGTGGAACGCCGCGTCCACCATTGGGATATTTCTTTGGTAACGAAAGCAGGCGCTTGGCATCGTCAACACCCATCTGACGCATGTATTCTGCCTTTTCGAGTTCAACCCATTTGCTAAGTTCACCAAATAGTTTCGAACACGCATCGGCGACCACCACCGACTCCAGCGTGCACTTCTTGCCATTCCACGTTGCGCGGTCCACGCAGCGCACCACCTTTTCGTAGGGCGTCTCAGCGTGTGGCGCAGCTCCAGCTCGCATCGGGGCCGACAACGAGACAAGCGTCACAAGCCATGTTGTAAAAATAACTTTTGTGCCATGCGAACAGCTAAGCATAAACTCCGACTTACTCCGACTCGCACAGACTCTGATTCATGAATAAGAAAAGGTAAAGGTGTAAGAGGTAACTGCGACGCTCAGCAAACCGAGCGAGCATTTGTTCAGAGCCCTCGCATCCGTCCGCACTTTCACCCTTCGGGCGCGCCGGTGTTGTGAGCTGCAATTTACCGTCGCTAAAAATTTCAAGTGTTTGTACCGCACCGCCCACCACAGGTCCATTGACACGCGCCAACTGCAAGACATTTTGGAGTTCGATCTTCTGGTCCTCGCCATGTAGCGCAAGCAGCCAGGCCATTGGACGCAGCTTTATTTCAATCGCCTGTGCCGAGTTAAGTTTGGCAAAGAGTTGCATCTTGTTGTCTAAAAAGTCGTTGTAGAAGTCGACGTCTTCAGGCTTAACGATCGCGAAATGGAGCGCTTGACCGATATCGCCATCAAAACTCTGCGCGATGCTGTAAAGCCTCCTAAACTTCTCGATCGCAGCCGGCTTCAACCGCATCGTCATCGAGCCAATATTACCAACGATCTCGGAATGAAGTGCCTGGAGCAAGGGCTCACAAAGCTTCACTTGGTTGGTGCGCTGCCATGCACACTTGCCAAGATCAAATTTCTCTTCGCCTCGACACGGCATAAAGTTTTCTGGCCCCGCGGTCAGGTCGCCGTCGAAGTCGACATCAAGATCAATGCTCGCGTTATTCGCGCCGAGCTTTTCGAGCGATGCGTCACACGCACCCAGGAAAAGACCTAAGCCAAACAAAACCAGTACAGAGCATCGAACCGACCCAAACGACCGCATCCAGCCATATATCGCGTACGATACCGAGGTGCAAGCTATCCGCGCGTTTTGCTCGAAAAATAGGCTGGATCCACGCGTAGCGTCTCGGGCAAACGCTCAAGCCGCGCGTGCGCCAAATCGCGCTGCACACTAAAGCGCAGGCCTGCATCGCTCGGCACGTTCAAGTTGCGTGGCAAAAAAAGCGTCGCGCACGCTGGCCCGCCGCCCGCTTTACCAAAAAGCTCGTGCAAATGCACACTCACCGTGCTGAGCCCATGCTTCCTAAGTGCGTTAACAAAAGCCGGACTTACACCTTCAGGCACAAGCACCCCGTCAAGCACCTGGCGCGAGTTGCCAGCATAAGCCTCAACCGCATCGATCTGACCAACCTCGTCAATCGCAACACCACCAAGCGCCTGATTGAACGCCGCGCGCGAACCTTGCCACAACCCGCCGCGATAATGCACAAGCGTCTGCGCACCCCACGCACCTGGCTCGCGCAACGCAAAGTGCACCGTGTCACCATGAAAATGCGGATACACAAGCTGCGCATAGACCGCTTGCGCATCGCTCAACCCAGCAAACGCCGCGGCGTGCTTCACGCCCTCAAGCGATGAGCGCATCGTTTTACCAGGCTGCGCTTCGTCATAGTGTCCACGCACCGTATACGTAAACACGGCCTTGTCGCTAAGCACCGCAACATCCGCCAATCCTTCCCAGCGATGTGGGTTATGTTGGATCTCAAGCGACAACCCACATTCATTCGCAATCGTTTGCAAACACTGCTCGTAATACGCAAGTTCGTTTGTGCGATGTGCAAGCATCTGTGGCATCAACGCGCACAATCGTTTGCCTTCAACGATCACCCAGGGTCCATTGGCGGTGAACACGCGCCCCGTCATCACCTCATCGACCCGGCCAAGCACCGCACCACTGGTATTTGCAATTTGCCCCTCGGCATCAACACGCAGATCGCCCTGATCTAAAAAACGCTCATCGTCGCTCTCAAAACAAAACAGCGCATCGCCACCCAGCTGAACAATGCCTTCACAAATCGCGAGCCACTCGGCGTACGCGGCACGCGGCGAATAGTTCAAATGTGCCACCTCACTTTTATAGTTGGCGCCCGCTTTATTAAACGTCACTGGCGGCGGCGGCCGCACCATTAACAGCGGCCCATAGAATTGATCCAACACGTCGTTCATGGTTTTCAAAGTCTACCAGACGAACTCAAATTATCATAAACTACAGAATCTAGGCCGTTATGCGACGCGCTATTTTGGACAGGGTATTTTAGCGCTGTGCTCGATCGTCGTGGGTTCTAAGCGAGCGGCGAGTGCGGCGGCGAACGTCAACGCTTTAGTTTTTGAATATTTCCCACAACGTTTTGGAAGTAGCGGCTCAATGTCGTCCTTGCGACAAATAAACCCCTTTCGACCATTGTCTCTTGGTGCCCACTTGCCGTAACACGACACAACGTGTTCTGGGTCGGGTGGCGGCAACTCATCCTCGGCAGCAACACGGCCGCTCGCCAGCAGTGCCGCGCATAAAGCACACAACGGCAGGAGCGCTAGGGTTTTAATCAACGTGTTCACAAGACTTCACCCTCTTAAGCGCTTCTTGATAAATATAACGCAACCAGCTTCCATGCTCTCCTGTAGGATCAAGCAACGCCTGCTTCATCCCTTCGTCCGACCAGCCATATTCGCAAGGTGTGTTCGGCAGATCGAGTAAACGCTTGTGAGCAATTACGCCGTTTTTAGGATCGATAAGAATCTGATGAATGCGCTCGTGTTTAGCGAGACGCACATCGCCATGCCAAAACACTGCGGGTGGCCCATCGTCGTATCCAATTCTGCCAATGCGATCGCTCACCATACCCGCGGTTGTGCTCGCGTTCATCTCGCGCATAAAGTTCCAGATAAAAGCGTACTCTTGATTGACAGGACCCGCTTCGCGACGCGCCATCGCGTCATACTCCGCTTTAATTCCATCAGCTAGGCTCTGCAGTTGTGCCGAGCACCTTCTAAACTGCCAAGACTCGTGTGCGCTGCATTCGCTGGTTCGCAAATATCGATAACTAGGACCACAACCCGCGGCGATTTCCTGGGTATCGCCAAGTGCCCCCGCCACAGCGCGATAAGGTAACAGGGCGACACACGAGATCGCATAGATAAGGCAAAGCCAAGATTTCATGCGTATCAAGTTAGCACACCATCGCATTTCCTTCAAGAACCGCTAGCGCTAAAGCGCGAACAACCCCAATGCCTTGCTTGCATGCCCAGACATTGCTTGATGAATCATTAGTGCTAACGTCTAACCTTGTGTAATCATGCGATGGCATTATCACATTGCAATCATTTGTTCCTTTGAAGCGTGCGCCGCCACCAATCCTTCGCCGCTCGACATTTCACATGCGGCAAAAGCGACTGACGTCTGTCCAGGCGCGCAGGACGACGACAACTCAAACGACGGGCCCACGCCGATCGAGTGCGACAAGACCATCAGGCTGAGCGCAAACTGTGTGCGCGACGACCTTCTTAAGCAATTCATTCCCATTGTGAAAAAGCTGGCGCGCACGCACCCTACATTAACCCTTACCGAGCCGCTCGGTCCGCGCGATCCCGAGCTCTATGTTCGTAACGACTTTCGCGACCCCACGCACGTGATCGTGATCGACGACGATCGAGTCGCACACTATCCCTTTTTGCAAACCGACTGTGACGATAACCTAATGAAGTATGGTCTAACCGGTGGTCTATCTTTGGCTTGGACAGAACTTGTCGTGCTGATGCAGCAACTTGAATGCGTAGCGCGCGAATAAACGCGCGCTATTCGGCAGCACGCGTGTCGCTACTCACCGGCCTAAGGCTCGGTGTCTCAACGCCACGGCTCATGACCAGCTTGCCCGAGCGCACAAACTCCACCAACTGGTATTGCGTCAATAACTCCAAGAAATAATCGAGCTTATCACTTGACCCCGCCACCCGAAAAATCAGCGAGTCGCGCTGATAGTCGAGCACCTTCGCGTTGTAGTGCTCGGCAATCTGCAAAATCTCGGTACGTTGATTAAGCGGACAGCGCACCTTCACCAGCGCCACTTCACTTTCAAGCGACGATGTGTCGGTGTGATCGTACGCTGTCACCACATCGATGAGCTTACCCAGTTGTTTGATCATTTGCTCAAGCGCATCCGCTTCGCCCGAACACGTGATCGTCATGCGCGAAAACCCGGCCTCAGCCGCCGGGCTCACAACCAAACTTTCGATATTATAACCACGTCGCGCAAACACGAGCGCCACGCGCACCAGCACGCCGGGTTTATCGCGCACTAAAAGCCCAAGGGTATGCAGCGGTGCACTGCGTTTAGTCGGTATCGATGCGTAGGTCGTCATTTGTCTCTCACTGATTACGGTGACACGCACTAAAGTGCATGTCACCACTTCCACAGGTGACTTGCACTTTAGTGCGTGTCACCGCTCAATATTATGTACTCCCCGATGGCTTCTCAAGCGCTGACTTGGGTGGTTCGGTAATCATGTCGCGTAATGGCGCACCCGCTGGAATCATGGGGAACACGTTGTCTTCTTTAACCACAACAGCTTCGATCACACAGGGACCTTCGTTATAATCGAGCGCTGCTTGCAGCTGCTCATCGACTTCGCTCGCTTGCGAAATGCGAAATGCCTTCACGCCAAACGCTTCCGCAAGCTTCACAAAATCGGGATTGCCCTCCATGTCAACGCCCGACAAGCGGTTCTCGTAGAACAGCTCTTGCCACTGACGCACCATACCCAAATAGTTGTTGTTGATGATCAGCACCTTGATCGGCAGCTTATGAATTGCCGCGGTCGCAAGTTCTGCCATCGTCATCTGAAAGCCGCCGTCGCCCACCACTGCAATGACCAATTTATTCGGACAACCAAACTGTGCGCCAATCGCCGATGGCAACCCATAACCCATCGTGCCCGCGCCACCTGAGCTGATCCAATGACGGTTGCCCGTGGTGGGGTAAAACTGAGCCGCCCACATCTGATGTTGGCCCACATCGGTGGTCACCACCGCGCCGCCGCCGCTCAAATGGTAAGTTCGATCGAGCACATGTTGTGCCTTCAGCCCGCCTTCGGTTTGATAGCCGAGCGGAAACTCCTCGCGCCAACCTTCACAGCGTGCGATCCAATCGTCGGTATGCAAGCGATCAACAAGCGGCAGCAAGTCTTCGATCACCAAGCGCGCATCACCCGCAAGGCTCACGTCAGGTTTGACGACTTTGCCAAACTCCGCCACATCGATGTCGATATGAATCTTTTTAGCGGTCGGGCAAAACTCGCTTAGTTTGCCTGTGATGCGGTCATCCCAGCGCGCCCCAATCGCCATGATCAAATCGCAATGTTCAACCGCGCGATTGGCATACGCGGTGCCATGCATGCCAAGCATGCCCAAATGCAGCGGATGCGTTTCGCTTACGGCTCCTTTACCAAGCAAGGTGTTCACCATCGGCGCGTTCAGCTTTTCGGCCAACTTTTGAATCGCTTCGCCCGCGTTGCTGATCACTGATCCCTGTCCGATATAAAGAACAGGTTTGCGCGCTTGCTTCAGCAGCACGGCAGCGCGACGCACGCTCTCGCTATCCGCGCGACTTGGAATACGATAGCCCGGCAAATCAATATCGTCGACCATCGGCGCGGGGCAGGGCGCAGCGCTGATGTCTTTAGGCAAATCGATCAGCACAGGCCCCGGGCGTCCGGTCGTCGCGATATAAAACGCCTCGTGGATCACGCTTGGAATATCAAGCGTGTCTTTCACCAAATAGCTGTGCTTCACCACAGGATAGGTGATGCCCGTCACATCGGCCTCTTGAAAGGCATCTTTACCAAGCATCGACGTGATCGTCTGTCCGCACAGCACGATGATTGGCACCGAGTCCATCTGCGCGGTCAATAAGCCAGTCACGGTGTTGGTTGCACCCGGGCCGCTCGTCACCAGCACCACACCCGGTTTGCCGGTTGCACGCGCGTACCCATCCGCCATATGTGTTGCGCCTTGTTCATGACGCACCAGCACCAGCTTGATGTTCGAATCCACGAGCGCATCAAAAATCGGAATCGCCGCACCACCCGGATAACCAAAAATGACATCAACACCCTCACGCTCAAGACATTCGATCAAACGTTCTGCGCCAGTGGGTGCTTTGGCCGGGCTATGCATAATTAATCCTTTACAGTGATCCAACTACTTTAGTCTGTGACTGTTCTCGTTTACTTATGATGGAAACTGTGAGAAAAGTCAAAGGACATGAAGTATACCACGGATTTCAAACAGAATCCAGCGCGATGCTGACGTGGCTCTCTGATTGACAGGTTCATCAGTGATGCTAAATTTACCCTCTTATGCTCAACCAAAACTTATTTTTAACTATCAATCTGACGCTCTGCCTTTCTTGGGTCTCGTGTGACAACGCTGCGGACAACCACATCGAGCAATCAAGCGCTGCAGACCAAGACATCGCAGGTTACGTCACCTACTCAGACAGCGCTTCGTTTACGTTCTTATGCCAGCTGAGCAACGGTCATTATAAAAACTACAAGATCCAAAGCATCACCCCGCGGACGACCACGCGCTACAACGCTTCTGCATACAGCGTCGTAACGATTGCTCAACCAAACGACATCATCGTCCCGTCGGGCAACGACCCATTCCAAGTTGCAGCGATCACCTACAAACTCGAACAAGCCTCTGCGCCCATCCCTTACGTAGCCGACGACTCACTCAGCGATCAATTCGCTTCCAGAACGACTGCCTGTCAAATGGCCCGCAAAGACGTGCTCGAGCCCATGCTCAAAGAGTGCGCAAACCGCATCGCGGCTCTTAAGGCAACGTGCGAAGAGCAGTACTACGGTAGGTTCATCCCACAAAACAGATTTTGTTTGCAGGAAACCTATGGCTTGAGAAACCCTCATCTTGCATATTGCCGAGATACCAATAACGCACAACGTTGCGCAGCCCAACCTGACAAACCGCGCGACGCCATGGGCTGGCCCCAACGCCCTTAACGCCATCCGCGGGCATCGCACATCGGGCTTGCTCAGAACCTGCTCTCATGTTCCTAAAACATCGTCTACTTTTTGCGAAAGCAGCTTGTTTAACAACGAAGGTTGATAGCGGCGTTGAACATGAATCGAATAGAACGACTCATACAAGTTAGGCACCACGGCATATTCCTCCAAAAGCCGGCTTGCGATTTCATCGCGCACAACCACCTTGGGCAACAGTGCAACGCCGTCCATATCGCGCGCCAGCAATCGCAGCATCGCCATATCGTCCACCTCCGCCAGCACTTTGACGCGAAGGTTGAGTTGCTCGCACATTAGATCAAATCCCGCTCGGATTTCGCTATCGCGACTTGGCAATAACAGCGCCACATCCGCGAGATCATCAGGAAAACAAAAACGATGCTTGCGGCCACGAGGCTTACCAACAAGGCTCACTTGCTGTCGCGCAATTCTTCGACATCGCCACGCGTTCTCGACATCGCTTTGCACCCTTCGATTCGAAAGCACGAGATCAAGCGAATGTGCACTGAGTCGCGTAAGCAGCTCACCCAGGCTGCCCGACTGCAGCACAAGGTCTAGATCAGGCTCAAACAGAATCGGTTTTATGAACGCTTCTTGAAAGTTACGCGAGAGCGTCGCCACCGAACCGATACGCAATACCTTTCGTTGCCTCGATCGACCTTCGCGCAAGACGCCGGCCAGTTCTTGACCGCTTGCAAAAATGTCCTCGGCAAAGTTCAACGCGATGCGCCCCGCTTCGGTCAAGCGCAGTTGTCGACCTTCGCGCAAAAAAAGCGCCTGACCAAACTCGTCTTCAAGTTGCTTGATTTGAGATGAAACGGCCGATTGTGAAACGCGCAGCTGCTTTGCGACGCGCGTCAGGTGCCCATTTTTGGCCACCGCCCAAAAATAATAAAGATGGTGATAGTTAAAAGGTGTCATTCGAAAAAACAGAACAATTTGTTACAAATTATGCATTTTACAGATAATTCAAATTTACGCAAACTCACAACCATGCCCTACCTGCAAATCGATACGCTAAGCACCGTGATGCTGATTCTCGTCAGCTTTATTGGCGCGGTGATCATGCGCTATTCACACCAATACCTTGCTGGCGAGCCAGGTCTGCGCCGCTATTGGATCGCGTTGGGGTGCACTTTGGCGGCTGTTCTTACGCTTGTGATGGCCAATCACTTGGGCCTCTTCATGGCCGCATGGATTGCCACCAGTTTGTCGCTGCACCGCTTGCTCACTTTTTATACCGACCGCCCTCAGGCGCTCTTAGCGGCTCACAAGAAGTTTCTGGTGAGTCGTGTGGCGGACCTTTGTCTCCTTGTTGCCATTGGCCTGATGGGCTCAAGCCTTAACACGTTCTTCATTGACGAAATCAAT
>JBGAKI010000146.1:0-2133 GCA_044224525.1 Polyangiales bacterium | reverse complement strand
CATGTTCCAAAGCATCGGATTGTGGTCTAGAATAGGCGTATGGAAGAAAGGTTGTTAGATGATTCCAGCAATCGATGTTCCCTTACGAACCGATGAAGACGGCGTGATGCGAATTGGACAAACACGTGTCACACTGCAAACGGTGATCGCGGATTTTCATCGCAGCGCTTCGCCAAAAGAAATCGTGCATCACTATCCGGTACTGACGTTATCCCAAGTTTATTTGGTGATCGGCTATTATCTCGAAGATCGGCAAGACGTGGATGCGTACGTAGTCCGTCAACGTCAATTGGCTGCCGAAGCCCGTACTGAATACGAAGCTGCCTATCCTAATGATCCCCTGCGTCAACGGTTGCTTGACACACTCACTGAGAAGCGCTGAAAAACAGATTAAACACGACCTTGGCGCGTGCGGCTTAAAGCTGTGTCACTTGCTTATTAACGCACCCCTCCACGCCCCCGCGTTGCGGCAACAATATTCCAACTTTCTGTTTGCAGGTTCTTGCTTTCGGCGTAAGCTTTCAAAGTTTCCAGCTCGATAAACTGGCGCGAACCAAATTTTGCGGCCTTCAATTTGCCAAGTAATATTTGCCCGAGGAGCATATCGGAAGTGGTGTATAGATACTTGGCTGCTGTGTTTAGTAGAACGTAAAAATTTTCGCCAAACTGAAAAGTTTCTATCGTCTGATGATTCATGTCTCTGCCCTGTTTTGGATAAAGCAAATCGCACAAAAATAATCGGGCGGACAATGAATAAGTTTTATTAATAATACATTAACTTATTTGGCAATGCAAGAAATAATCACAATTATCGAGGAGTCTAGTGCCGCAGTTGGAGTTTGGCGCGGGCGGCCTCAGGGTAAGCTATAAGGTTTGTAATCGGTTTTCAAGAGGGCGATCAATGGGATCTCCCCTCCCTCTACTCCTCTTCGAAGCGATCCCAATAGGTCAGGTCGCGCCATGTGACTTTTTCGTAAGCGCGCATCCCACCCTGCGGCTGTGGTGCGGCATAACCCACGCAGACAAACATTTCCGGCGAGAGGTTTTCAGGCATATTGAGGACGACCTTCACCGCTGTTTTGCTGAAGGATGTGACTGGACCAGTCGCCAGGCCCATCGAATGCGCGGCGAGCATCATGGTTTGGGCCGCTGCCCCGACATCCATCGTGATCGGGCGGCTGTGAGCGGGGAGTTCGCGCAGCCGGACGACTTCCCAATCTACGCAGATGACGATCACCACCGGACAGCGTTGGAACATCCCCGGCGAAACCTTCGTCAGCAGGCTCAAGGTGCGGGGCTTATTGACGACAACGAAGCGGTTGAGCTTGAGGTTGCCGCCAGTTGGTGACCAGCGTGCCGATTCGAGGATGGCTTCCAACTTTTCGGTTTCAACCGGTTGATCGGTCATGTCGCGGATGACACGGCGCGTTTTGATGGCTTCCAGTACCGGATTGTTCATGACGCTGTATCCTCCTGCTGCGATTGGTCGACCAGAAGCTGCGCGATCACACGGCAGAGATTATCCAGCGCGCCGACGTAGCGTTCTTCATCGGACATATACATCGCCATGTTGGGGATTTCGCTGGTGAGCGTCGCCAGCGTGGGCTGGGCTTCTGCCGAGGCGCGTTGTTTGATGAAGTTGCTCAGGCGTTCAGCCGCTGTTAGCAATCGCAGGGGGCCGTAACGCGCAGGCTCATCAATCTGTATGCGTGCCGATGTAATCATCAAGGCCAGCAGTTCAACGGCTTCTTCTTCGCTGAGTACCAGTTGTCCAGCCACATCCCGCTCCGTTCGTTACAATCCGTTACGAATGGAGCGAGTGTAACGCGCTTAAGGGATGCCTCCAAATGACATCCGGCCAACTCTTTAGCGTAAGGCTTCCTCGATCATGGAGGGGATGATGCCGGGGTTTGCGCCGACCTGCCGCCTGAAGGTTGCGCCGTTCTTGAAGACCATCAGCGTGGGAATGGACATGATCTGGAACTGCTGTGCGATGCGCGGGTTGTCATCCACGTTGACCTTGACGACCTTGGCGCGTCCAGCATATTTTTGCGCCATTTGCTCGACCACAGGCGCGATGGATCGACAGGGGCCGCACCACGGTGCCCAGAAATCGACCAGCACCGGCATCGT
>JBGAKI010000077.1:0-14528 GCA_044224525.1 Polyangiales bacterium | reverse complement strand
TTTTACCGCGCATTTGTGAGCCGATGCTGGTGGGGAACTGAAGCACCACTTTGTTGTACTCAGCCACCACGTCGATATAACGCTTGCGCGCCACAGCAATGCGATTTTCAGTGCCTTCCAACTGCACGGTCAAATCACGAAAGGCTTGGGTGGCTTTGAGCTCAGGATAACGCTCGGCGACCACCATCAAACGAGACAATGCACCGGAAAGCTGTCCTTGTGCTTTTTCAAAAGCCTCAAGTTTTTTTGGGTCTTCGGTCACCGACGAATCGATCTTCATCTGGCCGACCTGAGCACGCGCTTTAACAACTTCTTCGAGCGTGCTTTTTTCGAAGTTAGCAGCCGCCTTCACTGTCTTGACCAAATTGGGCACCAAATCGGCGCGACGCTGGTACTGGTTTTCAACTTCGCTCCATGCAGCTTTGACGTCTTCGTCTTTGTCGATGACCAAGTTGTACCCGCAACCGCTGATCGTGGTCATCGAAACCAGGATCAACCCAAGCACTGTTTTCAAGCTTCGTTTGTTTGTCATGGGGGCAACTTAGTTCCGAGTGTCAACGACGTCAACGGCAGTCGGTGTCCGCCTTGTGCACCTGGGCAAGAAAGGCCTACGCTTGATACGGCGATCATGTGTGCTTGGATTCAAATCACTGGATACGATGCGCGCCCAACGCACGTGGATTGACGCCCTTTGGCGAGCGTTGTTGAACGCACTACGCTGCACTGCATGGGCGCCATCGAACGATTTGCTTGCGTCGCTGAGTCCGCTGAGTCTTAGCGTGGTGGTGGATTGCTAAGGCGTTTGACCCACCACGGCTTGGGGCGAAAACCCACTACGCCCAAGTCGAGCAAAACGGCGATCAACACGGCCACAAAACCCGACCCCTCGACGCCACCGTGTGAATGAATTGCCCACGCATAGGCGAGCGTGGTCAGGGGCATAAAAAATAGCCCAACCCATGGCCAGAGCCAATAGCGAAACGCGCTTTGTACGTAGTTGCTAAAAAACAAGAAACAAAAAAGCAACATGCGCGGCGTAAAAAGCGCGAGGCAACCAATCAAACACGGCATGGGCTAAGCATACGCTGGTCGTCGCAATGCGCAATGGGCCGACGCATCAAACTCGCTTTTGTCGCGCACTCATGGCACGCTTTGGCCATGCGCATATTGATTGCGGGCGCGGGTTACGTGGGCTGCGCGCTGGCTGAAAGGCTTGCTCGAGAACATGAGGTCTGGATCTTGCGCCGCGCTACCACGCAAGCACCCGCCCACGTGCAAGTGGTGCCCGCTGACCTGCGCCAACCTGACACGCTGAACCATTTGCCCAAGGTCGACGCGGTGTATTTTACTGCCGCGGCCGATGCGCGTACCGAGGACGCCTACCGCGCTATCTATGTCGATGGCCTAAAGAACTTATTACAAGCGATGACTCCCTGCCCGCCACAACGTGTGGTGTTTACATCAAGCACAGCCGTCTATGCACAAGATGATGGCAGCACGGTTAGTGAACAAAGCGCAACGGAGCCCAGTGCGGCCACTGCGCGCATTTTGCTTGAGGCGGAAGCGTGGTTGCATGCGCAAGATGTGCCAGCGACGATCATGCGCTTATCGGGCATTTACGGCCCCACACGTACAAGGCTCATCGAGCGCGTCAAAACAGGATTGGCGTGGCAGCACCTTGAGGCCAATGCGTGGACCAACCGCATTCATCGTGATGACTGCGCGGGGGCCCTTGCTCATGTGTTGACGCTGCAGAATCCCGCACCATGCTACATTGCCAGCGACAACTATCCGGCACGTTTTGGTGAGGTGGCCGGTTGGCTTGCGCGCGAGCTGGGTGTTCAACTGACACGACCGCCGGCGTCAAATGACAGTCAAAAACGGTGTGATAACTCGCTGCTCATACAAAGTGGTTATCGTTTTATCTATCCGAGTTTTCGCGACGGATATGCCCCGCTTCTGAAATAGCTGCTATACTAAGCGGCTATGAGCAGTCAGTTTGGGCATTTGTTTCGCATCAGCACGTTTGGTGAATCGCACGGCGGCGGCGTGGGCGTTGTGGTCGATGGTTGTCCACCTTCGCTTGCGATCAGCGAGGCAGACATTCAACCCGACTTGGACCGCCGGCGCCCTGGGCAAAGCAAACTGACCACGCCTCGTAGCGAAGCCGACAAAGTTGAAATCTTGTCAGGCACCTTTGAAGGCAAAACCATCGGAACGCCCATCGCCATGTTGGTGCGTAACGAAGACGCACGATCGAAGGCCTATGAAAACATGAAAGATGTGTATCGGCCCTCGCACGCAGATTATACCTATGATGCCAAATACGGCATTCGTAACTGGCAAGGGGGCGGCCGCTCGAGCGCACGCGAAACGATTGGGCGCGTAGCCGCTGCAGCGATCGCGAGAAAACTGTTGAAAGATCGCGTCGGCATCGACGTGTTGGCGTGGGTCAAGCGCGTGCACCAGCTTGAAGCCGAGGTCGACGCTGAAACCGTCACGCTTCAAGATGTTGAGGCGAACCCAACGCGCTGCCCTGACGCACAGACTGCGAAGCTGATGATCGAACATATCGACGCGGCGCGGCGCCGTGGTGACTCGCTGGGTGGCGTGGTCGAATGTGTGGCGCGCCATGTGCCGCCTGGTTTGGGCGAGCCAGTGTTCGATAAACTCGAGGCAGATTTGGCCAAAGCATTGATGTCGCTACCGGCGTCAAAAGGCTTTGAAATCGGAAGTGGATTTGCTGGCACGCTAATGACCGGCATCGAACATAATGATGCGTTTATTCCCGGGCCCAACGGTCAACCACGCACCGCGACCAACCGCTCAGGTGGCATTCAGGGGGGCATCAGCAACGGCGAGACGATCACCATGCGCGTCGCGTTCAAGCCCACAGCGACCATCTTTCAGGCGCAGCAAACGGTCAACACCAAGGGCGAAGCGGTCACCCTCGAGGCCCAAGGCCGACATGACCCGTGTGTGCTTCCACGCGCGGTGCCGATGGTCGAGGCAATGGTACTTTTGGTGCTGGCCGACCACTATTTAAGGCAACAAGCTATCCGTTAAACTGGGCTGGGCTTGGTTTGGCTTTGATTTTGATGCAGCTGTAATTGGCTGAAAAATATTGTCGGACTTCAATCTTGGATGAGCCCGCCGTTATCTCTCTACGAAGAAAACAATTTAAATCTCCCTAAGAGAGAAAGTGGGTCAACATGGACGAGGACCCCGGCGGACGGCGATATAAAAGCCTAGAAAAAACAATCCTTGGTTTAACAATCCTGATGGGAAATGTGAGTGCGGCCTTGGTGCTCAATGCATGTGCATTCGACCCCTTAGGAATGAGCGGACAACCCAGCACCAGCGGGACTGACCCGAACACGCCCCAGGTTGAGTCACTGGCTATCACGTGCAGCGGCAACGATTGTTATGCTGATGTGCCTTATCAGTACGTTGCGTGCGATAAGACGCTTAACCAGTTTCAGTTTACCGCGGCCGATGTCTTGTTCTTCTCAAATCCCACCGGAGTTAAAATAGGTAAGAATGTGCCTGTTGAGATCAACAGCATCAGTAACGAAGATGCTGCGAATCCCACCGCGGTTACATCGGTCGAATCACCACCACAGATCGACCCGCAGCGCGGGGCAAGTTATAACCATGAGATTAGCTTAGGCACGATACTTCCGCTTGGCCAATCGCTGCATGCCGTGCGCGTGGGTTTTCAGAATCCGTATCCTGAAGTGAGTGACCCGAGCATTATTTATATGGTCAGTAAACTTGGGCTCGTAGACAGCGACGGCGAACCGAAAACAACCCTCAAGAGCTATGAGTCACAATGCATCTTCAATCACGACGATACCAAGTCGGTGCCCACCAGTTCATCCACCTATAACAGCAAGACGAAAACCGGCGTTCTCAAAGCGAAATTTCCTCATAAGTGTACGGTCGACCAACGTGACTATGCGTCGTTCACGGTCGAGAATACCGACGGCGCAACGTTCTTATTGCCTTCGATTATGCCCTCGGTCGCTGACACCACTCAGAAGAATCCCACCGTAACTCAGTTACCGGATATCAGCTCAACGTTGGGTGTTACCGAACGCCAAAGTGCCTATACCGTGCGCTACGCAACGAGCGTTGCAGGGCAGCATCTTGAGGAATTCTCGGTGACGTTTTCGAATATTACGCAGGATGCGTTCAAGAAAATGCAAATCACTTTTGCGGAGACCTCTCAGAATAGTTACTTTTGTTTCTCGCAAACAACTGAAGAAGCATTGGCTGCCGCTGCGGCTGCCGCAACCATGTGATACGCCATTCGGTGAAATGTCGGCGTTGCTCGATCAGGTTGGTGCGGTACTAGACATAAACGCATTGAGCGCGAGTCAAAGGTTTGGGCGCGGGTACAGCCCTGCTCAGGCGGGTCCCGCTCGCTCCGGCTGAACTGCGCCTACGCTCCCGCTGAACTGCGCCTACGCTCCCGCTGAACTGCGCCTACGCTCCCGCTGAACTGCGCCTACGCTCCCGCCCACCTTCGTCGGACTGCGCTGCCGCCCAAACCTTTGACTCGCGCTCACAATCCGTTTATGTATATATTAGGCGCCACGCTCAAAGAGCTCGCGCACGTCGCGCTCAGACAAGCCCAACAAATATAAAATGCGATCAAGGCCGCCCGCGCGAATCGCGGTATCGGCGGCCTGCCTCAGTTTAGGCTTGGCGTGATAAGCAATGCCGAGCCCAGCGCGTTCAATCATGGCGATGTCATTGGCTCCGTCGCCTACCGCAATCGTCTGCTCGAGTGAAATACCTTCTTGCTGCGCCACGGTCTCAAGCAAATCGGCTTTGCGCAGAGGCGTCACTATCGGCTCAAGCACCCTTCCAGTGAGCTTGCCATCTTTGACTTCAAGTTTGTTCGAGTAACCGAAATCAAGATCTAAACGTTTGCGCAGTGCGTCGACAGCAAAATGAAAGCCCCCCGAAATGACACCTGTCTTATAGCCAAGTTTACGCAGCACACGTACAAAATCTTCAGCGCCGTGCGTGAGTGGACAATCGACACATACCCGCATGACCACGTCAAGAGGCATGCCTTCAAGCAGTGCAACGCGTTCCTTTAAGCTCTGCTCGAAATCTTTGCGTCCTTCCATGCTCGAGCGCGTGATGTTCGCGACTTGCTCAAACACACCATGCGCACGCGCCAGCTCGTCGATAACCTCGATCTGCACCAAGGTCGAGTCCATGTCGAACGCGACCAACCGTTTGGCGCGACGGGTCAGTGTTTCGCGTTGTAAGGCGATGTCGACTCCCGTTTGATCGCTCAGTTCAACGAGTTTGCGTTTGAGCGGCTCGGCGCGAGTTTGTTCTTGCAGCGAACAGATGATCTCGAGTGAAAGCAATCCGTCTTCGCTTAGGCGACGAATAAAGTCGATGTTGGCATCAAAAGCAACGAGCGTTTGCGTGATGGGAATCAACGAGTCGGCACACAGTGCATCGCCAATGAGCGTCACCACATACTTTACGCGTGCAGCTTCGTTTGCTTTATTGACATGCGGAGCGTCGAGCGCACGCGCTCGAAAATCGAGCTCGTGTTTGTTAGCAAGCGCTTTGAGCTCTTCTAGGAAACGCGGCGACAGGCGCGCAGAATCGTCGAGTCGCACCACCGCGCAAAGCGTCAGCTGCCCTTGAACCACCACTTGTTCAATGTCGATCAGGTGAGCACCCGCACCTGATACCGCGCAGATCAAATCGGCCGTAATGCCAGGCTTATCCAGGCCGCTTAGGGTTAGTAGATGGGTGCTTGTCATAAGCTATGCGGGTCGCTTTAAATGTGCTTTTTTGTGTGTCGGGCCATGCGCCGATGTTTCTTTTGTGACAGATTACTGCATTCGGTCAACCACTGCCATGCTCAACGCGACAAAAATATACGATGTTAGTGGCCATGCTGATGCTATTAGCCATGCTACCGACGCGCTCAAACGCGGCGAGCTTGTGGTCTTCCCCACCGAGACCGTTTACGGACTGGGCGCCGATGCTCGCAACGCCAGTGCCGTGGCGCGAATATTTCAAGTCAAAGGCCGGCCAACTTCACATCCGCTGATAGTACATTTGGCACAAGACGCAGATCTTGAGCAGTGGGCGTGCGAAATCGACGAGCGTGCACGTGTGCTTGCACATGCGTTTTGGCCCGGGCCTTTGACGATGATTCTAAAGAAGCATCCGTCGGTATTGCCAGCCGTGACTGGGGGTCAGTCGACGGTTGCGCTACGCGTGCCAAGGCACCCTATCGCCGAACAGTTGCTGGCGCAGTTTGGCGACGGCATTGCGGCGCCATCGGCGAACCGTTTTGGTCGCACCAGCGCCACCCGCGTTGAGCACGTGCGCGCCATTTTTGGCGAACACGAAGTACATTTGCTTGAAGGTGGCGCTACCGAGGTGGGCATTGAGTCGACGATTATTGATCTAAGCTCGCCGCAGGCTGCCATTTTGCGCGCTGGTGCGATTACGCGCGATCAACTGGCCAAGGCACTCAATATGCCTATCGAGGCAAATCCACACAGCGCTGTGCGCGCACCCGGGCAGCATGCGCAGCATTATGCGCCGCGCGTCGGCTTGGTTCGGGTGTCTAGCATGCAGGCACTACAACAAGAGATATCGACGCTTCGCGCGCAGAACATGAAAATTGCAGCGCTTGTTTTTGACGATGACGCAAATGCCTTGGACGCGAACGCGGTAGTTGTGCGGATGCCGCGCGATCTGCGTGCGCTGGCGTTTGAGCTTTATGATGCCTTTTTTAAGTTGGAAACGCTTGGGGTTGAACGTGCGCTTGTCTATTTACCGCTCGATGACAGCGGGCTCGATGATAATGGGCTTGCGCGCGCGATTAACGATCGACTAACGCGTGCGTGTGCGCCGTTGCGCACCTGACAGCGACGTCTCGATGGCTGTGCTTGTTGAAGCAGGCTTTGTCGTGGGTCGTGCCTTTTAATCCAAGGAACCCGCCGATCAATGGACTGATTTCTGTGGCCTCGATGCGCTCTAATTTTTTTGGTTTGATGCCAGCGCCCCAAGCAAAAAAGATGCCTTGCATGTCAGCCTCTTGTGGATCGTGTCCATGGTGACCGCCTGCTATACTGGGGGTGACAAGCTCGGTTTTTCCCTTATTGAATCGATAGCCCATCTTCGCCACCAAGATCAAATCACCCGTGCGTTGTGGGTGCATGTAATGCCACTGCTTGGGCAGTGTTTCGGGCGTGTAGACATCGACATGTGGAAGCGTTTTTGCGATATCAAACGCTTGGGTTAGCGGTGTGTTGTCTTTAAGATAGAGGTTGGCAAGCGGCCCTGTATTAAGAATCTCGACTTTTACTTTGCGTTCGCGAAAGGGCAGCATGGGATTGATCTCGTAAAGCGAACGCGTCATGCCATGGTCTGACGTAACAAAAAGCGTCACCGCGAGCTCTGGATGGGCCTCGACCGCTTTGATGAGTTTGTCGAGCAGCTGCGCTTTTTGCTCGATACACTGATTCACCTCGGCCGCATCGGGACCGTATGTATGGCCGTCGTGGTCACAACCTTCAAAATAAGACATCACAAAACGCGGGCGCCATTTCGGATTAAGGTCGAGCCAACGAATGATCGTGTCGATGCGCTGTTCATCATGCACCCCGCGATTAAAGAACTGCCAGTGACTGGCCTCAATGTGCTGGTAGCTACCGGCGCTCGCTATCCAGTGCACCACAAAGGTGCGAATGCCCTGCGCTTCGGCGCGGATCCATAACGGCGCCACGTCATACCATGTGACGTCGTCGGTGCTGTCGTAAACACCACGCGCGCGATCGTGAAATGTGTTGTTGATAATGCCGTGTTGATCGACCGGCACCCCCGTTGCAATGGTTGCATGCGACGGAAAGGTCTGTGACGGAAAAGGTGGAATCATGCGCTCGGCCCACATGCCTTCACGTTTGAAGCGCTCAAAAATGTCGGTTTTGGCGCGGGCAGGATAGTCGTGGCGAAAACCGTCAAGCGAAATGAGAATGGTCAGCGGGGTCTTGATTTTTTTGGTGAGTGCACGCGTGGGCGTGACACCCCAACCCAACCACGCGATAAGCGCGAATAGTAGAACCCTGGCTCGCATGCACTAATGCCTAGCGCGCTTCGCCAAGAACGCAATCGTCGCCGGTTGTAACGTATCTTAAACACGATGGTTCGCGCTAGAGTGGCTTGCGCAGGGTGCGCGATTGATGAATGATTGGCCAACCGGAGACCGTCGGTGCCCGACCCTTTAGACTCAAAACTCCCTCCTTCAACACGCATCGTGATTGGACTTATTGGCGCGGTACAATTCGTTAACATCGTTGACTTCATGATTGTGATGCCGCTAGGGCCTAACTTTACGGAAGGGCTGGGCATTCCGGCAGCGCGCCTTGGTTGGATTGCCGGTAGTTATACCGTGTCAGCGGCACTGATTGGTTTGCTCGGAAGTCTCTTTCTTGACCGCTATGAACGGCGCGTCGCGTTATGTGTAAGCATGCTCGGGCTGAGCCTTGGTACGCTGAGCTGTGCATTTGCGACCGGTCTAACGAGCTTGATCATTGCGCGCGCTGTGGCCGGTTTTTTTGGTGGACCTGCCACGTCGGTGTCGCTGGCGATGATCGCGGATGCGGTCCCCGTTAGCCATCGCGGTCGCGCCATGGGCGCAGTGATGGGCGCCTTTGCTGCAGCCTCTGTGCTTGGGGTGCCGCTGAGTCTAGAAGCCGCACGTTGGGGCGGATGGCGCCTGCCCTTCGTTGCGGTAGCGATATTGGGTTTTGCGTTGACGGCGTTGGCATTTTTCAAGCTGCCCAAGACTGGCGCGCCTGCAGGTCAACATTCGCTGAAACAAGCCCTGGGCGTCACGGTGCTCAGTCTAAGTCGACCCATCGTTTGGGTCAGCCATTTGGCCACTTTTTTGATGATGGTGGCGGGGTTTTTGATCATTCCCAACATCGCTTCATTTTTGGTGTTTAATCGCCACTATCCGCAACGTTTACTCAGCATGCTGTATCTGGTGGGAGGCGTTGCCAGCTTTTTTACGTCGCGTTGGGCGGGGCGCTGGATTGATGCCCGCGGCGCATTGAGCACTGCGGTAGCAGGTACGATGGGCCTTTGTGCGTTGATCATCGCTGGGTTTGCACTCGATCGGGTTTGGTTGCCAATCCCAGCCGTGTTTGTCGGGTTTATGATCTCGATGGCGCTGCGCAACGCTGCCATCAACACGCTGAGCTCTAAAATACCGCGGCCAGGTGAACGCGCAGGTTATATGTCGTTTCAGTCAGCGGTGAAGCACATCGCGACCTCGACGGGGTCGTTTGTCGCTGCAGCGATGTTAAGCGAAGACAAAACCCATGCGCTTAAAGGCATGCCGCTTGTAGCCGCGATCGCGGCGGGCGCGGGGCTAACGATGCCGTGGCTGATTGCGCTGATCGAACGCAGCTTGAAGCGTCAAGCACTCGAGGGTGTATGACGGGCACTGCCAACAGCGAGGCACAAAAACAAGATACCCCACCTCAAGGTGCGAGCGAAGGCATGCGCCGTTTACTTGCCACGCATCGCAGCCTCAGCTGGCTCATCGCGGCGCGCTTTTTCTCGATGGCCGCGGGTCAAATGCAGTCGGTGGCCGTGGCATGGCATGTTTACGATAAAACGCACCGACAGATGGCGCTTGGGTATGTGGGTCTTGCGACGTTTTTACCGGCTGCCGGATTATCGCTTATCGCGGGCCACGTGGCAGACCGCTTCGATCGAAAGCGCGTGTTACTTTTAAGCGTGCTTTTACAAGTGCTGAGCGCACTGCTTTTGCTGTGGATCACTCAGCACAAAACGCTGCATGTTAATTGGACCTACGCGGTTGTGTTCATGGTTGGCTGCGCGCGTGCATTTGCGGGGCCTGCGGCCCAAGCGCTGGTACCCTCGCTGGTGACCTCTGAAAAGCTTGGCACGGCCATTGCAACCAGCTCATCGGCAGCCCAACTTGCAATGATCAGCGGCCCGGCACTGGGGGGACTGGTGTTTGGTGCAACCCATGGCGGTGCTGCGATTTATGCGTTGTGCGCTTTTGCTTTCTTGTTGTCGGTTGGATTTGTGGCGATGATCGAACGTGTGCAAACGCGCACCCTGCGCGAACCTGCCACTTTTTCGTCGCTCTTTGACGGCATTCGCTATGTGTGGTCGCGTAAACTTATTTTAGGCGCCATTTCACTCGACCTTTTCGCTGTATTGTTGGGTGGATCGGTGGCGCTATTGCCGGTGTTTGCCCGCGATATTTTGCATGTGGGACCGACCGGTCTTGGATTGATGCGCTGCGCGCCGGCGGTAGGCGCTGCGCTTATGGGTGTATTTGTTTCGTATGTGCCACTAAAGCGCAATGCTGGGCCGGCGATGTTTATCGCAGTGTTTTGTTTTGGTCTATCGACCATTGCCTTTGCGTTTTCAAAGTGGTTTGTGCTGTCCATGATCTTACTGATTGTGCTGGGCGCGGCAGACATGATCAGCGTGATCGTACGCCAGACAGTGATTCAGCTGGCGACGCCCGAACATATGCGAGGTCGGGTTAGCGCCGTGGGGCTCGTGTTTATCGGCGCGTCCAATGAGCTTGGTGAGCTTGAATCGGGGTTCACCGCTGAATGGCTCGGTACGATTCCTGCCGTTGTTGTGGGTGGCATTGGCACCTGCGTTATCGTGTTGAGCTGGCTCAAGCTCTTTCCATCACTACGCAAAGCTGACACGCTCGATGCGCACAGCATCGAGTCGCTCAAATAAAGCGCCTGAATAACTGTACCTGAAAAACTAGCGGCTCATGCGAACAGGCACAAGCGACAAGCGGGTTGCGTCATGCTGGCCAATCTTGATGGAAAAAAGAGCTGAGCGGTAACCTGCAGCGATCACCAAACCGGTCACGCGCGAACCGCGCGGCAAGTCATAAGCGGTGAACAGGCCACTTGAACCGCCACTATGGCCATACCACATCAACTGACTGGTGAAGGCTTCAGCGGAAATGACAGATGCTTCATACTGCGCCAAGAGTCGCGATACGTTGACGCCAGGCCTACCGACAAGGACCAATGCGTTGATTGAACGATCGTTATCAGCGTCGACCACACGGCAGGTCGCCGAAATGGTGTTTTCATCGCTCTGATCATCGATGCCAATACGAAAAAGTTCGCTCACACGACCTGAGCGCTTCACGCGGATTGCACCCACTTTGTCGGCGATATGCTTTTCAAGATCGCTGATCGCTTCGCGGGCATACACCTTGCCAACGACTGGCGCGAGCGTGGGTGCGTGTTTGCCCTTTTGAACGTTAGGCAGGCCATCGCGACCGTCCAGGGAAGGCACACTTTGGCGGCTGGCCATCACCACGTTGGCACTGATGGAGCCTACGCTTGCCGAGTTCGCGCGGACGCCGCTTGGGCTCATAGTGAACAACGTTGCGCTTAAGAAAACGCCGCCGGCTGCCGCCAGAAACGTTTTGCTCGAAGGTGCACATGCGTGGGTCATGTCGAGCAGTCTAAGACATCGCTGCGGGGGCTCCAAGGGCGTTTGGTAGATGCGACAAAGCTGTCACCGCGTTGTCACAATTTCGTAGTCGAATCGTCAAAATAGGCGTCTTTTGACTCCTTTGACCCACGATCGCGGCTGGAACATTATCGCATCTGCAACGCTAAATGCGAACCGAACCACGCCATTTAACGTCGCTAATCCGCGAGTATTCAACATTGACTTCTTGGATCTTTACCTTAATCCACCGCGCTTTGTTCAAAGTCGCGGGCCAATCGGCTTCAAAGCGACTTGTTTCGGCTTTCCAGCGCATCGACACCGAATAGATCTGTGTCACGTCGTCGCCCTCTTCGTCTTCATGAATGTCTAGCTCAAGCGCAACAGTCGCCGATGAGGGGCGGCGGTCTTTACGATCACGCACTACGCCAATGATCTTCGCAGGCGCAACCTTTGCAAGTGTGACCGTAAAAGGACCGACGATCACGTTCCATCCTGTCGACGTGCGCGACGCAAGTGGTTTGGCCACCACCACACTGCCTTGATGGTCGTGCCCCGTTGCTTGCACGGCAAGTTCAACCGGACCCACTCCCAAGCGCTCGCCCACGGGCGCTTGGCCCAGAAACATTTGATGCTTCTTGCTATAATTGAGAGGAATCAAGAGCGGGCGATTTTCGGCACTTAAAACAACAACCTCTGTGCGGAGTTTGCTTGAGTCTTGCGCTGAGCCGGGATCGACGCGATAGGCTTCGATGCTACCGTCTGCATACGGAATCACCTCAAACACGTAAGGTCCCGCAGCGATGACCATGCCGCCATAAGCTGCATGCGGCGTCACCGAGGCAAGGATTGAATCGCTTTGTGTTTTGTTTTGGTAGCGCAACTGCATGCGCAAAGGCCCAGCGGCGGGTTGTCGTTTACCGGGCAAATAGCCAACAAAGAGCTGTTTAGCGGGATCCCAGCGCAAATCTACTTTGTTTTGCGCGCCATCGGTTGAACGCAAACTTGCGTTGAGAAGCACGCGAGTAAAATCAATGGTCTCATTTCGGTCATGACGACCGCGCACCCACGCCTTGATCTTGCCATAGGGTCTGATTTGAACCTCGATCACGTAGTCGCGGGTTTTTAAACAATTGCCTCCAAAAAAACAGGCGGGTGGTTTGGTAGCAAAATCGTTGCGCGGCCAACTTTGCACAAAGCCCATCGGGGCAAACTCAGCGTCGCCACCGTGCTGCGGTGGCCGCGGTGAGGGGCCCTCGGTCTGGTTCGGTGGTAGCGAGAAACTTTCAGAATAGCGCTCACGCATCGGCGCAAAACGCTGAAACATGTTGTCGGTAGCAGTCTGCTCGCTCGTTATGTCGTCGCTGTCGGCGAGCAGCCTACCTGGCGGCCCAATAAGCAGCACGATGCCGATCGCGGCAGGGGATAGTAGACATTGGAGGGCCAACTTCCGGCAGAAAGCAACCCGTGCAGATGCAACTTGGGAACGCCTTGGCATAAAGCGAGGTTACTCCTACATGTACGCACAATCAAGCACATTCTGCCCTACCCGTGAAAAAACTCACGCTCGCGCGCAATTTGCCCATTTTACCAGCGAATACCACCACGCCACTTCACTTCGTGACCGGTTTTAACGTCGTGTTTAAGTTCATGGATTTTCGGGCGCATCCACAGAATAGGACCAAAATTGGTAGGCAACGTGCCCTCAAAGCGTACCTTGTCGGGCACCCAGCGCATCGCTAGCGTGAAAATGTGCAGCTCCTCGTTTTGATCTTCGGTGGCATCGTGTAAATCGATCTCAAGATGAATGGCCTTGGCCGAAACCACTTGTTCTTTGGCGTCACGCACGACGGCAATCAAACGATCGGTGTTGGTCTTGGCGACCTCGACCGAATAGGGGCCGACAATCATGTTCCAGCCACCCAGATCAGAGGTCGTCAAGGGCTTGGCCATCTCAACGCCCCCGTAAAAGGCTTTGCCGCCCACACGCAACTCAAGCTCCATCGGCCCAGTGCCCAAACGCTCGTTGACCGGCACCTGTCCAAGAAACATTTTATGCTTCTTGCTAAACTTAAGTGGTACGAGCAAGGGCTGCCCAGTCGGGTTGAGCGCCGCAAGTTGTAAAGCGAGTTTGCCGGAATCAGTGCCGCCGTCTAAACGAATGACCTCGACGCTACCGTCTACCCTGGGTGTGATTTCAAACACATAGGACCCTACAGCCATAACCAAACCGCCGTGTTGCGGATGAGGTGTCACAGCGACCAGACCCGAACCTGATTGCACTTTGTTATCGACGCGAAATTGTACACGAATGGGCCCCGCGGCGGGAATCAGTCTGGTGGGCAAAAAGCCAACGAAGAGGTGTTTGGCGGGATCCCAGCGCAGCTCTACGTTGTTACGTGAACGGTTGGTAGCCGTCAGTGTGGTTTGCACCACGGCGATTTTTTCAAGGTCGATGTCCTCGCCATGGGGTCCGTAAATCCAGGCTTTCACCTTGCCGTATGGGCGCACTTGAAGCTCAACGATATAATCGCGCGTTCGTAAACACGTGCCGCCCATGCGACAAAGTGCTGGCTTGGACCCGAGATCAGTACGCGGCCAACTTTGCACAAAGCCCATTAGGCGCGCGTTTTCGTACTGCGCGGCGCGCTCGTCGCTTTGTGCGTACGACATGCGCGGCGACAAGCCGAGCGGCACGAACGACGCCAGCAGCGCGACAATACCCAACAAGACTCGACGTGATAACACGCGTTGGGCGGGAACAAGGCAAGGACTAGGGCGTGTCCTCGAAATCCTCCCGTCGATCTTGCGGTATTTTGCAAACCTATCGGCCTTGGCTTCTCCTCCAAATGCCTTTAGGCATTCGTCGTCGAACCCAAAACCGCTAGATTTACAAAATACCACAAGCTCTCGGTCCGGATTTCGAGGACACGCCCTAAGAAGACTGGCTAGTGCCCTACCCGGGTTTGGCCAATAATGTATGTGCATGTAGGAAGCCTACA
>JBGAKI010000076.1:0-14651 GCA_044224525.1 Polyangiales bacterium | reverse complement strand
GCTCGCTTCGGCTGAACTGCGCCTACGCTCCCGCCCCCCTTCGTCGGACCGCACCCGCGCCCAGACGTTTGACTCACGCTCAGTCCGTTTATGTGTAGACTCTGGTAAAAGAAGTCTTATGGTGTCAGTGGAGGTGTTGATATGGCAACACAAGTTACTAGGGCGCCGCGCAGGCGTGCACCGGAAACGGGGCGTAATCCGAGTTTGATTGGAATGCCGTCAAGGGCTTCGAAACGACGTGTTTCGGCGCGACGTTTGGAGGAGGTGAGCGCAACAGCCGTTGAGCTCAAACCCCCAATGGATGTGACGATCCGCTATCATGGCATCATGGCAAGTGCTGCGCTGAATGCGTATATTCAAGAGCGGATCAACACAAAACTTGGCAAGTTTGCTGAGCATTTGAGTAATGTCACCGTGCGCCTGGAAGAAAAGAGTGGCCCGACACACCAGCCCGTGCACGATTGCACCATCAAAGTGTTGCTAAAAGGCACGCAGCCTGTGATTATTGATGCGCGTGATCCGCACTATCATGCGGCGGTCGATGAGGCGCTGGCGCGCACATTCCTGGCCATCGAAAAAGTGGTACGTAAACGTCACGACAAAAAAGTGCACCCTCGTCGTTAGCTATCAAAACCCGCGGGGTTGACGCCTTCGCACACCCCCGAGGTGCTGCAGGTCGTCACAGGTTGGCTGCCTTTTGAGCCATCGCGATAAACCGCGAGCGACTTGAGGCCGAGGCGCCATGCTTCAATGAACAGCGCTTCGATATCACCCTCGGTGGCTGTATGGGGCATGTTGATGGTCTTTGAAATGGCGCCTGACACAAAGGGCTGACACGCCGCAAGCATGCGCACATGTGCGTGATAGTCGATCACGCGCGGGTCGCGCGTCGAGGGCAACGCACAATCAAAAATGGCGCGGTGTTCAGGTTTGAGCATGCTATCGCCCGCGAGCGCTTCGTGTTCTAGTAAATGTGCCTCGATATGTGCAACATCTGCGGCGTCATATCCGAGTGTTTTTAGCGTAGCCGCCACACACTGATTAACGATTTTGAGTTGTCCACCACCCACAAGACGTTTGTATTTGACCAAGGCAAGCTCAGGTTCGATGCCGGTGGTGTCGCAGTCCATCATCAGGGAAATGGTTCCGGTTGGCGCAATCGCTGTCACTTGCGCATTGCGATAACCGTGCTGAGCGCCCTCGCGCCTTGCTTCATGCCACGCTGCATGGGTCGCTTCCAGTAAATCGGCAGACAGCATCGCGGCGTTAAGCGATCGAAGATGGGACTGATGCTTCTTGATGACTGCCATGAAGGGACGTTTGTTATCGCGATACGCATCGAATGCCCCACGGGCGTCACGCGCGATGACCGCGCTTGCGGCATAGGCCGTGCCTGTCATCAATGCGGTAATGGCCGCAGCGTAGTTGCAAGCCTGTTCGCTGTCATATGCCAACCCACGCGTCATCAAGAGCGCGCCCAGATTGGTGTACCCCAATCCCAGTGGGCGAAAGCGTTTTGAGTTTTGTGTGATCGCGTGACTTGGGTAACTCGCACGATCGACCATAATTTCTTGCGCCAACACCGTCAGTTGGATGGCGTGTTTGAATGCAGCGATGTCGAGATTGCCGTCGCTACGCTGAAAGGCACGCAGGTTGAGCGAGGCGAGGTTGCATGCGGTGTTGTCCAGAAAGACAAACTCTGAACACGGATTGGAAGCGTTGATGCGACCCGCTTTGGGGCAGGTGTGGTACGCATTGGTGGTGGTGTCGAACTGCACGCCGGGATCACCACAGGCGTGCGCGGCTTTTGCCATCGCACGAAGCAATCGTCTTGCCGCCATTGACTCAACCACCTTGCCGTCTAACACGTTGCGCGTATGCCAGAGTGTGTTGTTTTCCACAGCATGCATGAATGCGTCTGTCACTCTGACCGAGTGATTGGCGTTTTGATAAGCGAGCGACTCATAAGCGTTGTGTTCGATGTTAAAGCGCGCATCGTAACCCGCGTGAATAAGCGCCCGCGCTTTGTCTTCTTCGCGCGCCTTACTTTGAATAAACTCAAAAATGTCGGGGTGATCGGCGTTGAGGATCACCATTTTTGCTGCGCGACGACTGCGACCTCCGGCTTTGATGGCCCCTGCAAACGCATCAAGTCCGCGCATGAACGCGAGCGGCCCCGACGATGTGCCGCCGCTGTGTAAAAGTTCATGTGACGAACGCAGCGTCGACAAATTCGACCCCGCGCCCGAACCAAACTTAAAGAGCATGGCTTCGGTCTTTGCGAGATCAAGGATCGACGTCATCGAGTCTTCGACGCCGAGAATAAAACACGCCGAACACTGTGGATGAGGTTCAACGCCTAAGTTAAACCAAACCGGTGAATTGAATGCCATCTTTTGATGCAGCAAAAGATAGGTCATTTCGTCACGAAAAATATTCGCGTCGTTGTTGCTAGCGAAATAACGATCCCTTCGACCCCACTCAGTTAATGTATCGGCAACGCGTGCGATCAGTTGCTTGATGGAGCGCTCACGTTTGGATGAACCTAGGGCGCCAAAAAAGTATTTGTGAACTGCGATTTGCAGGGCCGTTTCGCTCCAAGACGCGGGGGCTTCGACGGTTTTTTGCTCGAAGAGCACGAGGCCATTGTCATCGAGCACGGTCACATCGCGTTTGACCCAACCGACTGTGTCAAAGGGATGTCGATTGGGTTGCGTGTACAGCCGCCTTAGGCGCAGACCTTGAGACTTTTGCCGTTTCCCGGCTCCATTTGCTTGTTTAGATGTGCCACGCGGCATATGATTAATATAACATGTCTTCACTTGTCTCGCGGCTAAAGCTTGGATCGATGCCTTGTCGACATCATGGTGAGAAGGTCAAAAAGCTCATCGTGTTAACCGGGGGCCCCGGGGCCGGAAAAACTGCGGTGCTTGAAATGGTGCAGCGCAGCTTGTGTGATCACGTAGCGATCTTACCTGAGGCTGCGAGCATCGTCTTTGGCGGGGGTTTCCCGCGCTATGCTACCACGGGCGGCCTGAAGGCGTGCCAACGTGCCATCTTTCACGTGCAGTCGGAGACCGAGAAACTACTTGCCGAAGAGTCGGGGGTTGCGGTGGGTTTGTGTGATCGCGGCACCGTGGACGGTCTAGCCTATTGGCCCAACTCAGACGAACATTTTTGGCAAGAAGTTGGGTCAACCTCTGAGCGCGAACTTGCCAAATACGCGGCCGTGATTCATTTGCGCACACCGGATCTTATTCATGGTTACAATCACAAAAATGAACTGCGCACCGAGTCGCCCGCAGACGCTGCGGCCATCGATGCGCGTATAGAGCGCGCCTGGGCCAATCATCCGCGGCGCTTCTTTGTGGAAAGCACCGATGACTTCATCGAAAAAGCACGGCGCGCACTACATATTATTCGTCAAGAACTACCAGTGACTTGTGGCAGCGAAGTTAGGTCTGATTTACCGCCCCAACCCTGATTGCCTCACGCCGACCGCATGTCGGGGAAGCGTTAACTCTGCAGTCAGAAAAATTTCAATCAACGGGAAAGCACGCGGCGAGATGAGCAGAGCTGGTGATCTGGTGTGCTCAGTCGCTACGCTTTTTGTCCTTCTTGAGATTTCTTTGACGGATGCAATGTCTTGAGCAGACCCGTCAACGTTGCATGAAGCGCCGCGATATCTGGATGGGTTTCGATGATCTCGTAGAACCGTGTTTGAAATGCGTTTAGGGGTGCACCGGTACCAAAAAGCTTATCAAGCTGTTCAATGCACGCCTTGGCCTCATCGGCGTTACCTTTGGCGGCACCGTCTAGCATTTCGTCAATCTCGACGATGAGTGTCGTCATTGGTTTAAGCCATGCGAAATCGGAATGATTGATCAAGCGATCAAGCAAGGCGCTCGCAGATAGCACGCCGTGGTTTTTCTCAAAAGCCAGCCGTTGTGCTTCGATCAGTGCGCGATGCAGTTCAAGCAAACGATGACGTAGTATAGCAAAGGAACTCATGGAACTAGTAACTCTCTTCTTTGGTTGGAAAGGCACCTTCGACGACATCGGTGCAAAAATGATTAACCGCTTTACTGATCAGCTCGTTTCCCTTCAGATAATGGCGCAAAAACTTAGGTTTAAAGCTTGCATCAACGCCAAGCATGTCTTGAAGCACCAGCACCTGTCCATCGACATGAACACCCGCGCCGATGCCAATCGTTGGAATCGATAATTTTTCGCTAAGCGCTTTTGCAAGGGTGGCAGGCATACATTCAAGCACCAAGGCGAAACACCCCACCTCTTGACACCGCAGCGCTTGACGCATCACGTGTTCTTGGCTTGCAAGATCGCGCGCTTGCACATGATGCCCACCCAGTTGATGCACCGACTGTGGTGTCAGACCCAAATGCCCCATCACAGGCACGCCTGATTGAACGATATGTTGGACAACGTCGTCGTGACCGTCGATGCCTTCGATCTTGATGGCGTGTGCGCCCGCTTTCATCAGCACATCCGTCGCCTCAAGCGCGTCTTTTAGCCCTTTACGCGCCGCCAAAAAAGGCATGTCGGCCACAATGAATTTATTCTTGGCACCTGCTGCCACCGCGCGTACGTGTGCTGCCATCATCTGAACGTCGGCGGCCACCGTGGTGGTTGCGCCGTGCATCACCATCGCAGCGCTGTCGCCAACAAGCAACACATCCACGCGCGTTTGATCAAGCAACTTCGCAGACCATGCGTCGTAACACGTGAGCATGGTGATTTTGCGCCTGTCTTGCTTCATCTTGGCAAAACTATTGACGTTGAGCATCGCGGTATTCATGGTGACTCCTCAGTGAATGCGATGAAGGCACTCTTGCGCCTAATGTGATATGCCCGCTGTGTTTACGCAACCAGACCGCGCGAAGTGCGATCAACTACGTAACGCCATGCGACGATCGCCGCCACAAGCGCAACTGCACTGGGATAGAACAATCCGGCATAAGGCACACCTGTCCACGCGGTAAGCGCGGTGGCAATAAATGGGGTGAAGCCACCGAAAAAGCCGCTGCCAATATGATAGGGCAATGACAGAGAGGTATAGCGAATATGTGGCGGGAACATGTCGACAAGTAACGCGGCCACGGGCGCGTAGATCATGGAGCCATACACCATGGCGACGAGCAAACACACACCGATGATAACGTAGTTGGGTTCGTTGCCAAGCGACGCCGTGTACATCGTGCGAAAGAGCGGCACGAAGGTGAATGCAGCGAGTAACGCTGCGCTCACGATAAATCGCTTGGGGCCATAGCGATCAGATAAATGACCAAACCACAGCACCAGCGGCGTGCTAATCAAAAGCCCAAGCGTCATCAAGGTGTAGGTTGCAGTGCTGCTAAGCCTAAGTGTTTTCTCCAAATACACCAATGCATAGAAATTGGCCGCGTACCACACCGCGCCCATTGCGGCCGTGACACCGAACAAGGCAGTTAACACAAGCTTGAGATTGGCTTTATGCGTGAAGCTTTCTTTGATTGGGTGTTTTGAAAGCACACCTTGTTTGCGCATTTGCTCGAACACTGGAGATTCTTCGAGCTTGAGGCGAATATAGGTCGAGATGATCAACAGAATGAATGAAGCGATGAAAGGAAGACGCCAGCCCCACTCTCGAAACGCGCGTTCACCCAGCATTGTGCGTGTGCCTACCACTACAATGAGCGAGCACAAGAAGCCAAACCCGACCGTGCTTTGGATAAAACTTGTGTAAAAGCCACGACGATGGTCGGGCGCGTGTTCGGCAACGTAAATCGCAGCACCACCGTATTCACCACCCAAGGCAAAGCCTTGTACGAAGCGCAAAAGAACAAGCATACATGGCGCCACGATGCCGACACGTTCATAGGTAGGAAGCACGCCGATCAACGCAGTTGCCGCGCCCATCATTAGAATGGTGACCAAGAACGTCTTCTTACGACCGAGTTTGTCGCCCAAACGTCCGAAAAAAAGCGCACCCAAAGGTCGTACGGCAAAACCCGCACCAAAGGTGGCCAGGCTCGCCAACAGGCCAGCGGTGGGATGCGTTTGAGGGAAGAACAACTCACCAAGCAACGAGGCCAGCGCCCCGTAGATATAGAAATCATACCACTCAAAGAGCGTGCCCACCGATGATGCGATGATCACTCGCCAAATCTCAGGTTTTGAACGTTCGGTGTTCATCGCGGGGCGTGAGCAAGCATCATAGTCGAATTTATCGCCATTGTGACAACACGGTCGTGGGGATCGCTACTAAAAATGTTGGGGGCTACTGGCGTCGGGCAGCGCTCGTTATTAGTATGCCCTGACAGATGCTCACGTACACTGCCATTTTTCTAGGCGCGGCCGTTGTGGCGGTGCCCCTTTTTAAGCGTTTTGGCCTTGGTTCGGTGCTTGGTTATCTTGCGGCCGGCATGATCATCGGACCCTCAGGTATCGGACTTGTTCAGCACGTCGAAGAAACCTTGCACGTAGCTGAGTTGGGCGTTGTGTTGTTGTTATTTATTATCGGCCTTGAGCTGCAGCCCAGCCGTCTGTGGAAGATGCGCAATGCAGTGTTTGGACTGGGCGGCGCACAGGTGTTCGCGAGCACAGCCATCGCCGCGGGCATCGCGCGCGCGTTTAACGTCGACTGGCCCGCTGCGATCGTGATCGGCTTTGCGCTTGCCATGTCTTCAACCGCCTTTGCAACCCAAATTCTGGCAGAAAAAAACGAGCTCGGTACACCCCATGGTCGCTCGGCTTTTGCGATTCTGCTTTTTCAAGATTTGGTGGCCATCCCCCTTTTGGCGATCGTACCAAGCCTTGGCACAAGCGTCGCGGCGCATAAACACCCCGCGCAGATCCAAGCACTGTTGGTCGTGCTGGTGGTTGTGCTCCTGGTGTTCTCGGGTCGATTTTTATTGCGACCAGCGTTTCGGTTTGTCGCGCAGGCACGCAGTCATGAGCTGTCGACCGCATCGGCGCTTTTGGTGGTGGTGGGCACTGCCATGTTGATGCAGACCGTGGGGCTTTCGATGGCACTCGGTTCGTTTATGGCAGGCGTACTTTTGGCGGATTCTGAATACCGCCATGAACTTGAGTCGAATATCGAACCCTTTAAGGGTCTGTTGCTGGGGCTCTTCTTTATTGCTGTTGGGATGTCGGCCAACCTGACCATTCTGTCGGAGAAACCGCTGGTGGTGTTTGGTTTGATCGCGGCGCTTGTCGCGTTTAAGGCATTGGTGCTCTATTTGGTTGCCCGCGTTAGCAAACACCCCAAGCGCGCTGCACTTGGTTTGGCCGCGTCGATTTCCCAAGGTGGTGAGTTCGCGTTTGTGATCTTTGGTGTGGCCAGTAGCGCCGGCATCATCACGAGCGAGGTGACCGAGCTATTGATTGTTGTGGTGACCCTGTCGATGGTGCTTACTCCCTTGCTATTCGTCATTCGCGATACGATTCAGAAGCGTTTCGATGCGGCGCAAGAGCAACGCCCTTATGATGAGATACCCGACGAGGGCAGCCGGGTGATCATTGCGGGGTTTGGTCGCTTTGGGCAAATCGTTGCACGTGTATTGCGTCTCAAGCGCATCCCGTTCACGGCGCTTGATGTCAACCCTACCCAGGTCGACTTTGTGCGACGCTTTGGTAACAAGATCTATTATGGGGATGCGTCGCGGGTTGATCTGTTGCGTGCGGCGCGCGCTGAGCACGCACAAATTTTTGTCCTTGCCATCGATGATCCAGAAGCGTCAATGCGCACGCTGAAAGTCGTGCAAGAGCATTTCCCGCACTTAAAGATTGTGGCGCGCGCGCGAAACCGTCAGCATGCGTATGCGCTGCTGGGCGCTGAGGTTGAGATTGTGATTCGCGAAACGCTAGCAAGTAGCATCGAAGCGGCACGTGTTACATTGGAAGAGCTGGGTTTGCCGGCCAGCGAAGCGCGCGATACCGTTAAACGCTTTGCGCAATATGACGAAGAGATGGTGCGCAGATCGTTTGCCTTACGTAACGATGAAAAAGCCCTAATTGAAGCGGCGAAACAGTATTCAGAAGAACTCGAGCGAATCTTCATGCAAGATGCAAGCTCTTCTTAAGTTGAACACGTCGCTGGCAATATAGTAGCATCGGCGCTGCGATGACGCGTCTGTGTCTTTTGTTGATGTGGCTACTTTGCGCGTGTGGGCGCTTCGGCTTTAGCGTCGCCAAGGCACCTGATGCGTCGCGCGATGGGTCAAACAGCGCCAACGATGGTGCAATGGTGGGTGAAACGTCGCCCTACAATCTTGTCTTTGTGACGTCGAGCAAAATGCAACCCGGGCTTTTGGGAGGGATCGCCGGCGCCGACGCCGAGTGCAATCGGGTGGCGATGCTGGCGGGACTGAAAGGCAACTATCTTGCATGGATTTCAGGCACAGGGGTCAATGCCAAAGACAGGTTTGGGAGCGCAAGGGGTTGGGTACGCATGGACGGTAAAGCCGTCGCCGATACGATGACCGAGCTGTCGACGAGCGGTATTTGGTATCCGGTGGTGTTTGACGAACTGGGAATGCCCCATCGCGAAGAACCCGACGAAATGATTACCGGCACGGACAAGAGCGGCGTGGCGGCAGGTGGCACCTGCAGTAACTGGACCGATGTGAACGCCAACAACACGTATGGAAACGCTGCGGGGGTTGCGCAGCGTTGGACCGCATGGCTTGGGTACACATGTACACGCCTTGGCCGACTTTATTGTTTTGGTACCGATAAGAGTCTGGCACTCGCAAAACCGATGGTTGCTGGACCCGTCGCGTTTGTGTCGTTTGGGTGGAATCCAAACACAGGACTTGCGGGCGCTGACGCCAACTGCAATCAGAATGCGCAAGGGGTTGGGTTAAGCGGCACATTCAAAGCGTTGCTTGCGACCAACTCAGCAAGCGCAGCGTCTCGATTTTCAGCGACGGGTGACGTCTGGATCCAGCGCGACGGCCTAGCAATCGCGGCGTCGCGCAGTGAATTCTTTGCAGATCGACCTGACCGACCCGTGTTCTTAGACGCTTCGGGTGTTGCAGTGTCTGCTTCGATTCTTGCAGGTGCGCTGCAACCTGATGTAGCAGGCATCGCACTTCGAACCTGCAACAACTGGTCGGATAACGGAGTAAACGCCACCGCCACGTACGGTGAAACCTATTTGGCCGACTCGCGTTCGTTTGGATCCAACTATTCAACAGGTTGCTCAAGCTTTGACTTGCGCACGATGTGCTTACAGACACCCTGATTTCGAACGCGGTGGATTTGAATGTTAGTGGTGTGAGCGAGATTCAGCCAGCGCTGCGCCCCACTGACCGAGCGCTTTAGCAACTTTGCGAAAGCCGCGCGCTTTGTCGGTGAGCTCGTATTGCACCCGTACGGGCGTACCCGCAATGACCTCGCGCGTCAGCAACCCTTGCGCTTCAAGCTCCTTGAGCCTGAGCGAGAGCATGCGATCACCAATCGCGCCCAAGTGTTCTTGTAATTCGTTGAAACGCAAAGGCCCTTCGTCGAGCGCCATTAAAATGACACCACTCCAGGGTTTGGACAGCACCTCAAGCGCCACCTGAATGTTCGGGCAAAATTCTTTGCAATAACGTTTCATCACTTTTTTCGTTGGATTGCTCTTGACTTAGTATAGCGCATCCCTAGTATACTATACAAAGGGAAGTTACTTCTTATTTACATGTAACTATAAAATAAGTATTTTTACGCATATGCAAGGAGCCCACATGACCCAAGCCACGTTTTCTGCCCAAAGCCCACAAGCCTTATTTACCAGCTACCCGCTGGGTTCGCTAGCACTACCAAACCGTGTAGTGATGGCGCCGATGACACGTAACCGGGCGGGCGACGCACGCACTCCCAACGCCTCGATGGCGACCTATTACGCTCAGCGCGCTTCGGCTGGTTTGTTGATCACGGAAGCGACACAAGTCAGCCAACAAGGCCAGGGTTACGTGGCCACGCCGGGCATTCACAACCTGGCGCAAGTCGAAGGTTGGAAGCAGGTCACCGACGCCGTGCATCAAGCCGGTGGGCGCATCTTTTTACAGCTCTGGCATGTGGGACGCGTCTCGCACACGTCGTTTCAACCCGACGGCGGAGCGCCGGTGGCCCCCTCGGCGATTAAAATCAACGGCACCACGATCACAGCCAATGGCGCAGCACCGTTCAGCACGCCACGAGCACTTGCGCTCAGCGAAATACCTGACGTGATCGCACAGTACGCGCATGGCGCGCAGAACGCGAAAGTCGCTGGATTTGATGGGGTTGAGATTCACGGCGCGAATGGCTATTTGATCGATCAATTTTTGCGTGATGGTTCAAACAAACGCACCGATGCCTATGGCGGCAGTGTGGAAAACCGTGCGCGCTTTCTGTTCGACGTGACCGAAGCGGTAATCAAGGTCTGGGGGCCGGACAAAGTGGGCGTGCGACTTTCGCCTTATGGCACGTTCAACGACATGCACGACTCAAATCCCAAAGCGACCTTTGGGTACGCAGCGAAAGTGTTGGGGCAACTTCATCTTGCCTATCTGCATGTGGTTGAAGGCATCGCCGGTGGATCGTTTGGTTCGAGTGAGCCGCGCATTACACGCTATTTGAAAGAACAATTTGGTGGCACGGTGATCGCCAATGGCGGATTCGACGCTGAGAGCGCGGAGGCGTCAATCAAGAACGGTGAAGCTGATTTGGTGTCATTCGGTGTGCCTTTTCTTGCAAATCCAGACTTACCCTGGCGCTTAAAGACCCGCAGCGTGCTGAACGCACCCGATCGCGACACTTTTTATGTTGGAGGCGACAAAGGTTATATCGATTACCCTGCGCTAAGCGCATGACACAACATTTATCCAACGCTCGTCTGCAAAAACCTCCACTTACATAGCCTTGCGGGCGAGCGGGTAAGAAGGATAGGCGATCGCCTATCCTTCTTGCTTTTAACAAGCATAGGCCTTGAATGGGTATGCATCGAAGACTAGGCTCTGCTGCATGTACTACGTACCTGTGATTTTAGGCAGCACGCGCCGCGGACGCCAAAGTCCGAAGGTCGCTCATTATATGATTGAGCAGCTGCGCTTGAATGCGCATTTCGAACCAGAGCTTTTGGATCTGCTTGAAACTAATTTCCCGATCATGGAAGAGCGCCTACGCATGCGCGATGATGCGCCACCAGGTGTGCGCGAGTTTGGCGACAAGCTAAAGCGCGCCGATGCGATTGTGATCGTGACGCCAGAATACAATAACGGGTACCCGGGCGTACTGAAGAACACCCTTGATTATTTTTTGCCCGAATACAAACGCAAGCCAGTGGGTGTGGTCACTGTGTCGGCAGGTGGGTTTGGTGGTATGTATTGTCTGGCGCAACTGCGCTTGGTGCTGATCAGCATGGGCGCCATTCCACTCTCGGCCACCTTGCCTGTGTCGCGGGTGCAAGATGCTTTCGATGAGAAAAATCAACCGACCGATGCGTCGTTTGAAAAACGCGCCCACGCATTTATTGATGAGCTCTTGTGGTATACCAACGCAGTCAAATCACAAAAATAGATCGGATTGAGTCACGGGTTAGATCTTGATGCACTGATCGCGATTTATTCACGAATCATAAAAAGTGCAATAAAGCCGCCTAGTATACACAATGTGGCAGAGACCCACATGCTGTTCGAAAACATGTGGGTGTTTGTTGGATCAAGCAACTCACCCGCAAGCGGTAAGAGTGCGACTGCGAACAAGCCTGCTGCGCGTGCAACAGCGTTGTTGACGGCCGAAGCCACACCTGCATATTCATTGGGCGCGGATGCAAGCACCACCGAGGTGAGCGGCGCCACCAGCAATGCAAGACCTAAACTAAATACCATCACCCCCGGAAACACGTTGGTCCAGTACGCCGCAGGTGCCTTGACGCCCGCAAGCAAACATAACCCAGCCCCTGCGATGAGGGCGCCAATCGTCATTGGCCAGCGAAAACCAACCCGCTGGGCAAGCTTGGCGGCGTGCGATGAGAGCAACAAAAGTACGAGCGTGATCGGCATGAGTGAAGAGCCCGCCTCAAGCGCCGTGTAGCCAGCCTTGGTTTGAAGCTCGAGCACGAGCAGAAAGAAGGCGCCGCCTAGCGCAAAGTAGACGAACAAGGTGACAAGATTTGCACCAGTGAACGTGCGCGAGCGAAATATGCTCAACGGTAACATCGGGTGCGTTCGTCGGGCTTCAACCACCAAGAAAGCAAAGGTCGACAGTGCGCCAATTCCCAAGCTCGTCAACGCAGGAGTGGCCCAATGCGTGGGTGGACCTTCAATAAACGCGTAGGTCATACCACCTAGCCCAAGCGCTGCGCTCAACGCACCAAGCATGTCGGGGGGTGCTGCACTTGGTGAACGATTTTCGTCAACGTGCCGCAATGCGATCCAAATCGACGCGAGCGCAAAAGGTAGATTGATATAAAATACCCAGCGCCACGACACATGATCAACCAGATAACCGCCCACCAAGGGTCCAAGCGCGGTGGTCACACCTGAAAACGCCGACCACGCGGCCACCGCACGCACCCGGTCGTCGGGATGAAAACTTGTTGAGATCAATGCAAGACTGCCGGGGACAAGCAAGGCACCACCGAGCCCTTGCAGCCCTCTGGCAATCACCAACTGCGTGGCTGTTTGCGCGAGGCCACACACCATCGATGCGAAGGCAAAGACGACCAACCCGAGGGTAAAAATGCGGCGGCGACCATAACGATCACCGAGCGATCCGCCGAGCAACAAAAATGCACTTAAGGTAAGCATGTACCCATCGACCACCCACTGCAGCGTGGCAAAGTCGGTATGCAACTGACGCTTGATCGTCGAGAGCGCGACGTTCACCACGGAGCCATCTAAAAAGACCATCCCTGAAGCCAGCACGGTGACCCAAATCAACCAACGGGCCGCAGCAGTGCCGTAACGAATGCCATGTTCAGCGGGTTCGGTCATGGGTTCGCCTGAATCCGATTGTACATGATGTTGTTAACAACTGGTCTAAGGTTATTCGTGTGATTCATTGAATGGCATCGCGAGTCAGGGGCTAGTGCCACTTGGTGGGTGTCGAGATGCCGGAGCGAGTCTCGCACGGCGTTAACTGCGTGCTCATCCACTGCAATGCCATGAAGAATGGATCCGTTTCAGCTAGCAATTTTACCATGACCTGTTCATTGTGACCACAGGTCACAGAGGTGCCATCGAGTAGACGCAACTTAACATGCACATGTGTGCCCGTAGGTGGAATGGCCAAATTGACCTCGAACGTCGCCGTTTCGCGTGAGGTGTGTGCAAAACCCAGTTCGAGGCCTCCGTCGTGAAGAAAACGATCGGTGAAAGGCAGCGCTCCCTGGCCGCCGCTTGCTAGCGCGAGCGCTTGGTAATGAGCAATGCTCATAGCAAGCGCGTGGGATGTTTGCGGAAGTGGCAACGTACGTGATAAAGAGGCAAACTTTTCTACCTGCTTAAGCAGCATCACGAGATAGGCTGGACAGATCGCGCTCGTGGTCAACCACGCCTCGGCGTCGCATTCTGTGTCGACGATACGTTTGGTAAAGTTGCCACACTCAACACGAAGCTCGATGTCATCTCTGCCGTTGATAGGCATGGCGGCGTTATGATTGCCACGCACAGGCGTGCCTACTACCGTCATGCAAAGCAACGAAGTTAGTGCAACCCTTTTCAACAAGCTCACACGAGTTGTTATCACAAAAGAACCTTCGCTTCAACTCATGAGATGGCTGATAGTGCGAGAACTATTCACCGGCTTTCTTTTCGAAATACTGCAAGTCAATAAACAATGCCGCGGCAAGGATCAAGATGCGCGTGGCAGCGTCGAGGCTCGTGTCAGTGAAGCCAACGCGGAACTTGTCGGCGTCTGTCAATGCTTCCTTAATCAGCCCACCCCATTTCTTTTGCACCAGGGCAACCGGTTGACCGTTGCGTTCAAACTGAAAGGTCCAAATCTTCCAGATCGGCGACGACACGGTCAACAGGACACGCCCTTGTGGATCTTCGACATCGAAACGTTTTGAAAACACGGCAAAACGCTGTTGCACGGCGCCAAGTTGCTGATTGGTCTTGATATCTGCGATTTCTATCCGCTGAAAGATCCAGCGATGTGGGTGCACCACTTTCAGCAACGGGTTACGTGAGGCGTCAAAAATCGTGATTTCAAAGGTTCGCCAATGCCCCAAAAGCTGCCTGCTAATCATCGCCAACGCGCCTTTGGATTGTTCGGCAGCATAAGCCAGCGGCTGCCCCGCTGCATTGGCGATCTCGTATTTGTTGCGCGACTCAAACCCAATCAACTCGGCGAGTTCTTTGCGTTGCTTAATCCACAGCTCAGCTTCCTGGGTTAGTGCACTTAGGTGTTCCATTGGTCGATGATGGTATGCCTGCTGCATCGAAATAACTAGCAAATTGCATGGCTAAGCAAATGTGATAACACACGCAAATGAGATGCAAGGTATGCTCCATTCTGTTTGTAGCCTATTTGGGCCTATACCCAATTTCTGCCGTACGCGTTAGCGCCGAAACAACACCCGATCCGCCAGAAAAGGTGTACCGCTGTACGCCCGTGAATCGATCAATGGCAGTCATTGACGATCTCTGTGTTATTCAAGAAGGCATTGCTTACAC
>JBGAKI010000075.1:0-14859 GCA_044224525.1 Polyangiales bacterium | reverse complement strand
CGGGAGAACGCGCCATCTCACCAGCAACCCGCTATTTTCGTGCACGCACACCCATTCCTCGTTTCTATCAAGTACATCTGGGGCAGGCTGACTTTGGCAACGAACAAAGCGACACACGCGTTCTGCCCTTTAGCACCTTTTGTCATGAGCTAGCACTTCCTTAACGCATGTCAGATCGCAGCCAGACCCATTCCAAAAACCAGCTGACACCCTTATCCTTCTTCGAGAGTAATTGCTTCTAATGCTGCGTCTTTAGTCCGCCGCAGTCTCGCATCCAAATGCCATCTGCGGCGCCCGCAAACTTCATTTGAAGGGCTGTGAGTATTCGTAAATCATCTTCGCTTATAAGGTTTTCGGAAAGTTCGTCTTCTACGACGCAACCGTTCAAGTGATCAGATTCGCGACCATTGCGGACGCCCAACTTGACAGCAAAGATGCCAAAAATAATCTGTGTTTTTCGATCGAAGGTTGCTTGAACCAAATAAGATCGCTCATTCACTTCAAAATAGAAATCAAGTTCGTCTTCCAATTCAAAGAACCTTTGATAGTTTGATTTTATTTCAATTCGTTGCATCCAACCCACCAACGGCCAGAAAGGTGGGTCATACAACGTTTTCAGCTCGTTGCGCATGAACGCGTCGAAATACCTGCAGCGCTGTGAGACAAACGAAAATACCTTTCGATAACGCCCATTAGGCGTCGTTAGCCACGGCTCGGCAAACGCTTCTGGGCCGGGTTCCGATTCCGCACTGCTTCGCGACGCAAGCACCTGATTCTGTTGGCAGCCAAACATAGGTAAGGAAATAAACCCAATGCCTGAAACCCTAAGCAAACACAACATGGCGGACGCAAGTCGGATCAAGTGCCGCGTCTTCTTCACACTTTGCGGAACGCAGATACCCATAACACCAGTCTTGCTATTAATTCGTAGATCGACGAGGCGTACCGAACCTTACCTTGATTGCATTCTTCTTGATACAATATCCGGCTCGCCGTGAACCGTCGGCCGTGCACCACACTCAGCATCAAGCGCGGCTGTCATTTTCAACAAGCTGCCCGCTCGCAGCGGGCAACCTCTATTCGCGGGTGACGCTCACCGTTTTGATCGTCACGGGCACGTTGGGACGATTGTAAGGCGCACCCTGTTGTGGCACGCGCGCGATCTGGTTGATCAAGCTCACGGGCTCACAAACGCCAAAAATCGTGTAACCCCCATCAAGGTGCGGTGCGGACGCGTCGGTAATGAAAAACTGCCCGCCGTTGGTGTTGGGTCCGCGGTTGGCCATGCACAAAAGCCCCGCCTTGTCGTGTTTGCCGTGGATCTCGTCTTTGATCTCGTAGCCTACGCCACCTGTGCCGTCGCCCAAATAATCACCCCCTTGAATCATGAAATCGGGAATGATTCGATGAAAGCTTGAACCATCATAATAAGGAACCTTGACCCACTCCGATCGACGCGCATCCCACCAGCTGCGCGTGCCCCGCGCTAGGCCTACAAAATTCGCCACGGTCACGGGTGCGTGTTTTTCATCGAGCGTGCATTTAATGTTGCCCATGCTCGTCTCGATTGTTGCAACCAGTGTGCCTTTGGCAGGCAACCCTTCGGTCGCATCTTTGATCGTGAATTGACCTTTATGCGGATCAGCACTTGTGGGTTGACGGACCAATGGCTTCATGGGGCTCTCCTCTTTATGTTCCTCGGGTTGGTTTTGGCTCGATGCATCAGCGCTCTGTGTTTTGTGCGGCTGATTCTTCTCGGTTTCGTTTTTCACTTTTTCTACGCGCATGGTTTCGGTGGGCTCGGGGTTGCGCTTACACGCTGCACCCGCAGTCAACATGGCTACCACTGCACACAATGAAACAACATATCGTATCGACATAAAGCAGTTCATAGTGCACTCGCTCAATCGATGCCAACAAAACGTGCAAGCACACCGGGGCCAATCCCGTGTTTGCTCGCAAACCCCGCGTTAACCTCGACACAATACTGCGTATTACCCTGCACCGAACGCGGCGTATCGGTTTGTGGGGTTGTGTTTTCAACCACACCCACCACCCGGCGCTCAGCATCCAAAAAGATCATGTCGAGCGAAATAAAGGTGTTACGCATCCAAAAGATCAAGCGCTGCGGGCGATCGTACACAAACACCATCCCGGCATTCTCATCGAGCTCTTTGCGAAACATCAACCCCAGATTGCGCTCGGCCTCGGTGCGAGCCACCTCAACACGCACAGTCACGGGTTCTGCGCCCGGAGGCTCAAACACCACCTGCGCCGCAGGCTTGCTGGTGACGGTTTGCTTAGGGTCGCCTTTGGCAACCGTTTGCACATCGGCATGTTTTTGTGCGCACGCACTGATCATCAACACCTGGCTTATGGTCAATAAGAGCGTCAATTTCGCAGACATCGTTTCGTATGTATGACAGTTTTTGCCGTGGTCAACCCGCCCCGATGCGCTACCGTGTCCACCAAGCACGTAACACACATGACTCTGACTCCGCGAAAAACGCTTGTCTATTTGGTGGGCGCAGGCCCCGGCAATCCCGAGCTCATCACCTTGCGTGGTGTGGCGTGTTTAAAAAAAGCCGATCTGATTCTTTATGATGCATTGGTGCATCACGAAGTCCTCACGCATGCCCGATCCGATGCCGAAAAAGTTTTTGTTGGCAAGCGCGCCGGTCGCATTTCAGAGCGCCAAGCCGACATCAACGCGCGCATCATCAACGCAGCGCGCACGGGAAAAACGGTCGTGCGCCTCAAGGGCGGCGACCCATTTTTATTTGGACGTGGTTCAGAAGAAGCCGAGGCGCTCGTTGCGGCAGGCATCACCTACGAAGTGGTGCCCGGCGTTAGCTCGCCGATGGCCGCTTGCGCCTATGCCGGCATCTCGCTCACACACCGCGATCTTTCAAGCAGCGTGGCTTACATCACGGCAAGCGAATCACCTACAAAAACGCAAAGCAGTCATGACTGGGCCAAGCTCGCTACCGCGACCCAAACGCTGGTCGTGTTCATGGGTGCACGCAGGCTCGATCAGCTGGCGCAAACGCTGATCGCAAACGGGCGCGATGCTGCAACACCCGCCGCCGTCATTCAATGGGCGTCGCTGCCCACCCAACGTATTGTTAGCGCGCCGCTCGCCTCCATTGCTAAGATGGTCAACGCGGCGGGCTTAGGCTTGCCCTCGTTGGTCGTGATTGGGTCTGTCTGCGATTTACACACCACCCTCAGCTGGTATGACGTGAAACCCTTATTTGGCAAAACCGTGCTTGTCACCCGCCCCGAGCATCAGGCACTCGAAGTCAGCCGCAAGCTGCGCGAACGTGGAGCTGCGGCACTGTGCATCCCAACCATCCGCATCGCCCCAACCGCAAACCAAGCCGCGCTGAGCGATGCTGTTAAGCAATGCGGCAGCTACGACTGGATCATCTTCACCAGCCAAAACGGCGTGCACGCGTTTTTTGATGAGCTCGCTCGCCAAACACTCGACGCGCGTCACCTTGGTTCAGCCAAAGTCTGCGCGATTGGCCCCGCCACCCAAGAAGCGCTCGCAACGCACCATGTGCGCGCCGATATTGTTCCCGCGCGCTACCAGGCCGAAGATGTTGTCGACGCATTGGCCAAGACCGACCTCTCGGGCAAACGCGTGCTTTTGCCGCGCGCAGCGGTCGCTCGCGATGTCATTCCACGCGAGCTCACGCGTATGGGCGCAACCGTCGATGTCGTCGACGCCTATCAAACGCTCGCCGCCGCGCCCGAAGATCAGCAACGCCTTTCACAGGCCATCCACGACAAAAAAATCGACGTCATCTTATTAACCTCGTCATCAACCGCCGAGCATCTGGTACAAGCATTAAAGGGTCAGCTCACCTCATTGCAGGGCGTAACCATCGCTTCGATCGGGCCGATCACCACCGCCACCGCACAATCGCTCGGCTTAAAGGTTGACCTGACCGCCAGCGAATACACCATCGATGGCTTACTTGATGCCCTTGAAGGCCACATGGCGTCGGCGCCCTGAGCGCTGGATGATCGGGCTTTTTCGCGCTATGTCTACGCGATGCAAGGTTTTAATCACGTCGCGCGAACCCCCATGCTGAGCGTTGCATTGGGCGCGGTATTGGGCGTCATGCTTACCGCGCTCTTTGCCGGCGGCTGCCAGTCGACCAAAGCCGAGGAAAAAATCACCATCACCGCCGCCGAACTGCCGAACGCAAGCATCTTACCCACTGGGCAATGGCAAAATGTTCCCTGGTCGGGCGCGCCATGGACGCGATATCCAGCCGCAAGCACCCTCACCCTTGAACACGGCTTGGGCCGGCAACCGGCCAACGTCTCGGTATACATCGCTTTTGACGACACGGGTGCAAGCAGCGCACTTTCTGCCGGCGATATCACACAAATTCGCGAGGTCACCGACACCGTGGTGACCCTGCACAACGCCACCCAAGAAGACTTCTTCATTCGCGTGGTGCTTTACTGAATGTAAACACATGGCCGCCTATTGGCTTAATCAAGAACTGGTCTTCCCACCGCCCGAGCAAGCGACCGAAGAAGGGCTGATAGCGATTGGCGGCGACGCTTCGCCCGAACGACTGCTGCTTGCATACAGTCAGGGCATCTTCCCCTGGCCACAGCCCGAGCTACCGCTTTTGTGGTTTTCACCCGACCCGCGTTTTGTATTGCCACTCGATCACGTGCGTTTGTCGCGTACGTTACGTAAAGACCTCGCCAAGCATCCTTACGAGATCCGCACTGATAGCGCTTTTGAAGCGGTCATTAAGCATTGCGCTAGCGCCCCGCGTAAAAACCAAGACGGCACCTGGATCACCGACGAGCTCATCGAGGGTTACCTGGCACTCTTTCGCAAAGGGTTCGCGCACAGCATCGAAGCATGGCGCGACGGCAAACTGGTGGGCGGGCTTTACGGCGTGAGCCTTGGTAAATCGTTCTCCGGGCGATTCGATGTTTGCCCTTGAACCCAATGCATCTAAAGCGGCTTTTGTGGCCTTGCTTGGCCAGCTCATCAAATGGCAATTTAGCTTTGTCGATTGCCAAGTCCACACAAGCCATTTGGCGCGCTTTGGCGCCATCGACTTGAAACGTCGCGTTTTTTTGCGACAGCTTCAGATAGCAGCCTCCCACCCGACGCACCTTGGCCCCTGGCAACTTGATATCGATGTCGCCCAGGCCATTGAACTTATCGACGGTTTGAAGCACAATCCACAACGATGAGTCCAGCCGCATCATCTCGCTCTGCCCACATCGTTGAGGCACTGACCCACATCGATCGTTCGCTTGTCATGAAAGTAAAGGGGCATTGTATGCACCCCTTGATTCGCGAGGGTGAACGTGTGCGCATTGAACCGCAAACGTGGTATTGGCCTGGCGATGTGCTCGCCGTCGTTCGCGGCGGGCATCAGATCGCGCTACATCGCTGCATTGGCTATGTGTTCTTGCGTGGCGCATGGTGCGTGTTAACGCAGGCTGATCGCGAAAGCACCCCCGATCGCGCGACACCCTTCAATCACATTGTGGGACGCGCAGTGGCCGTGGACGCTCCCACACAACGCATACTCAACACACCCCTGACATCGCGGTTGACAGCGTGCACACGTGGCATACGCTGGTTTAGCGAACGCGTCACACGACGGTTTTTATGATATCGCACGCACAATACCTCGCCGCGCCCGAGCAACTTGCGCATGGCTTCAGCGGATTAGCCTGCGGCAATGAACACGTTGCGTTACGTTATCATGCGCAACGTTATCTTATCGAAGGGCTCAACCAAACACAGGCGAATTGGGTGCGCACGCGCTTTGAGGCCATTCTCGACAACAACTCGCATGACACCATCGCCACCCACCGCATCAGCGCGTTGTTTGCGCCCCGAGCCACCTTTACAAACTTTTCGACGCGTGGATTTGAATACGCCGTAGCCGCCGACTTCACGGTCGATCATGTACACGCGTCGGGTCTTGGATTTGCCTATCGTTTATCGCGAGATCTAAACACCCCAAGCACGGTTTGGTTTGATAGCGATGTTGATCGTTGGTTTGACAGCGCCTTTGAAAACATGTTGCGTGTGGTGTGCGCATACGCGATCGCAAAAGCAGGTGGCCTCGTTGTACACAGCGCTGCCGTCAGCGCCACACTCACACCCGACACCCAAGACAACGTCTATGTCTTTTTTGGTCGCTCGGGCGCGGGCAAAACAACCCTTTGCGAAATGAGTCAACCCCTGGGATACGAAATACTCAGCGACGAGCTCAACGCGTTGATTTACGAGAAGGGTCAGTGGTGGGTGAAACCGATGCCATTCGCCGGCGACTTCGGTGCACACACAAATAATTTTAGTCTGCGCACCCTGGCAGCGATCTTTCAACTCAACCAAGCACCCACCGTGCACATCGATACCATGTCTAAAGCGGTGGCCACCGCGGCATTGGCCTCAGCCTGCCCCTTGATGAGCAGCGACCCTTACGAAACAGAGCTTCTGTTAGCGAATCTCGCAGCCGTGCTAGAAAAAATCGAGATCCGAAGGCTTTTCTTAAGAAAAGATGCTACGTTTTGGCAGCATGTCCGCAATGAATCTGCACGCCACTTATCGCTTGGCTGACAAGAATCGCTTTCGCATTTGTGGCGAAGAGGGCCTGATTTTGCGTCAAGACGTCGGTGAAGTCATCGCCGTCAACGAGCTTGGCGCTGTGGTGCTCGATCGGCTTGTGAGCAACAAAACCCCTGATGATATCATCAAAGAGGCAGTCACCCTCTTTGATGTGGAACCTGCTCAAATCCAAGCAGATATCATTGCCTTCGTCCAAGAACTCGAAAACATAGGCATTGTCGTCGCCAATAGGGTATAATCCCTCATCGCTGTTTTAGTTCATGGACCGTCATGGAATTTAGAAACTCTATTCACCGGACGTGGAATGACAATCACCTGTACTCGGTGATGTTTGAGCTAACCTATGCCTGCAATCTTGACTGCAGCTTCTGTTACAACGACCTCGACGCACAGGGCACGCCGCTAACCCTTGAACAGTACTTTCACGCGCTCGAAGATCTCGCCGCCATGAACGTCATGGAGCTTACCCTTACCGGCGGTGAACCGTTGGCACATCCACAGTTTTTTCAAATCGGCGCCAAAGCCAAAGAGCTTGGATTTGTGGTGCGCATTAAATCCAACGGTCACGCACTACGTGAAGACATGGTGCAGCGCATCCAAAAAGAAATTGATCCTTTTATGATCGAGGTCAGCTTACACGGCGCCACCGCCGACACACACGATCGGCAAACACGTGTGCCAGGCAGCTTCGCTCGATTGATCGCCAACATCAAAACCATGACCCGACTTGGAATGCGTCTGCGTGTCAACAGCACAATGACGCGCTGGAACGTCGACGAGCTCGAAGAGATGCATACGTTATGCGATTCACTCGGGGTCACATTGCGCATGGACCCCGACGTTAAGCCGCGTGACAACGGCGATCAGGATCCTTTGGACTTACTGGTGAACGAAGCGGGTCTAAAAAAACTTGAAGCACTGCGACAAAAACGCTCGCAAGCAATGAGCGCACTCGACGAACAAACTCCCCAGCAAATCGAGCCTACAAAAAACGTGAGCAGCGACAAACATTGTGGCGCCGGATCAAACGGCCTATGTATCGACCCTTTTGGTAACGTGCTGCCCTGCGTGCAGTGGCGGCATTCGGTCGGCAGCTTACACGATCGTCGTATTGCCGAGATCTGGAACTTCTCAGATGAACTGATCGCTGTCCGCGAAACGACCAAGCGAGTCAAGCAAGTCGTCAGTTCAGCGTTATCGCCACAAAAAGCCGCTTCCTTTTGCCCTGGCGCGGCCATCCTTCATGGTGGCAGCCCCTTTTATTTGTATCAAGAAGCTGAAGTACCCAAAACCAAAAGAAAAATCCATTTGCCTTTAGTGGCCTAGTTTGATAGGAAAGTTTGAGATATGCGCGACCCGAAAGATCTGCCAAAAAACCCCAAAAAGCCATACGCACCGCCTGCTGTTGTGTATCGCGAGCAACTTGAAGCGGTCGCTTCTGTATGCGGCGGCGTCGGCAAGGCATCGCTTGCTGTTTGTCCGACAGGCCCTATCAATTCCTAATTGATAATCTACAAGTAAACATTGAACTAACACTCTTTTTGTGAATGGATGCATCCGACAAAACCCAGCTCGACAACAACACGGGCGAGTGGGTGCGTGAAGGGCTAAGCATTGCTGATGCAGATGCCTTCGCGGCAAAGCTCGTACCCAGCTGGGAAATTCCTGAGTCGGTGCAGGCATCGTCTGTTGTTCTTAATTTCTCTGACACACCGGCCATCTCACCGGCCAAACCTGAAGCTCAGCAGGCCAACGAAGCTCAGCTTGAGCAAATTATTCAAAGCTCACAAATTAGCGCCGTCAAAGAGCCTGCGTTGCCAAGCCCGGTCTCTTCGGCAGCACCCGTGGCTGAACTTTCTGGCCCACCAACGCCAAGCTACACCGAGGCTGCACACGAAGAACCCCATGGGGAACCGTTAACGACAGGCAGCGCCGCTACAGACGGAAACCGTTCAATCGTTCGCGCGTCTGCCCAACCCACGCAACGCATCAAACACGTAACCGGCGATGACCTTCTGGTCTTTCCAGCCCCCAAACCATCGTCGAGGTTGTTGTGGATCCTGGCCGGCGCAGCCACGATGTGCGCGCTTGGCTACTGGGCATATACCTCGACACCAACCGACGACGTTGAGGCCGCGAAAAACACTGCAGCAACTGATCTAAAACAGCCTCAAGAACCAGGGCAAAAGCCCGCACCCTCTCAGTTAGAAGAACCCAACGCGCAAGCAAAAACCTCGGATGCCAAACCCGTTACGCCCACACAAATCACCCTTAACGTCGTGCTCAACCCTGGCACAGCCAAAATGCTTATCAATGGAAAGCCATTCAAGAAACGCGAGTTGAAAGTTACGCGAGGTAGCGTGGTGGAGCTATTTGTATCTGCCGAGGGTTTCAAAGACGAACGACGCGTCATCACACCCACCGAAGACATGAGTCTGACAATCGATTTGGTACCCCAACATAAAACCACACAAGTCGCAGCAAAAAAGCTTCCGCTGTCAACCAAGGCCGCAAAAGTCAAAACGCCCGTCAAACACGCAACACAGCATCGTGCTCCGGTTAAACAAAAAGCCAAAGACACACCACCAAAAAAACCCAAGGGTGTAGGCTTTGTAACCGACAACCCCTATTAACGCTGACTGAACCGTAGATGCGTCAACCACGCGTCGCTGAGTTTCTCTTGCGCAGAGTTTTGTCGCAAACGTGCGCTCAGATGCGCAAAATCAACCACGTCCAGCGGCTGGTCTTGATTGAAGCACGAATAGACCAAACGCTCCTCGCCTGTAACCGGGTCGATATGGCGCTGCAAACACTGCGCGCAAATCTCTTTCATCATACACTGCATCGGCGAGTTGATGCTACCGATGGCAATATGTTTCGGATCTAAATATTCAGCGAGCACGCCATGGCGCGCGTCTTTGACCGCTTGCATCATCCGATCGCTACCGATCGCAATAATGCGACCGACATCGGAAAGTTTAACCTTCACCTCGCCAAGGTCACCCTTGGCATAAGCCACCATCGCCTGAACGATATTGCCGCGATAGTAGCGGTCATGCGCACGCCTCGGCACAATGTCGGCGCCTGTATCGCTCGCCCAAACCACCTGATCGGTCGAAGCCTCGATCTCGTCCATTTTAAACACCGTCGCGCTATCGCGATAGCCCGCAAAATAGATCACCTGCGCACCATGCGCCTTAAACGCCCGTGCAATTGAAAACAGCACCGCATTGCCCAAACCACCGCCCGCAAGTAACACAGCCTTGCACTCGCCAATCTCGGTCGGTGCACCCGTCGGGCCCATCACCACCACCTGCTCGCCAACTTTAAGCTGAGCGCATAACTTCGACGAGGTACCCATCTCAAGCGCGATCATCGACAAAAGCCCTTGCTTAGGCTCGGTCCACGCCCCCGTCATTGCCAAGCCTTCCATCACCAACGGAGTGCCATCAACATGCCGCGCTTCACTTTCAAGATTCTGTAAGCGGTAAAACTGCCCCGGCTCAAATTTCCGCGCCGCCATCGGCGCCTTTACCACAATCTCGACAATCTGCGGCGCCAGATACTGTACGCTATGCACCGTAGCGCTAAGCGCTTCGCGCATCTGCCCACGCCACACCTGCCATGCGTCATCACGCACCATCTGATCCTGTGCTTTCAGACTCCCAAGCGCATCTTGAAACAACGCCACAATCGACGTGTATCCATCTTTTGCACTGGCCATCGCCTTAACGACGCTGCCCGCATAACGCGGATGGTTATCTCCGAAATAACTGACCGCATGATCATTTTTCCAATAGCTGGTAAAGAATCCTGCCTTATCGTCCGTGCGCGCTACACCCACAACCTTGGCGCCCTGCGTGGCTAAGCGGTGGTTGGCAAAATAGCCACGCTCATCGAGCTCAAAGGTACCCGGATGCTCTTTTTCATACATGATATTGGGCTTGGTGCCCGCGGCAATACACACCGAACGCGCAGGCATGCGAACCATCTCACCAGTGCCTCGAAGTTTGCCATCCACCATCGCCTGGCGCTCAAAACTAAGCGCTTCTACCGCGCCATACTGATCAGCATGTGCTTGGACGGGTGCCAAAAGTTCGTGATAACGCACACCTTCTTCAAGCGATTTTTCGATTTCCTCGTGGTTCAAGCGATAAGCGGGCGATTCTTGCAAGCGGCGGCGATAAACGATGCTCACGCCCCCCCAACCTTGTACCAATTCTTGTATACGCGGCGTGCGCTGTTCCGCCGCCGCCAATGCGCGCTCGTTGATTAAGGCAGCACCATGCGCGCGGAGCTCGTCGATGATCCCCAGCTCCTCGTCGTCAAAACGCTGACGCAATGCCGCCTCGCCCACTTCAACCGAAAGCACCTTGTACTGATGATAAGCACGCTCGGCCTCAACAACATAATAGGCCAACAACTCAGTCGCGGTGTCGATGGCCGTAAGCCCACTGCCGATCACCACTGCGGGCAAACGCACTTGCAAGTTAGCCAATGTGTCGCGTTTATAAGCGCCCGTCAGCTGCAACGCCATCAAGAAGTCGCTGGCTTTACGAATGCCACGCATCATGTTGTTCTTCAGGTTGATGATCGTCGGGCTGCCCGCCCCCGTCGCAATCGCCACGTGGTGCACACCCAATCCAAACGCATCGTCGAGCGTCAATGTGCCGCCAAAACGCACGCCGCCGATCGCTTCAAACGTGTGCCGGCGCGCCAGGTTTAAATAGATCAATCCAAGAAAGTTCTTGTCCCAACGAACGGTAATGCCGTATTCGCTCACGCCACCAAATCCAAGCGTACGCCGCGACTCAAGCGGCTCAAAAAGTTGTCCCACGTCGTGCACAGGCTCAGGCGTGTGTTCTGCATCACCCACCCAGCGCGCACTGAGCGGTTCAAGCTTCAACCCGTCGATGCCAAGCACGCCAAACCCTTCACCCAATAAATAATGAGCAAGCGTATACCCAGCCGGCCCAAGCCCCACAACCATCACATTCTTGCCGTTATAAGGTAGCGCGTAAGGCCGTTTAAGATTGAGCGGGTTAAAGCGCGTAAGCAGCGAATACACTTCCACACCCCAAGGCAACTCAAGCACATCGGTCAAAAGGCGTGTTTCGACCTGCGGAATATTGACCGGCTCCTGAGTCTGGTAAACGCAGCCCTTCATGCAGTCGTTACAAATGCGATGGCCTGTGCCCGCCACCATCGGATTGTCGATCATCGCGGTTGCGAGGCTGCCGATCACTTCACCGCTGCGACGCAGCAGATGCATCTCGCTAATCTTCTCGTGAAGCGGACACCCCTTAACCTCAACACCAAGCGGATTCTTCTTAATCGCTCCTTGTTTATCTTTTAACCCTTTGCTGCAACTGTCTTTTTCGCGATCGTGGCAATACAAACAATAATCCACCTCAGCGGCCACCTGGCGCGCCGACCCGCGCGCATCGGTCAACGCAAAAGGCTCCACGCGCTCACGGCGATGATGTTCGTCACCTTCATAAGCACCATACGCTTGATCGTCGGCCGACCGGCGTAAAGGCACCAACGCATCAAAGTTCCATTTGTGTGGTTGATGCAAAGACACCCACCCACGCGCCGCATCCTCGGCATCTTTGCGCCGCTCAACCAAGGTTTTTTCAATCGCCAAGCACACCTGGGCCACCAGCGCATCATCATCATCGTGTGCCGCTTGCGCACCAAATAAGCCCAGTAGCTCGGCGCTCGCCAAGGCTTGGCGCAGATGGGTCACGCGCGCGTGAAGCTCACTTGTCCAGCTCGCCCCACCCGCCTTGGCCGCCTTGCGCGCCGTCTCGTCAATGTCGTGTAACCACAAGGTCGCTTGCGCAACGTAAAGCTCTTCATCCGCGCGCCGATCCGCGCAGCCTTCGATATGTTCGGCCGCGACCTGCCACGCCACCTCGCTCACCTCGCGCGCCGCATCGACGGACCCTGGCCAACCCTCACCCGCTTTCGCCGCGAACACGCGTTTTTTGACGAACTCTTTTTTAAAAACAAACACCGGCTCTTCGGCGCGAACCGTTTGAGCAACCGCATCCACTTGTGCTTCAATTGAAAAAAGCTTCGCAATAAACGCACCCACTTTGGGGGCAAGCGCAAGGGCAAGCTCAGAATACGCAGCATCGTTGATCGTATGCGCCTGCGTCAAGCCCTGCTGCCACGCCGCGTAAAGCGTGGCGTCCTGACGCTTAAGCCAATCGCCAAACACCGCGTGTAAGCGCGCGAGCTCTGTGGGCTTAAAAAGGTCAGCATAACCAAAGCCGTCAAGACCGATCTGCAATTGCTGTGAAGGCGCCGGGTGTGTCATGGCTTTTGTGTCGAGTGCCCGATTGTGCCTTAGATTTTCGCAATGTCCAGTATTTCCTATCGGGAAATGCGTGTACAAATTTAGGCTGTCTTATCCGCGGATTGAAAACCAGAACCGACAGACAAAAAAACAAAAATCTGCTACCGTGCTTGCTCAGTGATGGCAGACGTGATGGCTAAAGGCCTAACTTATAAAGACGCTGGTGTCGACATCGACGCCGGTGATGAGCTCGTGCGGCGCATCAAACCCTTTGTCGCCGCCACGCGCAAGCCTTGGTGCAACGCCGATATCGGCGGCTTCTCGGGCTTCTCGGCGATCCCCGCCGGTTATCAAGAGCCTTTACTCGTCAGCGGCACCGATGGCGTCGGCACCAAACTCGCGGTGGCGATTGAGGCCGACGACCACTCGACCATCGGCGAAGATTTAGTCGCCATGTGCGTCAACGACATTCTGACTTCGGGCGCCAAACCACTTTTTTTCCTCGACTATTTCGCCACATCTAAACTTGACGTGACGCGCGCCGCAAGCGTCATCGAAGGCATCGCGCGTGGCTGCCAAAAAGCCGAGTGTGCACTCGTTGGGGGCGAAACCGCCGAGATGCCAGGCTTCTATCCCGAAGGCCACTACGATCTTGCAGGCTTCGCCGTGGGCATTGTCGAACGCCGCGAGCGCCTTGGCCCCGAGCGCGTGCAAAACGGCGATGCGCTGATCGGCATCGCCTCAAGTGGTTTGCATTCCAATGGCTTTTCGCTCGCGCGACGCGTCTTACTCGAGCATGCAAAGCTCAACCTCGACAGCGAACTCGACGGCAAGCCCTTGAAAGCATGGCTACTTGAACCCACCCGCATCTACACGCCGCAGCTTCATACCTTGCTCAAACACGGCACCGCATTGCATGCCTTGTGTCACGTGACCGGGGGCGGCATTGTCGGCAACTTGCCGCGCGTGATCCCCAAAACGCTTTGCGCCGAACTCAACATCACGAGCTGGGTCACACCTGCCATTTTTACGCACATTCAAACACTGGGTGAGGTGCCGAGCGACGAGATGTGGCGCGTGTTTAACATGGGCCTTGGCCTGATTGCCTCGGTCGAACGCGCTCAAGCCGATGCCGTGTTGGCATCGCTTAACGCACTTGGTAAACAGGCGTGGTATGTAGGGCGCGTGCGCGAGCGCAAACTGCACGATCCCGCGATGGCACTTGTCAGCGAGTGAACCATGAAAGTACTTGTCTTAGCCTCGGGTCAGGGTTCAAACTTCGAAGCACTCTTGCGCTACGCGCGTTCGTACCAAACCGCTTATCAAATTATTGGGTTGGTTTGTGACCAGCCCGAGGCCGGCGCATTATCGATCGCCAAAGCGCATCGCGTCCCAGTCACGCTCTGCGTTAAAGACAAAGACGAAACAAAAGCCAGTTACAATCAGCGCCTAACGCGCGCCATACAAGACTTTGCGCCTGAACTCGTTGTGCTCGCCGGATTCATGCGCATTCTGGGCCCAGACACCGTCGATGCCTTCAAGCAACGCATCATTAATATTCACCCTTCACTCTTACCCGCCTACCCCGGTCTCAACGCACCTGAGCAAGCCCTACGTGGGGGCGCCTCGCTGACCGGTTGCACCGTTCACATCGTCGACGCGCAGATCGACCACGGCCCCGTACTCGCACAATCCGCCGTCGCCATCCAACCCAGCGACACACCACAGCTACTGCACGCTCGAATCCAAACAGCAGAACACCAACTTTTCCCCAGCATCGTCGAAAAAATCGCCCGCGGTGAAATCAAACTCGACCGCTAATATCGCAGGGTGAGTGAGTCAGGCGCGCTGGGCTGAGGCAAACAGTAGCGAACGATTCGCGGAGCCGTAGGCGTAGCGCTTAGTGAGCGGGTTTGCCTCAGCCCAG
>JBGAKI010000074.1:0-14835 GCA_044224525.1 Polyangiales bacterium | reverse complement strand
ACCCTCGCTGAGGAACCACTTGAAAGCCATATCCGCGCCAAGATCGACGTCGGCGACCGCTTAACCTTTGAGCCTGAAAACCAAATCCGCGACGATTTGGCATTGCGCGCCGATTATGAGCGTTTGCGCGTAAGCTACGAACTCACGCGCACCATCGGCGCCGAGCTTGACATGCAGCGCCTGCTCGAAAAGGTGCTCGACTGCGCCATCGAACTATTAAACGCCAATCGCGGTGTGGTGCTTTTGCGCGGTCAAAGCCAACACCTCGAACCCGCGTGCGTGCGCACACGCGGCCACTTGCCCGAAACCGAAAACGTCAACAACGTGGTCGTCTCTAAAACCATTTTGCAGGCCGTCATGCGCGATCGCTTGGCTGTGCTTTCTAGCGACGCATCTGCAGATAAACGTTTTCGCGGCGCCAAATCTATCATCATGCAAGGCATTCGCGCGACGATGGCGGTTCCTTTACTGCATGGCGGCGATTTGTTTGGCGTCTTGATCGTCGACTCCAACTACGCCAACAACGCATTTAACGACAAAGACCTGCACCTTTTGCAAACCATTGCCAATCAAGCAGCGTTGTTTATTCAAAACAGTCTGTATGCGCGTCGCCTTGAATACGAGTCACTCACCAGGCAACGTTTCCAACGTTTGCTTTCGCCTGCCATCGCCGAGCAAGTAATCTCGGGCACCGTCGACTTGGCCAAAGGCGGCGAACTGCGCCAAGTCACCACACTGTTTAGCGACATCCGCGGCTTCACCGCCATTAGCGAAAGCAAACCCGCACAGGCTGTTGTCAGCATGCTCAACGATTATTTCGAAAGCATGGTCGAGATCATTTTTCGTTACGAGGGCACACTCGATAAATTTGTCGGCGACGCGATCATGGCGCTCTTTGGTGCACCCGTGTCCCACAAAGACGATCCTTTGCGCGCAGTAAAAACCGCGCTCGAGATGCAACGTACGCTCAGCTATTTTAATCGCGAACGCAAAACCAACGGCGAAGAGCCCTTGCGCGTGGGCATGGGCATCAACACCGGCGACGTGGTCGCGGGGTACCTGGGTAGCAGCCGTGCACTCGAATATACAGTGATCGGCGACCCTGTGAATATCAGCGCACGCTTATGCCAGTTGGCAGGCCCGGGTGAAGTGTTGATTAGCGAATCCACGTATGATTACGTAAGGGACATCGTACGCGTCGAGAGCCGCGAAGGTGTGCAAGTGAAGGGCAAAAGTAAACCTTTAAAGGTGTTTAGGGTGCTCGGTTATGTTGACGCGCTTGATGCAAGGGACAGTGGCGCTTAGTGTGCTATACCTGCCGCCTGCCAAGTTAGGTGTACGCGCAGCCAAGCGGTTGAACATAAGGGGTTCGTCGTGGTCTACCTTGATTTTGAAAAACCTTTAGCCGAAATCGAAGAGCATATTCGCCAGCTCGAGCAACGCCTCAGCGGCGAAGACGGTAGCTCGAGCGAGCTACGCAAGCTGCGAGAAAGAGCCGAAAAGCTCACCCGTAAAACCTACGAAGACCTCAGTGTATGGCAGAAGGTGCAACTCTCGCGTCACCCGGATCGACCTTATTTTGCCGATTATATCGAACGCATTATCGACGACTTCATCGAACTGCACGGCGATCGCAGTTTCGCCGATGACGCAGCCATCATGGCGGGCTTTGGCACGTTCGAAGGCCGTCACGTTGCGGTGATCGGGCAGCAAAAAGGCAGGAGCACCAAAGACAAAGTCCGACACAACTTTGGCATGGCGCATCCTGAGGGTTATCGCAAAGCCTGTCGCGTGATGGAACTTGCCAATCGTTATGGTCGGCCGGTGCTTACATTCATCGACACGGCCGGCGCATATCCGGGCTTGGGCGCCGAGGAGCGCGGTCAAAGCGAAGCCATCGGTGAATCATTGCTTGTGATGTCGGGTTTGCGCGTGCCGGTGATTGCAGTAGTGATCGGCGAGGGCGGTTCGGGCGGGGCGCTCGCATTGGGTGTGGCCAATCGCGTGTTGATGATGAGCTATGCAACCTACAGCGTCATCAGCCCGGAAGGGTGTGCCTCCATTTTGTGGCGCGACGGTGCACGTGCCCCCGAGGCCTCGGAACAACTCAAACTTTTAGCCGCAGACGCCAAGGCGCTCGGTATTGCTGATGACGTGATCGATGAGCCTCTCGGTGGCGCCCATCGCAACCACGACGAAGCCGCCCAAGCGATTAAACAAGGTATCCTGCGCCACCTTATTGAAATCGAAAAGGAACATCCCGATAAACTGGTGGAAAATCGTTACCAGCGTTTTCGCAAACTCGGGCCTTACTCGATGGAAGACCCCACCTAAGTTTGGGTGCCCATCGTCAACCCTCCGACAACCCCAACAGCGCGCGATGTTCGCGCATCCAATCCTCAAGCTCTTCGCGGCGGTCGTTTGGACAACTCAGTGATACCACGCCTTCGCTTGATACATGAAAGGCTGCCAGCCCATCTTCGGCCTCCAGCAAGTATCGCAACAGAGCCACTTTTTCTCGTGGCACCTGGAACACCGTCCGGTACAGCTCAAACGTTGTCATGATTGCTCGTTATTTGACCGATCGACCAGCGATTAAATACGCTTAACATATGCGTGTCGGCGGTTCATCGTTTTGTTTCATGGTTGCGTGCTCGCTTTGGGCTTCAGTGGCCTCGGCGCAAGTGGATTATACATCGGCTGAGCAAGAAGACTACTCAAGCGACGAACGTGTTAGCATCAGCCCCGGGCAGCCTTTGCAAACACCTGATCGTTACCAAGTGCGCGAAGGCGACACCCTATGGAATATTAGCGAACGTTTTCTTGGAAGCCCCGACGCGTGGCCCAAAGTGTGGTCGTACAACCCCGAAGTTAGCAACCCTCACTGGATTTATCCCAACTATCTCTTGCGCTTAAACCCCAACGCACCTGCAGCGGGTGCCGCAAATGCGGACCCATCAAGTGCTGCAGGGGCCGCCGCGCTTCAAGGTAATAACTTTCACGGTCGCACCGTCGCACGCGGCGCATTTGCCCAACGCGCCAAACGCGGATCGGTGCTCTTGCAACACGAGGGTTTTCTCGACAAAGACGCGCTCAAAGAACGTGGCGATGTTGCAGGATCGCCAGCCGAACAGATGATGCTCGCACCACACGATGCGATTTACCTGCGTTTCAGGAATAAGGTACCCAAACCAGGTACCGAGGTCACACTCTTTCGCCCGATTCCCGTCAAATCGCTCGACGAACACTCTGACGGCATTGTTGTACGCATTTCTGGCACCGCGTTGCTTGGCGCTTACGATCCGCAAAAGAAACTCGCCCGTGCGGTGATCACCACCGCCATCGAACCGATCGAGCGTGGCTTTGCCGTGGCGCCCATGGTGAGACGCTATGAGATGGTCGAACCAGTTAAGAATACAAAATCACTGAGCGCACGTGTGGTCAGCTCAATCTATCCGCTCCATAACTACTCAAACTACCAGTTGGTGTTTGCCAATGCAGGCAGCAAAGCAGGCGTCGCCGTCGGCAATCGTTTCGTCGTCGTACGTCGCGGAGATCCTTGGCGCGAAGGTCTAGGTTCGGCAACCGAAGAGTCACTGGGCGCATTAAGACCCACGCCTGCACCTACAAAAGGTTATCCAAAAGAAAGCGTCGCCGAACTAATCGTGGTCGCCGTTAGACCACAAAGCAGCACCTGCATGGTCACCCAATCGCGGTTCCCTGTGGTCTCGGGCGACATCATCGAGCTTCGTCAGGGTTACTAAAGCAAAGAAGAGTTAAGGTGGTCTGAGGGAGGCCAAACTGTAGCGAACGATTCGCGAAGCCGAAGGCGTAGCGCTTAGTGAGCGGGTTTGACCTTCCCCAGACCACTTCAACTTTTCTGTGCTCTACAGCCTGAAGATTAATCGTTATTAGCCTGATACATCGGGACCTACCGTTGCCTGATCTAGACTTGCACGTACAGCAAGTTGCGCCATACTTTTCCCCACGACCGTTCAGCCAAGGAGTGGAGTTTTCGCTATGCAATCAGCGCTCATTGAACATGTTCCTTCGAATGCTTCAGAACGTATCGGAGCCGACAGCGTAGCGCGATCACTCGTTGCGCAAGCTCAGTCACGCGCGTGGATTAACGGCGCGCGTTGGGATCTTGGATGGCTCATCGGTAGTGCATTGATCGTCCCCGTTGTGCTCTTCTTTGTTTGGCGGGGCGCCTCAATGTTCGCGACATACACCGCAACCTACATGGACCCCAACTTTCGCTCGTCGCATCGTTGGTTACTCGCAGCCATCACGGTGTTGGTTCCAATGTTTGTCGTCTACTGGACGATTCACAATTTTCAAATACTGCTCAGCGTTTTCATCTTCTCAGCCTCTGTGCACGTTTTGCAACAGAACGCCTACCTGGTGGATGTCTATCGCAAACGCAGCCCAAACAAACGCGAAGTGCCTTGGGCGCGCTGGGTCGATTATGGCCTTTTGATGGTCAGCATTTACCCCATTGCATCCTACAAGCTGGTCAATAGCAGCTTTATGCTGGGTGACATCCAAATCCTTATTCCACCGTTTCTCATGACGCCCGCTACGTATTACGTCGTATGGATTGCATTCACTACTTTCCTTGGGGCATGGCTCTACAAAACCTACAATGAGTTTCGTAGTGATAGCCTGAACATTCCCAAGACCGTATTAATTTCAATTACTACCGTCATTGCCTTTTTTGTCCCCGTGGCAGCGTCTGGCGAGCGACTCGAGCTTGCTTTCCAATCTGTCAACGCGTGGCATTCCATTCAATATCTCAGCCTTGTCTGGTTGATTCAAGCCATCCGCAAGCGCCAACATCTGATCCAGTCCCCCTTTGTACGCAGCATCAGCGGTCATGGCAAAGCCGCCTGGCGCTTCTATGGGTTTTGTTTTCTGACCACGGTCGGCTTGCTCGGCGCGCTCTTTGGCGTGTCACGGCTCGATCCGCTCAACCTCAGCTTTCAGCAGTACTATTACATGAGCGTGTTGAGCTGCTTGCTCGTGCACTATGTCCTCGATGGTTATCTGTTTGCGGTCTCCAACCGCGACACGGTTGAGATCAAAACCACCCCCTTTGCAATCCCAGCCCTGCAAACCTGAAAAACACCAGTCGACTTCGCGTCTTAGCCCAAATGTACGTGCGTGTGCGATATTGTATACGCTGCCCATGCGCCAAAAAGCACTGTCCGTTTTAACCCGTTCTGTGTTATAGATTTTGCGTCGCGAGCCGGTTATGGATGCTGACCTCGCAGCGGAATTGACTGGTTAAATGGTTGCACGTTTGGCAGCAGAGCGCATCGGTCGCCTCGATGAACTCGAAGATAAACTTGAAGTTGAACGCGAGAGGCTCTCTGCGTTTCAAGACATTGGTATTGCGCTCGGATCAAACGTCGACTTAGACGACGTGCTCGCCATGGTGCTAACACGTGTCAGCACCGTGTTGAATGCCGACAAAGCATTGATTTATTTGCTCGACGAAGAAAACGCAGAGCTGTGGTGCAAGGTTCACCTCAGCGAAGTCGACGTGCACGAAATTCGCCTCGGCGCGGGTCGAGGTATCGCCGGCTGGGTCGCCCACACCGGCGAAGCCGCCAACGTTGAAGACGCATATCTTGATGAACGTTTTGATGTACAGCACGATCGACTGGCAGGCTACCGCACACGTACCGTGCTTTGCGTGCCCATGCGCAATCACCTCGGTCGAATTTTGGGCGTTCTGCAAGTTATTAACAAGAATAGCGGTACCTTCGATCAAAGCGACGAACAACTGCTGACAGCGCTGGCATCACAAACAGCGGTGGCCATCGAAAACTCTAAGCTCTTTTTGTCGCTTGTTGGCAAGAACATGGAGCTGCTCGATATCAAAGAGCAATTAGAAGTGCGTGTGCGCGAACTCGATGTGCTTTTTGAAATCGCACGACTATCCGCCCAAAGCAGCCGCCTCGATGATCTGCTTGAAGGTGTTCTTGAGCAAGCCATGCGCGCGTTGCAGGCCGAAGCGGCAGCCATACTAATCGTCGACGAAAGCGGCAAGGGCGACTTGCGTGTCATGACGCAAGCGCAAGGCGGTTCAAAAATGGTCAGGCGCCTTAACGTCGCACATCAAGACAATCCCAAACAGTGGATCGAACAGTCGCGCGGCGCACACGTACAAGATACCCTCCACGAAGAAGCCAACGCCGTGGCGGCAAGCACGCTGGCTGATCGCGCTGGGCTAAAGCCTAAAAGCATGTTGGCCATTCCTCTGGTATGGGAAAGCGGCCAAGGGTTGCTCGAACTCTACAACAAAGAAAACGGGCAGGGCGGTTTTGTCGAAGAAGACACACGCTTTGCCACAACCATCGGTCGACAGCTCGCATCGGCGATCACCCTGGCGGTGACACGTTCACGTGCACAACAACAAGACCGCTTATCGACCATCGGTCAGCTTCTTTCCGGCGTTCTGCACGACGTCAAAACCCCCATGGCTGTCGTGTCTGGCTATATTCAAATGATGATGAACGAGGTCGACGAAGCGCAACGCCGACAGTACGGCGAAAAGATCCTCAGGCAGATCGACTTCATCAATTCAATGGCGCGCGAAACACTGGCTTTTGCACGTGGCGACCGTGGTCTATGGGTACGAAAAGTCTACTTGAGCACATTCTTTGAAGACCTGCTCGAGCAGTTGAAAAAAAGCGTTGAGGGGCGTCCTGTGACCGTTGAACTTGAGCTGGACGATCGAAGTATTGCGTATTTTGATCAACTAAAGATTCAGCGTGCCATTCATAACCTTGTGCGAAACGCGTGGGAAGCGCTGGGCAAGGGCGGTGGCAAGGTCACCTTGAAGGTCACACGACAGACCGACAACGCACTGCGCATCGACGTCATCGACAACGGACCGGGTATTTCCGAGGCGATACGCGATCGACTCTTTCAATCTTTCGCAACTTATGGCAAAGAAGGCGGCACGGGTCTGGGACTTGCCATCGTGAAAAAAATCGTTGACGACCACCGCGGTACCATTCACGTCGAAAGTCAGCCAGGGCGCACCGCGTTTGTTATCACCATTCCACAGCTTGACCAAAGCTACGTAACGCGCCTTACACCTGTGCCAGGAACCTTACGCGCTGCGGTACCACGTGGTCAAACACCCGATGAGCGCGCAGACAAGTCCGACGCCCCTGAATAATACAGCATAATACCGCCAAACGCTGCCTTGCACACGTTGCCACCGTCCACCATATTCATTAGATATGGTTGAGGGGGCAATGCAAACGGTCTCGGGCGAGTCGCATATGCCGCAAACTGCGTGTTTGTATACCCCAGGCGTTTATCGCGGCTACGTTGATCGCTACCGCCATCTTTACTGCAATGCCATCTACGAGGGACAAGCGGTCTGGTCTGCGGGCTCAAGCTACTGCAAAGCCATAGACGGACTTATCAGCGCCATCGCTTGCACTTCAGTCGCCCAATCCCCTCATTCAGAAGCGCGCGACACCCTTGCGTTGATTGGCCTGGGCGCCTACGCGCGCGGTGCGCTTAGTTTGCATAGCGATGTCGATTTGCTGTTTTTATATTCCGGCACGTTAAGCGAACCCAAGCAACGCTTCATCGACGGAATCTTATATCCACTGTGGGACTCGGGTCTACGAATAGGGCACGCCGCGCGCTGCATAAACGAAACCCTTGCGCTTGCTGACAACGATCCAAGCGTGGCAACGACCCTTATCGATGCACGCTTAATTATTGGCAACACACCAGACTACGAAAACTTTGCTGCATCAGCGACAGGATACTTGTCGCCAAACACGCGCGACAAGCTGCTTGAACAGTTGCGCACCGATAGCATCGAGCGGCATCAACGTTATGGCGACACACCCTTTTTGCTGGAACCCGAGTTGAAATTCGGCAAGGGCGGGCTGCGCGATCTCGATTTTCTTCGCTGGATGGTTTGGTTGGCTTGGCCCGGCGCAAAAGCCAAAGAGTTAATAGCACGCAAAGCACTCTCTGCCGAAGAAGTTAACCAGCTCTGCGACGCACACGTGTTTCTTTTCAGACTACGCAACCTGCTTCACGCAAGACACAAACGGCAAAGCGATCGGCTCACCTTCGAAGACCAAGAAGCCATTGCTGAAAAACGCTTTCCCAAGCTCAAACGCCGCACGGCCGTTGAAGCGTTGTTGCGAGAATACTATCGCGCTGCGAGCGTGATTGCACATGCCTGCGATCGCGTACAAGAACGCATTGCGCTTCGCAACTTTAGCGCGGGATTTGTTAGCAACTACGACAACGACGCGCCTTGGGTTTATGCAGGACGAATCGGACTAAACGCACCCGAGCGCCTGGCCGAACAACCGGCGCTTGCACTCACGCTTTTAGAAAAAGCAGCCGACGATGATCTGGATATCGATGTTCGCGCAAGCGACGAATTGCTGCGCCGTAGCGCCAGCAAACGCTGGGTACGCGCGTTATTGCGCTTGCCAGACGCAAAGTCACGATTCCTAGCACTGCTGTGCCACGATGGCCCTTATGGTTCAAACATTGGCGATCGCAAATCGGTGCGTCAGGTCATGTTCGAGTCCGGCATCATGGCCGCGTTTGTTCCACAGCTTGAAGGCATCCATGCGTTTGCTCATCACGACATCTATCATGTGTATACCGTTGATGTGCATACCCAGAAAGCCGTCGATTGGCTGGGACAGCTCTTCTCGGGTCAACTGGAAAACGTTTGGCCCGAACCAACACAGATTGCAAAACAAATTCAAGACAAACGTATCGTATTTTTGGCCACGCTCCTGCACGATATCGCCAAACCCGTTGGCGCAAAACATTCCGAAGTTGGTGCCGACATCGCACATCAAGTATGCGCCGCGCTGGGCACACCAACAACGTTTGCCGATCAGGTCAGTTGGTTGGTTCGCGAGCACCTTAGCCTCTATCATTGGGCTACCCGTCGCGACGTTGCCGAACTGGCTACCCTTGCTAGCCTCAGAACGCGAGTTCTAAGCGAAGAAGCACTCAAGATGCTATACCTATTAACCTATGCGGATCTCGCCACAACACACCCACAGGCGCTAACCGCATGGAAAGCCCACCTGCTCGACGACTCGTTTAAGACCCTCTATCAATACCTTATTGGTTCAGCTTCTACAAAAATCGAAAGCAACATGCAGCAACAAACACAAACCCTTACTCAAACCACATTGGAATCACAAGAGTGTAAAGTCGAACTAAAACACGGCCCCACCGACGACCTCTTTTCGATGACGCTTACCACCAGAGATCGCCCAGGTCTTTTGGCGGTTGTGTGTCGCGTACTGGCCATTCGGCAATGGTCCGTGCTCTCTGCGCAAATCGACACCCAACATTTGCCTAACGGCGAACACCGCGCCACCGACACATTTTTGCTTTCAACGCAACAAGCATGGAGCTCGTCTCAGCTTGAACAAGAAAGCAACGCGATCGGACACGCCATTCTTGAGCTTGTGAAGCAAGATCATGGTTTGGAAATTATCGCAGCGAGCACCGGCAAACCCAGCTGGCTCAAGCGCACATTGCCTACCGTCGACACGCGCGTCGTCATCGACAACAAAGCAAGTGACGAGAGCACCATCATTGACGTGTTTGCCACCGATCGACCATGGTTACTTTATACCATTGCCGAAATTCTCTATCGTCAAGGGTTATCGATCGTGCTTTCCAAAGTAAGCACCGAAGGTGCACAAGCCATCGACGTATTTTATGTGCAAGACGAGAAGGGTGGCAAGGCTCGAGCAAGAACTCATTGAAGCCATCGAAGTTCTCAATGCGTAAATCATACTACATTCAACTGTTTCTTTTGAACGCGTTGTTAGCAACCCTTGCAGCATGTGGCTCCTCGCAAAAAAAGGAAGAGACATTACCCAAAGGTCCAGGCGTCGATGGACTGAGTCAACCTGTGCAAAAGGCACAAGTAAACGAACCTCCGCTTCGCTCGCATGAAGTCAAACAAGGCGAGGAGTTTCTAGCGTCGAAGGACCCCGCGCAAGCTCGGCGTCTTTTTGAAAAAGCACTGTCCAAAGACGAAACTGATGCGCGCGCGCATTTTGATCTTGCCCTCGCATTAGAAATGCTTGAGGAGCGAGAGACGGCGCAGACACATTACTTAAACGCACTCGAGTACGCGCCACGTTTCGTACAAGCCATGAACAATCTTGGCCTGATGTATCGCGATTCGCAAAGACTCGAAGAGGCGCGCACCCTTTTTGCCGCGGCCGCCGCCATTGAACCAATGAATGCTGACGTGCAACTGAATTGGGCCCTGACACTCGAAGAGCTGGGTGAGCGCGCGCATGCTGAGCGCGCCTATCGTCAAGCCATTCGCATCGACGCAAATCTTGTCAGCGCGCGGGTCAACTTAGCTGTCTTGCTGGCGCGACGAGGTGAAGTAAAACAGTCCAAAGAGCAACTTGACGCGGCATTACCACTTGCACTGCGCAACCGCGCGTTTTTGGCTGTGATCGGCGCAACGTACCGACAAATTGGCGAACCCAAACCCGCCATTGCGTCACTCAAAGACGCCATCAAAGCCGGACAAGGTAAACCCACAGCAAGCTTGCTTAACGAACTAGCGCTTGCGTACGTTGCCAACAGCCAACCTGTTGAAGCCGAAAAAGCAATCAAGGAAGCGATCAAACTCGAAGCAAGCTTCAGCATGAGTTACTACATCTTGGGCAGCGTATTAGCGACAAAACGCGATTACGCGGGCGCACAGACAGCATTCGAGCACTTCATCAAACTCGAGCCGGAGGGACCCATACGGGTCAAAGCCGAAGAGAAGTTAGCGAAAATCAGGCGTATTTTATATAAAAGCGAATAGAATCTTGGTTCGTCGCCGACTTTCGCATAAGCTACACCCATGGATACCGAGCTGACCGAAGAACAACTCAGCGTACAAAAGCTCGCTCGCGAGTTTGCCACAAAAGAAGTCGCCCCACTGGCAGCGCGCCTCGACCAAGAAAGTCTTTGGCCCGAAACCTTGCTCAAGCGCATGGGTGAGCTTGGTTTGATGGGCGTGGCCTTTCCAGAAAACCTCGGCGGCGCGGGTTTTGATAACGTCAGTTACGCGCTGGCCGTCGCCGAGGTCAGCCGCGCTTGCGCGTCGACCGGCGTGATCATGTCGGTCAACAACTCGCTCGCCTGCGATCCTATTTACAAGTATGGCACCCCAGAGCAGAAAGAACGCTACCTCACGCCTATGCTCCAGGGTCAATGGCTCGGTTGTTTTGGCCTAACAGAACCCATGAGCGGGTCCGACGCTGCAACCATGTCCACCACCGCCATTCGCGATGGCGATCATTGGATCATTCAAGGGTCGAAGAACTTCATTACCAACGGCCCTAAAGCCGATGTGTGTGTGGTGTTTACAGCCACCGATCGCACTGCAGGCAACAAAGGTGTTACCGCATTTATCGTGCCCAAGACGACGCCAGGATTTCTACCACAACCACCCGACGAAAAAATGGGCATCCATGCAGCACATTCATGCACCATCTTTTTTGAAAACTGTCGAGTGCCCGACGATCAACGCCTCGGAGATGTTGGCGCGGGTTTCAAAATTGCCATGAGCACTCTTGACGGTGGCCGGATCGGCATCGCGTCACAAGCCCTGGGCATCGCTCAAGCCGCCTTCGAGAAAGCGTTGGCTTACAGCAAAGAGCGCAAAGCATTTGGCGAGCGCATTAGTGAAAAGCAGGCCATTCAATTTATGCTTGCTGACATGGCGACCGAAATCGAAGCCGCACGTTTGCTTATTCTGCGCGCTGCATGGCTCAAAGATCAAGGCGTGCGTCACAGCCAAGAGTCCGCTGCCGCCAAGCTCTTTGCCTCAGAAATGGCAACACGTGTCACGCACAAAGCGCTACAAATTTTTGGTGGCTACGGTTACACCAAAGAGTTCGACGTCGAGCGCCATTATCGCGATGCCCGCATCACCGAGATTTACGAAGGTACAAGCGAGATAATGCGCATCGTGATCGCCGCCAACATGCTTAAGGCTTAATCAACGTTGGCAAAAGTGAGACAACGTGGATTGGACGCCAACTGAAACCGAACAGTCGATCGTAGAAACAGCCAGACGTTACGCACAAGCGCGGCTCGCTCCACTGACTAAGGAATTTGATCGAGCCGAGCAAATTCCCGCATTTGTTCCCCAAGAACTCGCCGAGCTAGGCCTGATCGGGGTGGCAGTCGACGAAAGCCTGGGTGGTACGGGCGCGGGCACGGTCGCTTATTTTCTGGCACTGCAGGAAATCGCGCGAGGGTGCTCAACCACGGCAGTGGCGTTGTCAGTCACCAACATGGTCACCGAACTGATTGCCCACTACGGTACAGCGCAGCAAAAGTTGCACTATGTTCGCGGCCTCTGCGAAGGTCGCCTGGGCTGGGGCTCTTTCGCACTTAGCGAACCCGATGCAGGAAGCGACCCAAGCGCCATGCGCACCTTAGCACGCCGCAAAGGTGATCAATGGATCCTCAGTGGACGCAAACAGTGGGTCACTAGCGGCGACACATCGGGCGTTTTGGTGGTTTGGGCGCGCACCTCAAGTTCTGAGCGCTTAGGCTTAAGCTGCTTTCTGGTCGACCGCGATGCGCCAGGCCTACGCGCGCTGCGCCATGAAGACAAAATGGGATTGCGCGCCTCGGCCACGGTCGCTCTTGAGTTCGAAGACTGCGTCTTGCCAGACAATGCCATGCTGGGCGAACAGGGTGAAGGGTTTAAGCTTGCCATGGCTGCACTTAACGGGGGGCGCATCGGCATCAGCTCTCAGTGTGTAGGCATCGCCAAATCCGCAGTCGAACTAGGCAAACGCTACGCGCAGGAACGCAAACAATTCGGCAAAAACCTCGCTTCATTTCAGGCCATTCAGTGGATGCTTGCCGACAGTTACACCGAATTGGTAGCAGCCGAGTCGCTCGCCTTGCGCGCAGCATTCAATAAACAACGCGGCGCCGCCTATGTTAAAGAGGCGTCGATGGCCAAGGTCTACTCGTCGGAGGCGGCTTGGCGCATTTGTAATCGCATGCTGCAAATCCACGGTGGCTATGGTTACACGCGCGAGTATGCTATCGAAAAGCTTTGGCGCGACGTTCGCGTCACGCAGATTTACGAAGGTACCAGCGAAATCCAGCGCCTGGTCATTGCGCGCGCGCTGCTACGCGATTGAGGCGTCGCCTTCGCTAGCCGTTTCGCCATAGTGCGCTAAATTGACGTCATGCGACAACCCCATGATATACGTTGGCAAGCCGCCGAAGAAGCCTCTGAGCTGTTGGCCGAAGGTAGTGTTGACGCTGCCATCGCCGAGCTCCATCAGCAGCTTGCAGGTGACGACGAGAACGAATATCTCTATTTCTTTTTGGGACAAGCCCATTTTGAACGCGGAGAATTCGACAAAGCGCTTAAGGCATATCTTAAGGCCATTGATATCGAGCCCAGTTACACCGCCGCACTATGTTGGTCGGGTCATTGTTTACGCATGCTCAATAAGCACAAGGACGCTTTGCGCGTCGCCTTGCAGGTTTTGGCACGCAATACGCATGATCAAGACGGGCTATATCTTGCGGCACTTTCTTATTTTTCCCTAGGTGACAAGGCACAAACGGAACGCTACTTGCAACGATTTTTAGACACCAAGCCCGAAGCCGAACTCGTGGCCGAAGCGCGCGGCCTGCTCGAGGTCGTACGCGGCAATGCCAAACGCGTCAACGATGACGAGATCGACTAACCGGGAAAACCCTCAATACTAGGGCATTCTTGTAATAATTGCGTTACTTAGCCATGTGACAACTTGACGAAGACCCCAAGAGTGTCTATTCACGCTGGGTGTTCTCTTCGCAAAGCACGACAGCATTCCCTCGACAAGAGACAAAACTACGCAAGCGCCTTGGTTTTCTTGCGGGACTGATCGCTTTTTTGGGCGTTGATAGCATTGAACTTGAAAGCTTTGCCGACGAAGACGAACGACGCGCGAGCAAGGTTCAGCTTTCCTTGCAACAAGCGGTTGAACGGGCACTCAAACAAAGCCCCTTGCGCCGGCAAGCCAAGATCGAGGTAGAGCGCGCTAAAAACGTCCAACAAGGCACACCCGGCGTCCTCGCACACAACCCAAATGTGAGCGTCGATATGGGTCCGCATCGTGTTCCCAGTGGAGCGACACGAAATCTGGGGTATGTCATACGTCTGGAGCAACCGCTTGATCTATTGGGGCAAAGCGGCGCACGATCGAGTGCCGCCTCAGCGCAAGCACATGCAGCCCTGGCGCGCTACCATGCGGTCAATGCCGAGCTGCGGGCGCGGGCACAAGTGACGTATATTGGAGCGTTAATCGCACAAAAGCGTGTTGAGTTTTCGCAGAACCGCTTTGAAAATTCACAAAAAACCTATCACTTTGCCAAAGAACGTGTCAGTGCAGGCGCGGCATCCGAAATCGAAGAACGCATTGCAGAAGCCGAGTTTGGACGAGCCCAAGCGCAACTACTTGAAGACCAGACCCTCTTCGAGCGCGTCATCTTAGATTTACATAACCTGCTCGATTTGCCTCCGCCTGTCGCCACCGAACTCACAACATCCTTACGTCAACCTCGTTTTCACAATGCCACATTTTCTCTTTTACTTAAGCGCTCCTTAACTTACCGCCGCGATTTGCTCGCGCTGCGTGCTGAGCAAACTTCCACCCAAAAAGAACTCGATAGGCTACGCGCCGAAGCCCTACCTTCCATTTCGTTCGCGCTCGCAACACAATCTGAAGAACGTGGTGACCACTGGTTCACAGCCGGGCTTTCGCTCGCGCTGCC
>JBGAKI010000073.1:0-14914 GCA_044224525.1 Polyangiales bacterium | reverse complement strand
CCGACGCTTCGCCAGCTGACACCATGCTGATAAACAAGGGCGAAAAGGTCTTGGGGTGTTGCGACATCGCATCCGCCAAGCTTGAGCCTTCGTTTACGCGCTCACGTATCTGGCTAAACTGCGAGCGCAAGTCGAGATTTTCAAGTTGTTCAATCAAAGCGCTTAGCGCGTCAACCAAAGGCACCCCAGCACGCAACAAGGTAGCAAGCTGCCGTGTCTCGAGTGCAACGTCAGTGGTCGATACCTTGGGGATAAAGCGCGACAGGTCGATGTCTTTCGAACGCTTGGCGCGAGCCTCGGCCTCTTCCACCATATCGGTGATAAAGATGCGTTCTTTGCGCAGCTGGGTGCGCAATGCCTTGGGGTTATCGGCGTCGCGTGTGCCTTTAACCTTTTTGCCTTTGGCGTCGAGGCCTCGCCATTCGTACATCGGCATCGGCTTACTCCAGTTCACCCGCTTGCGTGGCGGCCAGCACTTCATCGATGCTGGTCATGCCCGCGAGCACTTGTCTAGCGCCGTCATCGCGAAGCGTGCGCATGCCGCGCTGCACCGCAACGCGGCTGATGGTGTTTGAGTCGCTGTTATTCAAGATTTCCCGGCGTACAGGCTCGTCGATGGTTAGAAGTTCATAAATACCCAAACGGCCGCGATAGCCGGTGCCCGAACACGCTTCGCAACCCGTGGGGCGATAAAACACAAGCTTTCGCCCTTCGGTTTGTTGGCCCGAATCAAAATAGCGTTGCAACTGGTCGGTGCGAATGCCAAGCGAGCGAATGTCTTCGTCGCTGGGTGTATAGGGGTGTCGACACATCGGACACAAACGGCGCACCAAACGTTGTGCAAGCACGGCAAGCAACGCAGAAGAAATCAAAAAGCTCTGCACACCCATTTCAACCAAACGCGTCACTGAGCTTGCCGCGTCATTGGTGTGCAATGTCGAAAATACCAAGTGACCCGTCAGCGAAGCGTGGATGGCAATTTCAGCCGTTTCGTGATCACGAATCTCACCAACCATGATCACATCGGGGTCTTGACGCAAAAAGCTACGCAACCCAGACGCGAAAGTCAGGCCGATCTTAGGTTGAATTTGTACCTGGCCAATACCAGCCAAGTCGTACTCGACCGGATCTTCGACAGTGAGAATATTAAGGTCGGGCTTATTCACCTTATTCAGACACGCGTAAAGCGTTGTGGTTTTACCCGCGCCTGTGGGTCCAGTGACAAGGATGATGCCATTGGGTCGCGAGATCAGATGCTCCATCAACGACAATTGCTGTTCGTCAAAACCCAAATCGGTCAGGTTGAGCAGAATCTGTTCTTTGTCGAGCAAACGCATGACGATGCGCTCACCACGTGCCGTCGGCACCGTTGACACGCGCACATCGACCAGTTTGCCCGCCATCTTTTTTGTGATGCGCCCATCTTGCGGCAAGCGCTTTTCCGCGATGTTTAGGCCGGCTTCAATTTTCACGCGGCTCACGATCGACGGCAAAAAGCCCTTGTGTGCCGTCTTGACGACTTTTAGATCACCATCGATGCGATAACGCACGATGACTTCTTTGTCAGCTGGTTCAATGTGAATATCAGACGCGCGCTCACGAATCGCATTATAAAAAAGGTTGTTGACCCAACGAATGACCGGCGCTTCGTCGGTCATGTCGATCAAGTCTTGCAGTTCTTCTTCTTCGGCAACCCCCGATCCTTCGGCAAGTGCGGTCTCGTCGCGGCGCTCATAAACGCGGTTAATGGTGTCTAATATCAACTCACTTGAAGCCGCGATGGGGCGCACTGGTTTGCCAAGCAGCGCGCGCAATTCATCAAGCGGTTGCAGGTTGAGCGGCTCTGCGACCGCCACATCGATCATACCGCCTTTTTCGTTGATCGGCAGCACAAGGTTTTGTTTCACAAAGTTGATCGGAATGGCCGCGATAAGCTCGGTTGAGATGTCTTCGGGACGCAGCTTTTCGATAACAGGAATGCCCACCTCATCAGCCACCGCACGCACCCACTGATCTTCGGTCATCACACGCGCGCTTAATGCCACATCGACAAGGTCAACCTCTTTTTCTTCGGCCACGGCGCAAAGCTCCGCCAAACGCTCGGGCTCAATGCCTACGCGACGAAGAAGAATATCTTGTACGACTCCTGTATTCATCACTGCTTCTTACGTTTCTTACCAGCGGCTTTCACCGGTGTGACCCCATCCGGCCCTTTGGCATCGTCGGTTGAAGGCGTGGCTTCCCCGACGCCATTTTTATTGTCTTTTAGCTCGGGTGTTTTGTCCGGCGAAGCGGCTGCGGCATCCACGGGTGCCGCAGGTTCGACGCTTGCTGCGCCCTTGTCATCCGTCGTTGCGGGAGGTTCTTCTTTCTTCTTTTTCTTATTCTTTTTCTTACTGCTGGTAGAAACTTTCTCTTCCGCTTCCTCGCTCACAGGGGGCGCCACCGGCACATCTAGCGTCTCAGCGCCCTCGTCGCGGTCATTCGGATCGGTGTCGGCCGTCTCTCGTGCTGCGCCCAAAGGAGGCCTCGGTGGATGGTCAGACGACTCACGCTTATTGGCTTCTTCAAGGAGTTTTCGCTCGTCTTCAAGATTCTTGATTTCATTTACAATCTCTGAAAACAACCCACGTGTGCGACCATAGTCTAGTGGAGGCTGATAGTCCTCGTCATTGAACACAAAGTAACGATCCAAAAACTCTTGGCGTTCGCGCATTTTTCGCTCATAAATGCGGCGCATATCATCTGGTGAACGTACAATATAAGGTGTCAATATTAGGATCAGATTGGTTTTCTTTTTTGTTGTTGTCGTCTCGCGAAACAAGGCTCCCAAAAGCGGGATATCACCAAGCACCGGAATTTTGGTTTTCTCGACAATGCTCATATCGGTTTTAGCGACACGTTTGGCGATGGTACGTACGCCTAGCGTGCCCTCAGCTTTGCCCTGCACTTCAGAAATTTCTTCGCTAATGTCTAAACGAATTTCATCGCTTTCGTTCAAGTGAGGTGTGAGCTTAATGCTCGTGCCGACATCCTGACGCGGTGCAATACCAAACCCAGCGCCTCCCATTGCACCCGCACCGCCGAGTGCGCCCAGTCCGCCGAGCGCTCCAAGTGCTCCGGCTCCACCAGCTGCGCCTTGCGCGCCAGCCGCCAGGCCGCCCAGTCCACCGAGCCCACCAAAGCCACCTCCCGATGTTTGCGTAGGCACGTTTTCGCCGACGGTGATTTCGGCTTCTTGGTTATCCATCGCCACCAAATGGGGTGTAGAGAGCACGTTGGCATCGCTCGAGTTAGCGATCGCAGTCAACGCTACACCGAACGCCGGAATGCTGACACCGACAAGCTGTTGCGAGCCTTCAATGGTCGGGCCACGCACGCCAAGCGCCAGCGAGCTTAGCGCGTCTGGATTAAGCAGACTGAGCGAGTTCTTTGCTTGAAATCCAAGCACCGAGAGCGAACCCTTGGTGGGCAAATCCAGCACACCACCGTGTTCAGAAATGCCAAACTTGGTGCCGCGTGTGACCGCAAGTTCCATGACCACGGCTTCGATAAACACCTGGCGTCGCGGTGCATCCAAACGATCGATCACTTTCTTGAGCGCTGCATAATCGTGCAGTGACGATGTGATCACAAGTGCGTTGGCCGCTTTATGTGGGCTGATTTTGATTTGGCCCTCAAACACGCGCGTTTGACCTTCGCTACCTTGGCCGCCGCCTTTAGCACCGCCGCCACCGCCGCTGCTGCCGCCACCGATCAGGCTGGTCAACGTGGTCGACACGTCCTCAGCATCGCTATGCTGTAAATAATGAACATGGATGCGCCCATCACCTTCTTGCGGTCGATCGAGTTCGCGCAAGAGCTCTAGAATGCGCAAATAGGCGTTTTCAGTCGCCATGATAATTAACGAGTTGGTGCGCTCGTCGGGCACTATCTTTTTTACTCGAGTATCTTTGCCAGTCGTGCCGCCTTGTCCACTTGCCATCGACGAGGGGTAATAAGACGGCGATGATCCGCCTGCGCTGCTTGCCCCGTCGACTCCGCCTGGGCTTGAACCCGTGGCTTTTTCTTTCGGAAAAATTTCCTCGATCGTTTTGGCAACATCGGTCGCATTGGCATAATGCACTGGTTCAACCCAGATTTGTTCGCCCGAGCGCGAGATATCCAGCGTTTTGACGATGCGCATCAAGCGGCGAATATTCACGCCCGTATCGGTGATAATCAGCGAGTTGGCAGGCGCATACACCTGAATCGACCCTTCTTTGGATTTGAACTTGCCAAGCAGCGTCGCGATATCGTCGGCGCCCGCGTTATCAACGCGATAAATATGGGTGATATAACGGTCATCACCGGGCGAGCCGTTTCCGCTATAGACGGGTGTGGTTTGTTGTTCAACGCCAACGGTCTCAATGATTTTCAGGTACTTGCCTGCGGGCACCACGGTCATGCCGTTGATCTGCAGAATCGATAAGAACGCCTGATAAGCTTCAGCGGCAGTGACTTTGGTGGGTGCATACACCGTCGCACTTATTTGACGTGATTTGCCGGGCATGATGAAACGTTTGCCGGTCATCGACGAAATTAACTTCACCAACTCAGGTAGCTGCGCGTCTTCTAAGTTGAAGGTCACCTTGGTGCGCGCTGACAGTGGCTTGAAGCGATCGGGCACTTGCCCGATGCCCAAAGGAGCGCCAGCGCCGGGTGACGCGGGTGTGGTCACGGGCCCTGGCACACCCGTCGGCATGGGCGGTGGTACCGGTTGCGCATAAAGCGGCAAGGGCAGCATCGACACGCTGATCGCGGTGACCGCGAGTTGCTTGAAAACGTTGTGTGTCAATCTTTTTAATCTGGGTAAGTGCTTCATTGTGTTCGCGCGCTGTTCAAAGGTTAATCAGAGGTTCATATGAAAATGGGTTTACTGAATCTTGTATTCAAAAGTGGTAGGTGAGCCGCCGCGCACAACCTGCACGGTCAAGCGATCAGCCGTTTGCAGTTTTGCATAGGCTTCAAGGGCGCTCTTAGGCTCGCCGATGTTGTAGCCGTTGATGCTGCGCAGTTCATCGCCATTTTGTAGACCGATCATGCTCAGCACGTTGCCAGGTGTCAGACGAAAAATTTTGACGCCTGTCGTGGCGCCGCCAGCGGTTTGTGGCGTGACGCGTACACCCGCTGTAAGGTTGGCTTGGTTCTCGAGAATCTTAGAAAGAAGTGAGCGCGAAATCTGGTATTGCGTGTCGCTGATCTTGCGAATGCCTGATTTAAGCTCTTGATCAGAAAGAGAACCCGTAGCGCCCGTGATGGGTGCACTTGGCGTACCTGCGGCAACCGGGGTAGGGGGCGCCGCGCCAAACACATCTTCAAACATCTGCAACTGACACACACGCCCCGATTGCTGAATATAGACCGCGTTGCTTAAGATCTCTTTGACCGTGCCACCCTCGGCGCTATCGCCCACTTGAAAAACCTTTGCTGATTCGCCGCCCGTTTTGATCGAGACAAACGACTGCTCAGGCGCGCTTTTGGCATACAGCACGCCGACCAACTTGCCACCACCGCTGCACAAAGGTGGAGGGGCATTGGGATCAACGGGCGCCTGTGGTGTCGCAATATCCAGTGTTTGCGCGGTGCCGTCCAAAGGCCCGGTCGATGGGTCGAAAAAATTACGATGCAAAATGGGGGTGCCATCTTTGTGTTGGCTCGTGCGCGCGCTTGCTAAAAGCGCCACCGTCGGTGGCGGTGCAATCGCGGCCACCGTGGCGTTGTCGCCTTCGAAGATGGATGCTGCAAGCCACAGACTGGATCCGCGCGCGAGCAGCCACGCAACGATCACGATGGTCGTACCGATGATGCCCCGAACAATATGGTGTTGCTTAATCTCGCGCATGGGTTGGATAAGTCGTTAAACGCAGTCCTCGCTTCACATGGTAAGCAATAAATATGCCACTCGTTCAATCTAATCTATTTAGCGGAAATCATTAGCTCTTTAACAAAGCGATGGGCTTGAGTTAAACGTCTTTACGACAAAATGTCAAGACGCTTTTGGTAGCACCCGCGATCGCCTGACAAAATGTCAAAGGCCACCGACAAATCAGTAACGCGACAGCCAAAAAAAAGCCCCTCCGAAGAGGGGCTCTATTTTTCGCTATCCTGATGCTTACATCGGGATGGCTTCGCAACCTTGTGGGTTGCGCGCGCCGGTTGCTGGCGCTGGGTCAATGATGTGGAACTCAACGCGACGGTTAACTTGGCGACCGTCGTTTGTGTCATTGGTGTCGCGTGGGATGTTCTCACCGCAGCCCCATGACTCAAGGCGCGCCGCATCGATGCCGTGTGCGGTCAGCCAGCGGATCACGCTGCGTGCACGACGACGCGACAGGTCCATGTTCTTGGCATCTTTGCCCTTGTTGTCGGTATGGCCTTCCACACGGATTTTCTTGATCTGCGGGTTGGTGACCATGATCGTCTTCACATCTTCAAGCACGGGTTCGCTGCGACCAAGAATGGTGTCCTTGTTCGTGGCGTACTCAATGCGCTGCAAGATCATGATCGTGCCGGTGGCCGTGTCGATCTTGGCGTTCTTGAGACAGCCCTTGTCTTCGGGTTTGCCAGGAACGGTTGGGCATTCGTCTTCGGTATCGGGCACGCCGTCTTGATCGTTGTCTAGATCAGGGCAGCCGTCCTCGTCTTCGAAGCCATCTTTGTCCTCAGCTTCATTGGGGCACTTGTCCTGTGCGTCCAAGATGCCGTCTTTGTCGTTATCGGGATCAGGCACGCCGTCTTGATCTTCAAAACCATCTTTGTCTTCAGGGTCAAGCGGAGCGCCGTCATTCACGTCGAGCACGCCGTCTTGATCGTTGTCTAAGTCAGGGCAGCCGTTCTCGTCCTCGAACTGATCCATGTCTTCTGGATCCATCGGACATTGATCCTCGTTATCCAAAAGGCCATCGCCATCGCTGTCTTTGGGCTCTTCTTTCTTGGGGGCTTCTTTCTTTTTCTCGCCCATATAACCGATCATGCCGATCACGCGCACGTCGGGAGCACCAATACCGCGCTGGGTGCCGGGGCCGGCCGCGGCACCAAAGGCCCAACCGTGCGTATGCACCTTCAAACCACCGATGGCCTCTACAGGCGAGGTCTCGCGTGTGCCAAAGTCTTTAATAGTGCTGGCGCCATACACCTCGCCGTGCACGTTGAGCTGAACATTTTCAGCCTTAACAATCGGCACAGTGATGCCAAGTCCACCGGTTACTTCATTGCCAATATTCAGGTTGTCAATCTGGCGCTCCTTGCGGATACGTGCACCGGCATTGAGCGTAAGCAGCACGCCGCCAGGACGAAGTTCAGCAAGCAACTCTGGATGAGCAGTCATTTGCGACTCGCCCTGAAACTGTTTGTTGTCATCAAGCTTGGTGGCAAGCGGCGCGGTGCCAGTGACTTGTAAAGCGATCGAACCAATATCGTCGTTGTCGCCTACCAAGCGCAAACGTGCACCAAACCATGGATCCGACACGCCAAAACCGTCGGCACGCAAACCGACGCTCGCAGGCAAGGTGTCGCCTTTTTGCATGAAATCAACGGGCATGCCTCCAAACAAGATCAAACGATCCCAAAGCCCAAGTGACAGCACGAGGTTGCCTGTCATTTGGTGGCGGATGATCGAATATTTCTCGGAGCTTCGTGAACCTTGACGCAGTTCATAAACAAGCGGGTCGTTCGCGTAATCGACAACAACCTGTGCACCAAACTGCAGGTGACCTTGATCATCAGGGCGATTGATCGCGAAACCATCCTTAGCGCGCACCGCGGGGTTAAAGCGGTTGAGCTTAATTTCGTTGTGTTGCGCCTGAGCGACCGAACCTGCCGTCGACGCTGCAAACAACATGGTGGCTGCAAGCAACAGCCAAGCTTGCTTCACACAACGTGATGCTTTCGTGCAAAATCCACTAATCCCATTAATCATAGTTCCCTCGCTCTAATGATGTCTTGCGAACAAGCCAAAGGCGTCGGCTCAAACAGGCCACACACCTGTTGCTAGTTAGCATCGAACGCTCCTTTACTCAAGCCACCACGCCTCACAATTGCGTGGATCTTTTTTGCACCCCTCAAGGGTGCTATCGCGCGCTAAACAGCTACCACTGAAAATAAGGCAATTTGGCTGCGGTTATTGCGATCGATGCCTTGGCAGCCAAGAGCTCCGCGGTGCTATCCCACGTACCTTTAATAAGGGGTACGCGCGCGGCCTCGGGCATGGTCGCGCTCCATGATTGAGAAACCACGCCCACCTTAAGTGTGTCAAGATTGACATCAACCGTGGCGTGCGGATCGCGTTCTACAGCGCCCATCAACGCTTCGATGTCCGCTGCACTGAGCGTTAGACAGGGGATGCCTAGCGCCAAGCAGTTACCAAAAAATATCTCGGCAAACGATTCACCCACAATCGCGCGAATGCCTTTGCCCCAACGCATGATCGCTTGTGGGGCGTGTTCACGCGATGAGCCACAGCCAAAGTTCTTGTTCACACATAAAATTGTCGCATCGGCGTAGGTTGCGTCATCAAAAGGGTGCACTTTGTTCTGCGTTTTGAGCTGCGCGCGATCATCCGCAAAGGCATGTTCACCCAACCCTTCGAAGACAACGCATTTCAAGAACCGCGCCGGAATGATGCGGTCGGTGTCGATGTCATTGCCGCGTACAACAATTGCCGAGCCAGTGATGTGTTTTCGTTCTGCGCTGTTCATCCTGCATCCTCGCCGGTGACACGCACTAAAGTGCATGTCACCTATTTCCCACCGGTGACACGCACTAAAGTGCATGTCACCTATTTCCCACCGGTGACATGCACTTTAGTGCGTGTCACCCATTCGTCCTATCCTATCTTGAAGACCTGTCGCGGATCGCTCACTTTGCCCGCGATCGCCGACGCCGCCACCATCATCGGCGACATCAAAAGCGTGCGCCCCGATGGTGAGCCCTGCCGCCCCTTAAAATTGCGATTCGACGACGACGCACAAATCTGCCGCCCCTCAAGCTTATCCGGGTTCATCGCCAGGCACATCGAGCAACCCGCCAAGCGAAACTCAAACCCGGCATCGGTGAACACTTTATCGTAACCTTTGCTGATCAGCTCCTCGCGCACATGCTGCGAGCCCGGCACGATTAATGCTTTCACGCCCGCTGCGACTTTGAAGCTACCTTTCTTTAACTCGGTCACAATCTCTTCAAAGTCCGACACGCGCCCATTGGTGCATGAGCCCACAAAGGCCACATTGATCGGCGTGCCCGCAATCGGCTGGCCCGCCTTGAAATCCATATAGTCATATGCCTGACGGATCAGGTCTTGCTCGTCATGCGAAAAGCTTGCCACATCGGGGATGGCGCCATTCACCGCCACAGATTGTCCGGGCGTAATACCCCATGTGACCATGGGTTCAATATCAGCCGCATCATAACGCACCACATCGTCGTAATGTGCGTCGGCATCCGAGCGTACACTGTTCCAATACGCGACGGCGTTGTTCCAGGCGTCACCCTTGGGTGCATACTCACGACCTTTTAAGTAGTCATAAGTCGTCTGATCGGGCTGCACATACCCGCAGCGCGCGCCGCCCTCGATCGACATATTGCAAACGGTCATGCGCTCATCCATCGTGAAGCGATCAAACACTTCGCCTGCATATTCATAAGCAAAGCCAACACCGCCGTTCACACCAAGCTTGTTGATAATATAGAGCGCAACATCTTTGGCATACACACCGGGCTTTAGCTTGCCGTTCACCTCGATGCGCCGCACTTTCAGTTTGCTCATCGCAAGCGTTTGCGTCGCCAGCACATCGCGCACTTGTGATGTGCCAATGCCAAAAGCAATCGCCCCAAACGCGCCATGCGTCGAGGTATGCGAATCGCCACAACAAATGGTCATGCCCGGCTGCGTCAGCCCTTTTTCGGGCCCAATAATATGCACAATGCCTTGGTCGCCACTATCGAGCGAAAAATATTTAATGCCCGCCGCCTTCACGTTGCTTTCAAGCGCGCTCAGCATTTGGTCGGCCATGCTGTCGCTGAAGGGCCTTAGTTGGCTTTTTGTGGGGATGATATGATCAGCCGTCGCAAAGGTGCGGTTGGGGTAGAGCACCTTGAGCCCTCGGTCGCGTAACATTTCAAACGCCTGCGGCGAAGTCACTTCATGAATAAGATGCAGCCCCATCAGCAGCTGATTCTGCCCGCTATCTAACTTAGCGACTGTATGACTATCAAACACCTTCTCGTAAAGACTTTTGCCAGGCATGCCGGCAAATGTAGCGCATAACGCCGTACGCGCTAAGCGCCGGTCGCTGGTCGCAAGCTGGCGCAAGTGGCGCCTCGCCCAGTGTGGGCAAACTAAGCCTGGAAAGCACTCTCTGATGCTGATGTAGCGCGCACCAAGAGACAGGGCCTTACGCAAAGCGGCAAGCCCATGGCCGAGCTGCGCCTAAGACGCGCTAAAGCAGCTGAGGCCGCTCAATCACAGCTCACTGTGCACAAACAGGCAGCACTCATCAATCTTTTCAACCTAAAAAGCAGCAACTCGGCTACCTGTCGATACTCAAGGAAAATCCAAAAAACCGCTTTTGAATTTCCCATGCGCCGCCAGATGCTGGTTGCTTTGGTGCGATTGCGGGTGACGTCTTCGAGAAAATTATCGGACTATTCGGGTTTTTTGGGCGCGATGAGCATGCGAATGAACTCGGGCCGATTGCCAAAAAACTCGCTGGGCACTGACATATCCCATCGAACGAACGCAGAATTGAACCTTCTTCGGTGCCCACAAAAATGCGACCAGGGTTGTTGGGGTCAACGTTGACAGATAGCAAGTGACCGCCCACGCGTTGTGCGGCCATGACGCTGTCCACTCGGTGGCGGGCTTAGCTTCTGGTTCGAGCGCGACGGGTGTTTGGGCGTGAAGTGGTGTTGCGACAAAGCCACACCAAAAAGGGATAAAGTTGCGCGCAAAAAAGCTGGGCCTTTTGGGTCCCGTTTTTGGGTGATGCAGATGTCGCAAATGCCATATCAAGCATTACCGCTTAGCTGAACGCGTAGATTAATATACGAAATCCCGATAGGATTTATGTAGATTGTAATACAATGAATATATTACACAATTACTTATTCAGACCTGCTTTGGTAAGTTGAGTCGCAAATGATATGTGCTAGGTTCGATTTGGATGACAAAGGTTGCTTTATTGTTGTTTTCTACCTTGGTTGCGTTTTGCTGCGTCGTTGCGTTTATTAACAGGGGTTTTGCGCTGCCCTTTCGACCAAGTGGAACTGAGATTGGGGTTTACTGTTCGCCAGATGAGAGTGGACATGGCGCGTCAGCGATTGCATACGTGCATAAGCAAGAGCGCGATGGATGTTATTTGTCGCGTGGTGCTATCGTGCAGTCTTGTCCAGATGGACTCAGCGAACTCTTGGATTTTAATGCTTTCAAAGATTTGCTTTGGTCGAAACACGGTGAACTCGCCGAGTTAAGCTTTCCCAATAAATCGATCAACGACATTGGCATGTGGTTTCTTGAGCTTGAAGACACCGATGACGTCTATTTTGGGTATCGGCCTTTTATTATTAATCAAGCTATTCGAAAAGATGTGACCTTCGTGAATAATCCAACTTATCGCAAGTGGCTGGCGAAACAGTGGGGCGATCGAACTGTGTTCATGGTGATGCCGAGCGCTCATGGTACACTGATGATCGGTTATTCGTTTCGTGGTGCGAAAGGTCCCAATGCATGTGAAAAGAATCCGGCGGCTGCGCTTGTGACTGATCCGCGGCTGAAGGCGCTTGCGACGATGCAAGAAACACTTTTTCAGACTTATCTAGATCGCGTCAGGCGTATTTGCGGCGGCGATTCGATTATTGCCGATCAAACGTGGCTTGATTCGCCGCAGACACCGAGCGCGTTTTCGTGGAACTAACGAAGCGGGGAAGTTGAGAGGTGATCCGGGTTAGTTGCCGTTTGTGTCAGTCATGCTAATTTAATTTTTTGGTTAACTTATAGGATTTGAAAATAATGAGAAAACTTAGCTTGTTTTATAGCGTTGTCTTGTCATGTTGCTTTTCATTTGCGTGTTCGGCATCAGGTCCCTTTGATGATGTCAACACCAATGCGGGTATCGAGGATGTGGATCTTAACCTTTCTGCTCCGGCTAACTTTGTTGGCTTGCTGGGCATCGATCGGCCTGTTTCGTCGGTGGCAGAGCTGTATACCTATGCGCGGGCCAACCCAACTTATTTTGCCACCGCAACGATAGTTAGCGCCGACTCTAACAAGATATTGACAGCCGGGCATAACGTTTTTCGGCTTGGTGACTTTTCGTATACGTGTTTGATGATTGATGTGGGCGCGAGTATTTCTTTTGTTTGCGAGCCGCTTGCAAATCTTGATTTTGGTATCGATTGCCGCTTGCTAAAAGATTTTCAAAGCTACATCGAAGATTCTAAGTTTGATGCGGCCATGTTGCATTGGTCGAAACCTATCAAAGATGTGTTCGCAAGCAATGCTCCCTATCTAAATACGGTCGAAGTCGCCGATGTTCCGCCGGTGGGGACAAAAGGTTTTTTTGTTGGTGGGATCGCCAATGGTGAACCAGTGTCGTTACTTGATGCCGAGCGTGCAACGGCGTTGCGAGAGATCACCCTAGAACCACGAACATATAACAGTACTGAAAGCTTTATGGGCATTTATAGCGTCGGAAATGAGTCGCTTGAATATGTCGATGACAGTTGTTCTTTGTACAATGACTCGTTGATTCAGACAGGCGATTCAGGCGGTGCCTTGTATTATGAAGTTGAGCCCGGCAAGTTGGCTGTTTACGGTGTTGCTTCTTCGACACTTTGTGTTCCGCTGGCTGCTGCGTTGGGCGCGTATGAGAAACTGCCGAGCGATCGCCAAGAAGCGTGTAGGGCTTTGGTTGAAGCGAGAAAAGATGATTATCTTATTCGCGATTATGCAAAGAGTGTGGGTGATGCAGCCACGGTTAGCGCAACTGATTTTATTTGTGACAATCGCTTTATCGTTCCGAGCAAAGTTGATTATGAGCTCGGTCGAAGTAATAAGCCCGACGTTACCACAATTTGTGCTGACGTGTTTTAGCTAGCTATCGGTGTTTTGGCGAAGAGGTTGCTGCGTTCAAATGTAAAAGTATTGACCTAATGGGACCATAAGGGGTGGTAGCGAGGTATCCAAAGAAGGAAGACAAGGCGGATACCATGCAGATAGCGGCAGAAAGAACGAACGACAAAATCATCAAACCGAAAGTTGGGCTGCTGAAGCTTGCGGAGCAGCTGGGCAGTGTGAGCGAAGCGTGCCGAGTGATGGGCTATTCACCCGACACGACCGCTACCGCGAGCTGTATGAGCAAGGGAATGTTGAGGCGCTGCGAGATTTGAGTCGACGCAAGCCCATGATGAAGAACCGGGTGTCGCCCCAGATGGAAGAGGTGGTGCGCCAGATGGCGCTCGAGCAGAAGTAACAAGACGCTGAAACGCCGGCGAGTTTGAAAGCGAGCACCCTGGCTACTGCGGGGCGCAAGCCACCTTTTATGTAGGCTGTGTCAAAGGGGGGCAAAGTGTACCAACAAACTTTTATCGACACCTACACCAAGGTCACGCTGTGCAAGCTATACGCATAAAAGACAGCGCTGGTAATTGCGTCACCTTTCGCAAAAAGCTGCACGGCTCGCTTGAAGCGCTGCATGACCTAGACCAGTGGCTTAGCTACTACAACAACGAGCGCGTGCATCAGGGTAAATGATGTGATGGTAAAACACCGATGCGATCGTGGATGGATGCGCTGCTCATGGCCAAAGAAAAACTATCACAACTGTTTGAACAACGCCCAGCAGATGAACTGACAACATCAATCTAACTGACGTCTGGCTATTGTCTGTCAGATCAAATTCATATTTGTACATCTGACCTTAGTGCCTTAGCTAGGTGGTCTAGCTACAACGACCAGTGCACTCCATATTTTTCGATCGTCTTTGCTTGGCACGATTGTCCTACCAGCGCCCCAAGCTTGTGTTGAACCGCTACCATCAAAGTTCACAGCATCGGTCAGCTGATAGTTATCTCGCAACGCGATGAGATCAGCAATTGCACAGCCAACGGGTATAAGCTCGGGTGGGTGCTCGGGCGGCGCACCACCACATGTAATAACGACCAAATGCCTGACATGCTCGCTAAAAGCGCCATGATCAGTATAACCGATCATCGTGCGATCGGTATTGTTGTAGCCTTTGGAAACATCGGTAAGAACCGAATACTCCCGAAGATACTCTTCGGATTGCATCATGTTCGGTGTACCGGTGATGACGTTTTGGTGTGCCGCTACTTTGCTTTCGCCTGTGAAATCTACAACTAAGCGACGTCTTTGACTCGTCCTTGCCGCAACATCAAAGAAATATACTTGCGTGCCTGTAGTCGTTTTGTCAAAACCAATGGAGTTTAGCGGAAACCATACACCTAGGGTGTTTGTATGTGCAACGCCATCTGCTTTTAAAGGCCCCCATACGCCGTTGCTAAACGCGTAGTCACCAAAGTTAGCATTGACTGCAAAGATGGCGCTCTTTTCAAGCGCTATTTCCTCAATGTTACCTAGCGTATTTTGCACTGCCTTTATTTCTAGGCTGCTATTGTTTAGGGGAATGTGGAAGATATTAAAGTTCACGAAGTGGCTGGTCCATATCTTTTTCCCCGACAAACGAGTGTGGGTAATCCCGTAACCTAGGTCTTCGACGTTTCTATCTAAACCTTCAAGCAGTTTTAGATGTTCTTGCGATGACGCATGTAATGGAGACTCAATGTCAGATTTTTCTTCATTGATTTCAACTATTTCATTTTAATCATAGGAAACAGAAGACACAGATTACTCAAGGTT
>JBGAKI010000001.1:85758-113787 GCA_044224525.1 Polyangiales bacterium | reverse complement strand
TTGAACAACGTCTGGTTTTTGCGTATGGGTCGCTGCTGGTGTTGATTAGCGCGGGGGCATTCTTTTACTGGTTAACGAGCGTGAGCAAACATCGCGCACTGTCTGGCCAGCGATTACACCATGCTTTACAGCAGTTGGGTCAAGCAGACACCATGGAGGCTATGATTCAAGTCACGTTGCAAGCGGTGGGTGCTTACCGACAACCGTTGGAGGGAGCGACAGGTGCATTGCTCACCCTGATTGAACCTGCACAGACATGGTCACTCGATGCTGCGGGCGAAGCACGCGCTCATTTGGTGTCTACGCCACGTGCGCTGGTAGAGTACTTTACCACCCATGAGGACGCGCCCCTGGTCACGCGGGCATTGGCGCAAGATATCACGCGACGACCACACCTTAGAGCAGTGCTTGAACAACTTGAGGATCTATCAGCACGCGCTGCTTGGCCGGTGCGCTTTCAAGACCACCTGCTCGGCGTGCTTGTTGTTCCAAACGATGGAAAGCCGCGTCGGATTCGCGTCGAAGAATGGCAAACGCTGGAAATACTCGTTGAACGTGTTGCACAAATTTTGAGTTTGCTACTCGATGGGATGCGTCGACAAACGCATATCGATCGACAAGCGCGCGACAACCAAGCGCTCACCGAGCAAGTTGATCAGTTGCAAGAACGCCTTGATAAACAAGATCGTAAAAACCTGCTTACAAGTTTGCTAATTAAGAGCGACAACGCACATCCAACGTATGACAGCATCAACGTTCGTTATAGTAACGCGATGCAAAACGCCTTGCATCGTGCGCGAGAGCTCGCGCCACTCGATGTGCCTATATTAATTTATAGCGAAGTCGGCAACGCCATTAACACCTTGGCGCGTTATATACACGATCACGCAGCGCGTGTTAGCGAGCCCTTTGTCTTGGTCGACTTGTCGAGCATCCCTGCAAGCAAACACCTTGAGGGGTTGATTGGTCGTCATCATGAAGGCGAGGACGGTTGGCTAAAGATGGCAGCTGCTGGCACCTTGGTGCTTGAGCACGTTGCTGAGTTACATCCTGATGCACAAAGTGCTTTGGTACGCGCTTTGGCCGAGCGCAAAGTCAGTGTCTGCGACCCGTTTATGGCGGGTTACCCTCTGGATTGCCGGATTATTATGACCTGTGAAACGGCGCAGGAGCCCAGCCATGCGCTTAGGCATCTTGACCAGGAACTTGTCCACTGGCTTGAGGCCAGCCAGCTACGATTGCCGCCGTTGCGCGAACGCTTAGACGATTTGGGTTCGCTCACATTGATGGCAATTGAGCGGGCCTATAAACGCCAACACGTCGACCCAGTTGGAATTGACCCAGAAGCGATGGAAAAACTCGCATCGTATGCTTGGCCTGGCAACGTTGTAGAGCTCGAGCATGTTATCTATCAGGCTGTGCGACGCGCCTCAGGGACGCGAATTTTAGCTGACGACTTGCAAGGATTGGGCGAAGCACCCAGGTTTGACGCGCAAACGCTTGAACCCATGGTCTTTCGTGGCAGCTACGATGAGCTTGAACGCAAAATATTAACGTGGGCACTTCGGCACGCTGGTGGAAACAAATCGCACGCGGCAAAACAGCTCGGGCTTAAGCGCACCACATTAATCGATAAACTAAAACGTTTCGGACTTGCCGATGAGCCTGACGCAACGAGGGCCGAACAGAACTAAGCATAACGCGCCAGCGCCTGACGAAGCGCGGACAGATAGCCTTTTCCAAAGAGATTCAGGTGCACAAGCAACGGGTAAAGTTGATAAAGCTCGACGCGCTCTTCGTGACCTGGCGCAAGGCGAAAAACTTCATTGTATGCATGAAAACAACGATCGGGAAAACCACCAAAGAGGCGCATCATCGCAAGATCCATTTCGCGATGACCCGCATAGACTGCGGGATCGATCAAGACGGGACGACCCTTGCTATCTAACAAGACGTTTCCATTCCAAAGATCCCCGTGCAACCGCGCGGGCGGCTCGGCGGGACCGACCAGCTTGTCGAGCTTGTTTATCAGTACTTTGAACGCTTGCACCATGGATTCGTCGAGCAAACGCTTATCGACAGCAAGTCTGACCTGCGGCTCAAGTCGCCGAAGTGCATAAAACTCGGCCCAGTTGGATGACAACGTATTAAGCTGTTCTAGCGCACCAATGTAGTTGTTATGCGTGAAGCCGAATGCAGGTTCGCTCGAACGATGCAATGCAGCTAGCTCGCGACCTAACTGATCAACACTGGCATCAACATCGTCAAGCGGAAGGCGGCGCTCACTGATCCATTCGCTTACAAGCACCGATTGTGCCACCACCGGCTCGTTTCCAAGGTTGTGCTCGGCGAGCTGTTTGAAGCAACCCACTACTTTTGGAACCCTGACGGTTTTGGTTCTTCCAAGCCAACTGAGCCCCTCGGCTTCTGCGTCAAGCCACGCGCTATAACCACCGAAAGCATGCTTGAGCGCATAAACCCGACCGTCTTCTATCTGAAGTCGATAGACTCGGGTTGCGTCGCCCCCCGCCACCGAGCGAATATCGGCGTGTGTAAACTCAAACCGTTGTTTGAGTTGCGCGATGAGTTCACTTGATAACATGGTGGCCGCTTGGATTAGAGCTTATGACGCTCTTTAATATAAGCAAGCAAACCTTGGCACGCGCGCTCACACATGGCGAATACGTCGCTAAAACCCTCCGGACCACCATAATACGGATCAGGCACGTCACTATTAACAAATTCGATGCCTTCAAATCGTCTGAGCATATGCAGTTTGGCGCGATGCTTATCGTGAGGCGCGATGGTCATAAGCGCCTGAAAGTTCGCGCGATCGACTGACAATATATAGTCAAACCTTTCGAAATCCCAGGGACCAAACTGTTGAGCACGGCTGGTGATCTTAATACCGCGTTTTTGCGCTTCGTCTCGCGTGCGCGGATCGGCGAGTTCGCCAACATGCCAGCTACCTGTGCCTGCACTCTCGACGTGAATGGCTTCGCTCAGACCTGCTTTTTTTACAAGATCAATCATGATGGCGCCGGCCGTAGGTGAGCGACAAATATTACCTAAGCAGACGAAACAAACGCGAATCATGGGCGCACTCTAGCACACGCAAACACCGATGAGCCAACCGATAGGGTGTTCTTAACAAAACTTCACTCAGTCACGAGCACGTAGGTGGTTTTAATATTTTGATCGCGCGCAAGTACACCATACCAACCGCGGGGAATATCGGGCCAGGTGCGGCGAAATAGAAATTTTGCGTCCGCGGGGCCAACATTCACACATCCGTGTGACCGGGGGATCCCAAAGCGATCGTGCCAAAATGCCCCATGTATGGCCCACGATCCGCTGAAGTATTGCGTCCATGGTACGTCTTCGATGCGATAGCGGCTGTCGGCGATCTCGTCGCCGATATCAGACATCGTAGCGGTGATGCGTTTGCTTTTAATTCTAAACTCGCCAAGGGGTGTCTCGTGCCCGTCTACACCCGTTGATACGAGCGTAGCGAAAACGGGCGTCTTGCCTTGATAAAGCACCAATGTTTGCGAGTGCCGGTTGATGTGGATCCACGGTTCGTCATCCGCCAGTCCCAGAGGCCGTTTGATCGCCTCGGCGTAAGCGACAAACCAGGGATAAAGATAGTTGCCATCTTTCATACGATAGACCCAGCGCTTACCGACCACCTCGGTTAACTCTTCGCGCTCAATGCCGTCGAGCAGGGTGTAACGTTCCAGCAGCGGCAATTCCTTAATGTCGCGAAACACAATTGAACCGTCTGCCTTGACGATCTTTTTCATCGGGTAAGCTGCGCGTACCAACCACGCAAGCGGCAAATTGTGTTCTTTACCTAACTCGGCGCCGCGAAGGGGTGTTGCCTCACGCGGCTCAAGGCTATCGAGCCAGATATAGGTATTGCGCATGGTGCGCACAAATAGGCGATCTTTGTTGGCATCCATGCTCAGCGCAGCAACGTAAAAACCACGATCGAGGAACCCCGCGACAAAGTGCGGCGGACGAGGTTCGTCTTTAAGCTGCCCGCGCAAGAAAGCGTCGGCAATCTCTTTGTCTTTGTCGGGCTTATCCGGATGCATGTGACGCAACTTGCGGTAACGCTGAAGAAAAATGAAAACCTTTTCTTGTTCCTTTTTTGCCGGCGGGTATTTGTATTCAGGGGTCGGATGATCTTTGACGAAATAGTACTTGTACGGAAGTGCGTCGCTGTTATCAAAGGGTGTTGCATAATCGCCCTGCTCTTGTGACGCGGGCCCAATTTTCAATCCGGCACCTTTACAGGCATAACCTTTGGGATAAACCGCGTACCACCCGCCTTTGCAGCCGCCACCGTAGGTGGGCTTTTCCTTTAAGAACGCGATGCTGCCCAGCCGAAGCCAACCCAGAATTGCTGAGTCTGAACGCGGCTCGACTTGGATCGGTAGTTGCAGGCTTTCCATTTTTCCTTGCAATGGAAAGTTCTTGATGATCGCCGCAATCTCCGGCGACAGGTTGGATGCGCCCTTGCCTGTTGCTTCTTTTACGCCGCTCGTTTTCTCGTCACCTTGATGACTTGATGAGGGCCGGCACGCGCTTATCATCAAGGCGAAGAGCACGAAGGTATGTGACCAGGGTCGCACGGGTAAAATCCTCAACTGGGCCTCATGCTTACCAAGATTAGTCGTTTTAATCCAGTCGGCGACAGAAGCGTTGATTCACCCGCACGATCGGTTGCCGATGACATGACACGAACCATAATGAGCAGGTGAACCGTGAATTTGAACGCATTGCGATGATTCAGCAAATGCTTAGACCCAGCGCCGAGGTGGCGCTCGGCATTGGTGATGACGCCGCTATTTTGAACGCTGACGCCAGGCCCCAGGTTTATACGGTCGATTGCGCTGTTGAAGACGTGCATTTTCGCCGGACCTTTGTTGCGCTTGATGTGATCGGTTATCGCGCAGTGATGGCCGCGTTAAGCGATTTGGCCGCGATGGGAGCCCAAGCGCGTGCGGTGCTTTTGTCGCTGGTTCTACCTAAGACATTTTCCGACGACGAGCTCAAAGAATTGATTGAAGGCGTGGGACGCGGCGCAAGCGAAAGTGGTGTGGCTGTGATTGGTGGTAACCTTTCGGCGGGCCGCGAGTTGTCGCTACATACCACGTGCATCGGCGCTGTGAACGGTCGCGCGTTAACACGCTCCGGCGCTAAACCGGGGGACGGCATTTATGTGACGGGTGTCTTGGGTGCTGCGGCGCTTGGGTTGCATTGCCTGATGCGTGAACATCGCGAGCCTCACGCGCAACCTTTCATTGACGCATGGCAATTGCCAAAAGCGCGTCTAGCAGAAGGGCGCGCGCTCGCCCAACATGCAAGCGCTTGCATCGATATCTCCGATGGCCTGCTGCAAGATCTAGAACATCTGTGCCAAGCTTCCCGTGTTGGTGCGACAGTGTACGGCAATAAACTGCCGCTCCTTGCAAATCATCAAGCGCTTGCTCAAACGCTTAACATCAGTGCGTTTGATCTGGCGCTTAGTGGTGGGGAGGATTATGAACTGCTTTTTACCTACCCAAGCAAGCTCAAGCCACCGGTGCATGCGACCCACATCGGTGAGATTGTTGCTACCACAGGCGTTCGCTTACTCGATGCAAGTTCACTACCCATCAGCGTTGTCCACACGGGATATCGTCATTTTGACAGCTAATAACCACAGATGAACTTCTATGGTGCTTGGGGGCATGCTTTAAAGTAGTTATTTAGGTCGGCAATTAGCTTGGGTTTGATCTCGTCGTGGCCCTTACCAAGAGAACACTGCGAGGGCAAAAGCAATCCGTCGGGTTGGGGTTTTGTGATATCCCATTGAGCACGCATGGACGTCAGGATAAAGTCCGGGCTATTTTGAGTGAGAAGAATGGTAAAGATGTCAACGCACCCTTGTCCTTTTCGATGGAAATAAAGTTGAGCTTGAACCGCAGGTTGTGGAGGTTCTCCAAAAACCGTGGGCAGTGCGTTGCTCACAAACAGATCCCAGCTGGATCCAAGCTGCTCAGCAACGCGCCAGCCCATATGTCTTAGTGCGTTGGTTTCAGATCGTAGCAGATCACTAAGGACCGGCTGACACGCCTGGAACTTTAGACGGCCCTCGTCGAAAATCGTGCAGTGGGAGTCATCAACTATCTTATCAGCGGCGGCTGCTTGTGAATACGTGTCAGCGGCATCACATGTGACGAAACTTATCAGGATAAGTAAAGTTAAAGCAAACTGCGTCACTTCTAAACTCCGAAAGATACGGAAGTATTAGTATCAAATTAAGACCAGCGCAAGTTCTGAAGATGACATAACCTTTATGTCAGTAAAGGAGCCAGTCTGCGCGGCGTTCGGCAAACGCAGCAACGTCTTTACGGCCTGATTCGAGCCAATAGTCTAGATCCTTGTCGCTGACGATGCTTTCGCGAAACTCGGGGCCACCCGTTAGCAGATCGATCGCGGGTCGGTCGGTAACGAACTCGTATTCTTCGCTGCGCCATTGAAAATCGCTGCGTGCTTTGGTGCGAATCGCATGTAGCCAATGTAAATAAGCGGCGTAGGGCTCAAACCTTTGTGCGTCGGTGACATGCACCTGCACGCCGCGACACAGCTTGCCGTAATGTTTGTGAAAGGTGGGTTTAAAACTAAGCGCTCTGAGTTCGGCGCCGGGGCGTGGGGTAAGCCAGGCAGGGTTAACATAAGGCGCACCCCAAATTTCAAAAGGCCGAGTGGTGCCGCGGCCTTCTGATAAGCGTGTGCCTTCCACCAAACAACCACCGGGATACACCAGCGCTGTGTCGAAGGTGGGCATGTTGGGTGAAGGCAGCACCCATGGCAGCCCGGTCGCGGGCCATAACATCTCGCGTTGCCAACCTTGCATGGGAACAACATGCAAACCCTCTTTATCGATCGCTTCCAGCTCGCGCACCATGGTGCATATTTCACCGATCGTCATGCCATGGCGCACTGGCACATCGTAGTAACCTACGAATGATCGATAGCCAGGTCGCTGCGGCGCACCTTCCATGTGAAGGCCACCCAAGGGGTTGGGTCGGTCGAGCACGATGGTTTCGACGCCTAGTTTGGCTGCTTCTTTAAGCATGATCGCCGCCGTCCACACGAAAGTGTAGTAGCGACTGCCAACATCTTGTAAGTCGATGACCACCGCGTCGAGGCCCTCAAGCCACTCTTTTTTGGGATAAAGGTCGTTCTCTTCTTTGCCGTAAAGTGAAAAGGTGGGCAAGCTACCACGCGCTTTGGGCGCATCAGAGGCAACGCCGATCATGTCTTGCTGTTCGCCGCCATACCCATGCTCTGGGCCAAAAAAAACTTCTAAGTGTGCACCAGCGTTACGCAGCACTTGCGTCGCGTTGATCATGGTGCGGGTCACGCTCGCGGGATGGGCCAGCAAACCCACGCGCCGACCGCTCACCTGCTCGCAGACCTGGCCCAATGCCATGCGTTCAAGCCCTGTTAGAACTTTGTTCACGGGCTACTCATATCATATGATTGGTGACACGCACTAAAGTGCATGTCACCTTGGTGCAAAGCGCATGTCACCTTGGTGCATGTCACCGTTAGGCGTCAACCGCCGCGGCCTCGCTGCTTTCACTTGCAAGCAAATAGAGCACCGCCATGCGCACCGCTACCCCGGCTTCAACTTGATCGAGGATGCGGCTTTGCGCGCCGTCGGCCACATCGGGTTCAACCTCAACACCGCGGTTCATGGGGCCCGGGTGCATAAGCAGCGCGTCGGGTTTGGCCAGGCGCATTCGACGCGTGTTGATACCAAACATGCGACTGTATTCGCGCATGCTCGGCAGCAGCGCGCCTGCAAGGCGCTCTTTTTGAATGCGCAGTGCCATCACCACATCGGCTCCTTCGATCGCTTCATCGGCTGTGGCGCATACTTTTGCACCCAGCGAATCGACGTGGCTTGGCAGCAGTGTTTGTGGTGCGGCGATGCGAACATTTGAACCGAACGCGCGCCAAAGCTGAATATTGGATCGAGCGACGCGCGAATGTGCGATGTCGCCGCATATCGCAATGGTTAGCCCCGAGAGCGTGCCTTTGGCTTCGCGCACCGTAAAAGCATCGAGCAAGGCTTGGGTAGGATGCTCGTGCATACCATCGCCTGCGTTGACGACACTTGCATCAATTTGAGCAGTGACATAATCCGCCGCGCCTGAGGCGCTGTGCCTGATTACGATGACATCTGGATTCATCGCTTGTAGCGTCATACAAGTGTCTTTCAACGTTTCGCCCTTGCTGACGCTTGAGGTGGCGATGCTGATGTTGATGACGTCGGCCGACAAGCGCTTGCCGGCGATTTCAAACGAGGTGCGCGTTCGCGTCGACGCTTCGTAAAACACATTGATAATGGTTTTGCCACGCAGCGTGGGCACTTTGCGCACGGGTCGACGCGACACTTCGAAGAATGCTTTGGCGGTATCGAGCACTTGCAACATGTCGGCTTGGCTTAGGCCCTCGATGCCAAGCAAATGTTTGTGAGCGAAGGCGTTCAAGGTTGGCCCCCTTTCAAACGCAGCAGAGCGTGTACATCCCCTGACTCGTGAATGCTCAACTTCAAGCGTGCATCACCCAACCCGTCGACGCTCATGCCGCAAAAATCGGCCGCGATGGGTAGTTCGCGCCCACCGCGATCGACTAACACAGCCAACCAAATGCGATTGGGTCGGCCATAATCAAGCACAGCGTCGATCGCTGCGCGAATGGTGCGCCCTGTATAAAGCACGTCATCGACAAGCAGGATGTCGCGACCTTCAACGTTAAAATTGATGTGGGTGGGACCAATCGATGCGCTTGCGTTAAGGCCTGCATCGTCGCGATAAAAACCAATATCGACGGTGCCTTGGTGTACGGTTTTGCCGCGCGCGCCCGATAAAGCGTTGCCCAAAAGCCCGGCAAGGACAACGCCGCCACGTTGAATGCCCACCACGCCGAGCTTGTCTTTGCTTGCGAGGGTCGACACAACGTTTGCTTTTAACTCGTTCAACGCCTGGTTGAGCGCCTGGGCGCTCGGCAGCCCCTTGTCGGTGGGCTCAGCGGCGTGAGCAGCTTTGTGCATCGAGCTCGTTTATAGCACGCCGACGCTCTGTTTCAAGGTTGCTTTATCCACCTTGGCCCAGCGCTTCAGCACTTGAGGTTGAGCAAGGTTTTCAAGAGCTGAAATAGCGCCGCGTTGGGTGCACATTGTTCGGGAATGGCGCGTTTGGGACCGGGACGAAGCGCCCAATTGCCAGCGGCATCGTTGTCAATCACCACTTCTTGTAATTTTGTGTCGAAGATAAATTCGTTCTTTGTGTCGACTACGGTTCTTCGTTGATAGGGCTCGGCATAGCGCAATGTAAACTGCGTGGGACGTACTTCGATGAGCAGAAAGGGATATTGAAGCAAATCGAATTTGTCTTTGTTGGCCATGTACAAACGAACGCCACCTTGGCCATCAAGCGGGCGAACAGCGTAGGTCTTGTCAATGAAGGTGGACAAGGCCTGCGGTGAACAAGCAAAATCGCGCGAAAGATCATATTTTGTTACATCGGCCTTCGCTCGCGGCCTTGAGGTGTTGGTGCCACGGCACAATGACTCGATATCGCTGTCACTAAAGCGCTTACTCGAACGGTGTCTTGTATTGGCGGTGAGTGAATCAACCGTGGTGGTACATGCGGCGGCCTCGGCGTCAACCGTGTCAACCGCACCTGGTGCATCGCCATAGGATTCTTCGAAGGGCGCGGCGCAGGCTGCAAATGTTAAGAAGATAAGCGCTTGTTTTGACGACATTAACGACACCAACGAATCAGTCTAGTGGAGATTTTGTATCACGCAAGAGATTGTCGTTGGTTAGGATATGGCCACCCACTATCTCTTGGCATGGCAAGGATTGGGGACAGGCGACGGACAGACCCGGATGAGATTCACGTGGGGTTTGATGGCAGGTCGTTTTGGGCAATGACACCGTCGTTGTTGAAAAAAATTGATTAATTTAGTTCCTGTTAAGCATAGCGGTTATTCTTAAAAGCATGTTCCGGACCTTGTCGCGCTTGCCCCTTTTTCTTGCGGCGCTTGGCTTAATGGCCTGCGGTCTGGTTGGATTCGAGCACCGTCAAACGTTTGTCGGTGATGGCGGCGACGGTCATATCGACCGTGGCCCTGGGACCTGCAGCGACGCGTTGCGCAATCAAGATGAAGAAGAACCCGATTGCGGTGGCGTGTGTGCTGCCTGTCCGCTCGCCAAGAGTTGTGCTGAGCTACATCAACGACGGCCAGATCTAGCAAGCAATGTATATCAGCTCGATATCGACGCCGAAAGCGGTTCGCTCGCTCCTTTTAGTGCGTATTGCGAAATGGTCGCCGATGGCGGCGGCTGGACGCTTGCCGCAAAGATCGACGGGGCAAAAACAACATTCGCCTACGACAACAATATTTGGACTAATTCCACCCTTCTCAACCCAGCCAGCGCGGCGCTTGATACGATTGAAGCAAAACTGTCGTCCTTTACGAACATGCCTTTCACTGAGCTGCGCGTCGTGATGGTGCAAGGTGGCGTCGAACGAGCGACAACGATTGCTGCCACTGACACCAACTACTTTCCCAATGCCGGACCCACCGGCGTGCCTTCGTTAAGCCAAACCTTTAGCGCGGTGGCTTTTGACGTAACCACCGTGGGCACCTCGAACCTTTCGGCGGATGAGCGGCGGCGTTGGCTTAGTTTGGTGGATCAAGGTTATGTTGAAACCACCTGTAATCGTTTCGGCATCAATAAGGGTTCGACCATGTCAAACGGCCAGTGGCGCGTTCGCATCGGCATTTTGGGCGACAATACCGCAAATTGCCCTAACGTAGACTCGTTTGTTGGCTTTGGCTTCAGCACCAATTTGATGGGCGCGTGTTCGACGTTCATGTTCTCGACGCAAACGGGTAATGGTTCGCGCTGTTCAGGCGCAACCAATGATCGCGATATTGCGGTCATGGGCTATCTCATGGTTCGATAATTAGCTACGCCAACTTATTGCCAACTACAATAAGTCGTCGTGACGAACTGCAATCGTTGACAGACCATCAAACCGCTTTGACGGTTACGGATTGCAGCCTGTTTGTGTTCCCGAATCTGCCGCTTGGTTGGTGGTGCCTGCGCGTATGAACTGCCAGTCATAGGCGTTGTCGCGTAACGTCATCTGTAACACGCCGAAGTCTTTGTCGTTCTCAGCTTGTAGATTTGCCATCGGGCTTGTGGATGCCAAGCCGCAGTTCATTTTGACCAAGTTCTTGCCGCCACCACCGATGATGAACTGGCGAACACCGTTGATCGTGGCATTGGATGCGTTGTCTTGTTTGGCAAAACGTTGGTATTGATGATCGTGACCTGCCAAGAACACGTCGACGTTGTTGTCGACCAAGATTTGAAACAACTCAGTAATCTTGTTGGGAATGCCTTGTCCACAAGGCCCAAACTGTGCCGCTGAATAACGCGGGTGATGACCAAGCGCAAGCACACAGGCTTTTTTGTTGGCTGCAAGATCAGCCTTGAGCCAATCTTTTTGCACTTGTGTAATACCTTTGTCGGTGTTGAGCGCAACGATATGCCATGATCCCAAATCGAAACTATAAAAACCTTCGGTCGTTTGCGGCAAACCGGGGCGCGTGGTGCGATTGCCGTTCATACCAAAATACTGAAAGTAGCCCACATAGGCCCCTGCGGGGTCGAGCGCTTCGTGATTGCCAAGCACTGAGTAAGTCTTCTCCCTAATTTTTGCTTGTCCCCAAGACTTGTCGTAATAGGCCATGAAGTTTGCGTACTCGCCGCTTTCATATTGAATGTCGCCAAGCGGAAAGACTGCGTCGACGCGCGCGGCGTCCATGATAATTTGTGCGGTTTTTTCATCGCCGGTGAAATTCGCACCTGCCCCCGATATGTCGCCTGCGGCATAGATCACAACATCACCGAGTGATGGAGGTGGTGTCATGCCAGCATCGACCACACCACCATCGCCCCCCGTGGTGCTTGCGTCGGAGGAAGTGTTTGATGTCGCGCCGTCCGATCCATCGCCGGGCATGGTGTTCATCGCGCTGCCTGAATCATCATCGCACGAGACAAGAAGGAAGAGACCCACGAGAATACAATTACGGTGACGATACATCGGTGTACACTTTCAAGGTAACGCCTAGCCCCAAAGGCCGGGTAAGGTGCTTGTTCCATCTTGGCCAAAACTTGCGGCAGGAATACCCGTTGCTTGCAACATCGACAACCAAAGCCGCGAAATCGAAGTCTTGCCGTTGCCAGAGCAACTGACTGGGGCGTTCTGAATCAAATCGCGCTGTGAATCGCCGTTGCTGTCTTGAAGGGGCGCGCAGGGGAAGCGCAGGTGTTGCCCTGTGGTCATGTTGCCAAGTTTACCGGCCACCAACACCGGCAAACTTTCAAAACAGTGCCCGCGCCCTGTCGACATTTCGCTGGTGCATACCACAGCGCTGTAATCGAGTAGCGACTTACCGTTGGCAAGCGGCGCCTTGAGTTTGTCCATCAAATAAGCAAACTGTTCGATCTTCCATTGTACGGCGCGCGTCCAATACTCGCGGTGCGTTTGCATATCGGGTAAGCCCGCCGAAAGGTGCGAGAGCGAATGTTCGTCGATCGTCGTGTTGACTGCGCCGGTTGGCGTGATGAAGGGAAAGATGTAGACGCTTGAACTACCACCCACCGAATACGTGAGCACGCGGGTTTGATTACAGACGAGTGAAAGCGCCATCAAATCCATCAAGAGCTTGTAGCGCTGAGTAAAGGTCATCTGGTCGCCGTCGGGCGGACCCGAGGCGGTGGTGCTGGCCTCGTCGGCAGTGCTTGGGCGCGATGGCAACGTGCAGGTGAGCGGGCCCGCGCTTTGTGCTTGCAGCGCGTGCTCGATATCGGTGATTTGTGACAAGTGTTGATCGAGGCGTTGTCTGTCGGCGACACCAAGCTTGGGTTTGAGTACATTAATGCGCGCACGCACATAGTTGAGCACACTTTGTCGCTTTTGAACTACGGTGTTTGAGGCGCTATTGGGATCAACGCTGGCGTTTGAGAACACCTGGTCGAAGATCTGCGTAGGCTTAAGCGGCAAGGTGTAATATTTTGAACCGCTCACCCAAGACACCTTGTCTTCATAGGTGCGGTTGACGCGATCGTGACTCAGTGCAGCACCGACCATGGCTTGTGCGGTGGTTTTGCCCAGGATTTGTGCTGCGAACTGGTCAACGGAGGGGCCGCCCGGACCAACGCTCGTGCCGGAAGTGTTGTTGACAACCGAACGCCCGGTAAAAAGAGTCAATGAACCACGCGCGTGGTTATGTTCTAACACGCCAGCGTTCTCGTAGCCGCGAAGATTTGATAGACCCGAGACCACGTTAATATCTCGAAGGTGACGGCGCATCGGTTCAAGGCACTGCGGGATCGTGGCAGTGGAAGGATCGGCCGCACCCCACCATTGCGCGCCGTCTTTAGGTGGCGTCCAACGCAGCATTTCTGCACCATGACAAAAATGAAAGAGCACCATGCGTGTTGGTTCGTCTGCGGCGCGCGCAATATTTGAACGCAGTGTGGGATCGACATGCAAGTCAAGGGGCGGTAGTGCCACAGAAATGCCGGCGGCACCGATGCCCTTTAATACAATACGGCGACCGATTTTTGTGTCTTTTTTCATCGTGCGTCTACCTGCTTTCGCGTAAAAGCGTTGCTCGTCACAAAATCGATGACCATTTGTCGAAAACTAAAACTGGAAGAAGCAAACTTGTCGGAAAGCGCCTGAACGTTGCACGCATCGGCGGAGCCATCACCTTGTAAGCTTCGCGCACTGCTAAAGCGAAAGAATTTTTCGCTGACGCAGCGCTGCGTTTGGGGTGCGGCTGCAAGTCTCTCGCCAAGATCCACCGCTCCTGAAAAATCGGGGACCTGAAGGCCTTCAACTTTACCACTCATCACAACGGGTTTGCCGCTCGAGGTCAAGGTGCGAACGGCGCCAATGGCATCGTAACGCTCAAGGCCCAGACCAATCGGGTCGATGCGGTTATGGCATCCCGCGCAGCTTGGATCAGCGGCGTGCTGCAGCACGAGCTCGTTGAAAGTTTGATTTGGGTCGGTTGGTAAGGGGGGCACGTTGTTGTTTGCGGGCAAGGCCAAATGCTCACATAATATCGCGTCGCGTACGAACTTTCCGCGCTTTATCACTGAGGTTTCATCGGCGCGAGAGGTGAGCGTAAGCACCGCCGCGGTTGACATAAGGCCACCGCGATTGGCGTCGGCACTTAGGTCAGCCTGTGCAAAGGCGCTCGCCGGAGCGCTTACCTTATAGAGTGAAGCGAGTGTCGCATCTAAGTAGCTGTGTTTCGATCGATGAATGTCGACAAACGACACACCTTCAGTCCAGGCGTATTCGTCAGTCAGGCGAAGCACTTCTTCTTTCATCGACGCTGCCATCGATGGTGCGGGACCTTTGGTAAAACTGGAATAGCGAGTCGGGTCTTTGGTCGTGTCGTCAAGTTCATCGAGAGTGAACCACTGGGAGAAGAAATTGCGAAACGCTGCTTTGGCTCGGGGATCTTGAAGCATGGTCGATGCGCGTTCGCTCAGACCCGCCGTTGAGTCGAGCGCGCCTGCTTCGGCGGCAGCAAGTAGCTCGTCGGAAGGCGTGGTAGCCCATAACAAATATGAAAGGCGTGTAGCTTTTTCGTAAGCGTTGAGTGGCAACCCTGCATTGCTTGCGTTTTCTGCCACGCCAAACTCCGGTCGATAGAGAAAGTCGGGCGATTCTAACATGCCTTGGAGCACCCACCTGAGTGGTGCGTACGACTCGCTGTCACCTGCATCGTGTGCGGCTTGCGCTAGCGCTTCAATCGCACTTATTTCGTCGCTCGTCAACGCACGACGAAATACCAGCCGACCAAAACGTTTAATAAATGCCTTCATACATGCCGCGTCATTGCTTGGATCGCAGCTTGTGAGTTTGTCGCGCAGTGCGGGTGTTGAAACCGCTTTACCGATGGCAAGTTCAGCGACTGCATGGTAACCGTCAAACAAGATCGCGCTCATGTCTTGTGTGGCAACGTTGTTTTTGAAACCATCAAGATAGGTTTCGGCGGGCAAGCGACCGCGCTCCGATGACATGTCCACGCCAAGTAAATCTTGTAGTGTGTTAAGATATTCGGTGTGCGTTAAGCGACGCATGGGCGACACAGGGGCCGCACCATCGCTTGTGCAGACGAACTGACCAACAAAAGCCTGATCGTTTGCATTTGCAGCAATGGTGCCACCGCAACCCATCAGCCCCGTAACGAGCGCAAGCGTCACGAAACCTAGTGGCAAGCGTTCTGCGATCAAGATGGATTGAGTCAAAGCCAAGTCCTGCGCTTAATCCTTCGCAAGATACGTACCAATCGAGGTTTTGCTTTGCCTTTATAATATTATGAAAACAAAGAGGATTTTTGCGCTTGAAACGTTACGTGGCTCGAGCACATGTGCATAGCGCACGCGTCGCCCCTGATTTGGAACAAACGATGCGCTACCCCTAGCGACCCGACATTTTTGAATAGTCGGGCATCTTTTCGCCGCGCGCTTTGCGTTGTTGCATCTCGTACTTGGATGGACAACGGGGTACCACTTGATTGGCTTCAAACGATCCGTCTTTTTGTAAACGCCCTTGCACGGTAACGGCGATACCCATGCCCGAAACGTGTCAGGCACCATTGAGCAAAACGAACGGGCATTGTTTGCCCTTCTTTTTCAAGCACAAAGCGATATTCACAAGGCTGCTCGCGAAACTTGATCGAGCCGTTGACAAGCTGACCTTCGACCCGAAGTTCACGATCTTTGAACTGCGCAGGTTTGCTTACCACTTCGTCAACGAGTTTTGAATAGACAAATGCATCTTTGGCGCCACCACCACTAAAGAGCAATGCCAAGGCACCGCCGAGCGCAGCGACAATCAGCGCGGCTTTAAACCACGCTGCTTTATTTGAAGGTTTGCTGTCTGAAGCGGTTGACATGGTGATCATCATTATATCAAAAAAGGTGGCGCGATGTGCGTGGATTCACGCGTTTGGCTCAATGGCGCAAACATGCAAGCTTAGCTTCACCATAGCGCGCAACCAGATCGTTGTCAGTTGCCAAAGCAAGTTCGTCGAGCGACACCTTGGGTGTTTGAGCTTCGCAGCGTGTTTTGCGTAGTGTAAAGACGAAAAACGCAAGTGCCCAACGTTCAGTGTCACTGAGTGTGTTAAAAGACGCCATGGGAGTGCTCGCCACGCCGAAAGTAATCGCGTTGTAGGCGCGATAGGGGCTCAGTGGGTTAAGCACGCTCGGATCCACAAACGCGGCAGGCGCCATGGGAAGTTTTTCGATGATTGCGCGCGAAGGCGCGCCCTCGTCACCATGACACGTTGCACAATGCGTATGAAAGAGCGCCGCCGCAAGTGACATATTCGGCTTGGTGTCAGGTGCACGCTTAACGTGCAGCGCTTTGACAATGTGCTCAATCAAGGTTTTTGTCGATAGGTCAATCTGTAGCGGCTCTGTGCGCTGCAAGAGGTCGTGGGCGATGCGTTCGATGGGTTTTTGAAAGGCACGCATGCACGCCATGCCCCGCGAGCGCGCTACGAGCTGCTCGGCAATGTGTTGCACTTGGAGCGTCGCCGCGGGATTCACGGATTCCTTGGCTTCGCCATATTCTTCAGCGATATCGGCTAATCGTGCGATCACTTCATGGGGCGAGCATTCGGTGCGGGCATCAGGCTGCGCGCTGACTTGACCATGCCAATGACGATAACCCACCCAACCTAGGCACAACACAAAAGGGGCGACAATGAACCCAACGCGCGTGATCAATGACATGCGATGCCCACACCCTTGTCGGTGAAGGTACCATTGGCTTTGACGAACTCAAAGTCGTAACTTGTGTCGTGCAGAGTCAACTTCAAGACGCCAAGCGAAGTATTGTTAATCTTTGCCGAGTTGGCTTTGGTGGCGCCCATCGCGCGTAAACTGGTGCCGCCTGTGCCCACCACGAACTCAACAATGCCATTGGGGTCGGATGCACCCGCGCTGTTTTGGGCGGCAAAACGCTCATAATTATGATCGTGACCATTGAGAATCAGATCTACGCCGGCAGCCTGAAGCTCGGCCCACACACTTTGCGAGCGCGTGTCGTTGCCGTGTGCGCCGGAGCTAAAACGCGGATGATGCCAGTAGGCGATCATGCAAGCGTTGTTGTGCGCCTTTAGGTCGTTGGTAAGCCACGTTCGCATTGTCGATCCAGTCGCCATGGTGTCGGCGCAGCTCGACGGCGACGAGCAACCTGAATCAAGCGAAATGATATGCCATTTGCCAACATCAAATGAATAGTAGGCCGCGCCCGAGTCGCCGCCTGCGCAATGCGCGCTCGCACCAAAGTATCCGCAGTAACCGGTGAGGTTCGCGGTGGCATGATCGTGATTGCCGGGGGCTGGTTTAACGACGTCGAGCAGATGGCCCCATGATTTGTTGGCCGCTGTTTTGGCGCCCCAATAATTGTTGAACTCGGATGCCGCCCCGGTGTCGTAGACGTTGTCACCCAAAGTAAGCACAGCCGCAGGCTTGATCGTGTCGATCACTGCAGCCGTCGACTCATCACCGGACCAACTACCGGCGATATCGCCCGCGGCGACGATCACGGGATCGGGGCCTTGGTCGGCAAGCGCGGTGCCGCACACGTTCTGCATGCCACCCCCAGCGCAGGTTTGACCGTTTGCACAAATGCCACAATTCAAAACAGCGCCGCAGCCGTCGGGAATACTGCCGCAGTTCTTCGCTTGTGCTTGGCAGGTGGTCGGCATGCACGTTGCCGACGGATCACCCTGAGTGTTGCTTGGATCGCTCGCCGCATTGTGTGCTTGTGAACCGCTTTGAGGATCATCGATTAAGCCGGCGAAACACCCTACCAAAGAACCATACGTGATGTACGTCATAAGTCTGAGTGTCGTGTTAAGCCGATAAGTATTCATTAATTCTAAGGTTAGGTAACGCACGAATCATGCCAGACCGACGCAGACGAATGTACAATAGTATCATATTGTTATACATCTTAGAATGTGCACGATCGGCTCGTGGAACGCGCAGGATTCTGTTGTGGTAGCGTTTAACGCGTTTGCGCTGGTGCGACTCAACGCCAATCCACATGGCTGGCGAGGAGAACGACACGTGCGTTATAGATGTTTGAGTTGCGCGCGAGCGTCACGCGAGTGCCAAGCGAGCGGGTACTCGTGCACCAGTTGTGCAAAGCGCCGTTTTGCAGTTGCACGTTGACCCGATTTTTGATGTGCGAGCGCAGACCAAAAAAGCACGTCGGCTCGGCGAGATGCGAGCTTGCGCTGCAACAAGCTATCAAACGCTTGTGATGCCAAATCAGAACGCCCTTGTCGATAGAGTTGCCATGCCTCGGCAAAAGCGTGATCGATTTCTGTTGTTGCCATTGCGGGTTTCGGCGCGACGGAAACAACAAGAGGCGTGCTGACCACTGGAGGCGACGCCTCGACCGCTGTTATGCGAACTTCGTTTTTTGCTGTTGTCGCACGTGAAGCGCGCCGAAGTTTAGGGCGCGGCATTGTGCGTTCGGGCATCAACGCGACCGAGCCGGGGGGCGTTATGCTCACCTTCTGGGCCACCTTGTGTTTTGGCTCGATGTGTGGACGTGGTTTAACAGAAGCGTGTTGAACGGTATGTGGGTGATGCCTGGTCCATTGTGAACCTGCCCATAGCGATAGAACGATCGCCGCAGCCACCGCCATCCTAAACGCCAAGCGTGAACCAAGTGGCACTCGAACAAAATGACGATCACGCGATAAACGCGCCTCACGCTCAAGCTGAAAACGCGTCGCGTTGGCGGCCTTATCGGACACAATCGGCTCGGGCAATACAAACAAGGCACGAAGGCGATCGGCTTCATCAAGCGCGCGGCTGCAACTTGCACACTCTTTTAGGTGTGCTTGGGCGCGCGTTTCGTCTATTGCCGAGCGCCCCGCGCGCAACCAACGCTCAACAGGTTCGTGCAACGTGTTCATGGGTCGTCACTCGCTACGATTGTAGGTTGTTCTAGAAGTTGCTGGCGAAGAATACTGCGCGCGCGCGACACGCGCTTCCAAACGGCCGCTTCGGATGTGTCTAGTACACTTGCAGCTTCTCGGGCGGAGAGCCCCTCGAGCTCGCATGCAACAAAGGCTTCGCGCAATACATCGGGTAGCGCGGAAAGTGCGCGTTGTGCATGGGTTAAATCGCACCGAGCTTCGGTGGCGTGAACGTCGGGACTGCCAGTGGCACTGCGCCCGATAGAAAGCCATGCCATGGCCGAGCTAAGACGCATACGGCGCGCGGTCGCTCGGCGCAGGTGTCTCACCTTATTGGTGGCGATCGACAAAAGCCAGGTCAACACGCCAGCACGCGCCGCGTCGTAAACACATGCACCGCGTGCAACTTCTAGAAATGTGCCTTGCAGAAGATCTTCAACATCGGGAGTGCTGCTGACCAGTCGATAAAGGTACCGTGCAACCGGTTGACGAAAACGGTGAAAGAGCTCTGCGATGGCTTCAGCGTCGCCCGCAGCGCACGCAAGCGCAATCGCTTCGTCGCTCAATGCATTTGTTTGTAGGTTCGTTTCGCGCGCAAAACCTAATTCGACAACCTGACGCTTTGCACTACCTGGCTTCGTCATAAATTCCACCCCAGCCCAACCTGAGCGCCGAGCGAAAATGCTGCCAGCGGCTTGGGTTCGCTCACCGCCTCGGGGCTATCAGGTTTAAAGTCATCGGGAACATAGCCGCGCAAGAGCAGCGCCGACGACATGTGCCATGCACCACCTAGCGGCACGTCAAACCCCGTAATGGCCTCAACAAAAACATGCGCTTCTTCGTCGCGCAACACGCCATCGGTGGGCGTACTTTTTTTTGCGCGCGCGGTCGCTAAACCCACGCCACCACCAAACGACCACGAGCCCCATGAAAAGGTTTGCGCTTGCCCTAAACGAACACTCAAGCGTTGCACATTGCGCTGCTCGTTAGCACGCGAAGCCCACGCGCCGGCAGCGGCGATACCTAACCATAAACGCTGATTGAGGCCAACGCGAAACGCGAGCTCGGCGCCAGGCCAAAGCGGCCCTCGATCATCGAGATCAAGCGCTGCGCGCAATGCAAGTTGCATCGGTAACGCACGCTCAACCGACGCCGCACTCGACTCGGCAAAGGCGTGAGTGGAGGCATGGACATTGCTTGGCGCAGGCGCTGCTTCAGCCGCAGGCGCGTCTTCGGTCGGCGCAAGCCAACTTTCAAGCCACGGCACGATCGCTTCGGGCTCTTCGACGTCGCGTTCTACAATGTGTTCGCCCTGGCGCAACGTATAATGCCAGCGATCGACGGTCGAGGTCACCTGCAATCTCAGATCGCGACACAATGATGTCGAGATGCTGTTGAAATCGGCCCCGTTGAGCACTTCGCGGGTGCGAGCCACCTCGGCATTGCTGCCCGTGATTTGCATCACGTCTAAGCAACCTGTTGTCGAGACCGCCCTGGATTGCGCAAAGGTCGCAGACGTCGCCAACATGAGTGCAAAAACGACCCAGGATAGGCTTCTTTCAATTCTGTAGCGTATGTATTCCATTATTTGTACAGCGCATGATGGGCTTCAGCTTCATCTTTTGTGCATTCAATTTTACTGCAATTATTGGCCTGTCGCAGCTCTTTCCTGACAAATAATCGTGCGCAACCATGGTTTTGTCCTCTTTTGTCAGGAACTGTGCCGGGCGGGCAATCTTTCAAAACAAAATCGAAGCCCAATGGGGCAAGACGAATGTCGAAAAGCATTAATTAAATAACAATGATAACAAGGAACGCCCATGAGACATTACACATATAAACCTCTAATATTGTTCGCTAACGCAACGTTGTTGACTGTGGCACTAGTTGCCTGCAGCTCATCGGACAAGAAGTTTGAACAGTGTTACCCGACTACGGTCGACATTTCCGTCTGCGACCCAGCAAGCGCAACGTTTTCGCTCAACTCGACCAACAAGTACTACCCGTTGATCGTCGGTAACAGCACGGTGCTTGAAGGCACCGAAGACGGCGTGTTGATTCGTGTCGAACGCAAAGTGCTCGATGAAACCCAGGTGGTCGGGAGCGTAACCACACGCGTGCTTGAGGCCAAAGAGTTTATCGATGGCGCGCTCTATGAAGTGGCGCGCAACTTTTATGTCGAGGCATCGGATGGAACCGTATGTTATTTTGGCGAAGATGTGACCTTCTACGAAAATGGGCAAGTTGCTAACACCAAAGGCAGTTGGCGAGCGGACGCGACAGGTGCCAAACCAGGCGTCATCATGCCTGCGAAACCAGCGGTGGGTCAGGCTTATTTTCAAGAACAAGCGCCTGATGTCGCGATGGACATGGGTCGTATCGTCAAGATCGATGGCAGCCTAACCGCGAACGCGATGACCTACGCCAACGTCGTCAGCGTAATGGACACCAATCCACTTGATGACTGCGCAGACGAGGAAGAGAAGCTTTATGTTCCGGGCGTCGGCGAGGCGGGTGACACGGTCAAAAAGCTGATCTCATTTGTCGCCGGTGCGCAGTAGTTGCGAGCCTGAATGAAAAGAGCGGTGCCGAGTGAAAACCAATAATCGGCACTGCTCTATTTTAAATCGTCACCCTCACTAAAAACAATATCTTCGCTTCTTTCCTTACTATTGCGTGAAGTTGTTCCCATGTTTTATAAGCGAAACGATCGTTTTCTTCATGCATTATTGATAAACGTGTCACTGCTCACATCGTGTGTCGTAGAGAGCGCAAAGGATGCTACCGTTGACGGATCCACGCCCCGCAAAGACTGCGTGCCACGCCTGTTAGATGAAGCATGCGCCAATCAACCCGAGTGCTCGGAAGTAAGCGACGGGTGTGATGTTGTGCGATGTCAATGCCATGACGCGAGCGAGGTTTGCAGCGCTAAAGGGGCCTGTGTGGCTGCAGCCGCATGCCTTCCCGCAAACAAGGTGCAAGCATGCAGCGGGCGACAATGCGGCAATGTTACGCTGGGGTGCGGTATGGCCGACGCAACGTGTGGTGATCACAACGGCGGATGCGCAAACGGTCAAAGTTGCCTGGATGGTCAATGCGTTGCACATGGTGTCAGCAGCAATGGTTGCCCGGCAAGTGCCAGTTGCCGCGGCAAAGCCTGCGGCGAGCAAGATAGCTGCCGCATGGCAACCTGCAGCGGGCCTTGCCCAATCGGTTTCAGCTGCAGTGTGACCAACCAATGCGTGCACAACACGTGTGTGCCGCAATGCGCTCGCAAATGCGGCGGCCCTGATGGGTGTGGTCGGCAATGTCCTAATACGTGTCGAACAAATGAAAACTGTCAGACCAATTACTCCTATTGCGCCAATCTATGTCTTGGCAAGTTCTGCGGACACTACAAAAACGATCGCGGCCAAGCGTTCACCTGCGGGGTTTTCTCAGGGGGCTGCTTGAGCGGCGAGCAATGTGATAACTCGACCGGCCAATGTCGGTAGACCCGCAGCCGCTTGAATTCAACCCTACGACGACGCACTGCGACTAAGACGAACGTGAGGTGATTAGCTTGTCTGCTCGCGGGTATTCTTAACAACGCGATGGATGCGCATCAGGGCGGGTCATTGTATGCAACGAGAAGGCGTGAGTGGTCAGACCAGCAGAGTTAACGCTCTTTTTAAATATCAATAATTTCATAATCTTACACGGAGTACTGAAAAAACACGAGCCACCCCAACTGTGCTATCATTTGATTGGTGTATAGGCTTTGTCATGCGGCGTGCTTTTCTTTGCTCGCAGCTAGCCGCATTCGCTTTTGCATACTATTCTTGGGCCCCGCATGCTGAGGCGCTTGTCTTCGGCCACTTCAAACCCAACGTAAAGGTGATCAACGTGTTCGACTTTGGCGTCAATCAAAGCTTGGTAGAAGAACTATATCTTAAGTATAAAGACAGCCCCGGATCTATCGACGAGGCGTGGCGGCGTTATTTTGAATCGCTCGAAAGCGGCACACCTTATCAAGCGCCGCCCAAGAGCAACGGCCATGCAAGCGAAGCCACCGGTCATGCGGTCACTGCCGCCGCTGCACGCAGCGTTGCTATCGACATGCAACAGAAGGTTGATGCGCTGGTTGAGGCTTATCGCACCCGCGGGCACAAAAAAGCCAAGCTTGATCCGCTTGGGCTCTTAAAGACCGAAACCGACGAGCTTTCGCTTGAGCGCTTTGGGTTGAGCGAAAAACATCTTGAGCAAAGTTTTGCCACCGATTTACCTGGCAAGCCAACCATGCCGCTGAAACAAATTGTTAGCGCGCTAGAACGTGCGTATTGCGGCACGATCGGTGTTGAGCTTGACGGCATTGAAGATCCAACCATTCGCGGTTGGCTGCTGGAGCGCGTCGAACGCTTGAGCGAGACTTATCCGCTGTCTAATAAAGACCATTTGCGGGCACTTAAGAAGCTAAGCGAAGCGGAGCTTTTTGAGCAGTTTATTCATACCAATTATGTGGGCACCAAGCGCTTCTCGCTTGAAGGCGGCGAAAGCACCATTCCTTTTATCGACACGCTTATCGACAAAGCAGGCGAGCTTGGCGTTGAAGAGGTGGTTTTTGGTATGGCGCATCGTGGGCGCCTTAATGTGCTGGTGAATATTCTTGGTAAGAAACACAAAGACATTTTTTTGGGCTTTGAAGACGCAACACCCGAGCAGCTGATGGGCCGGGGCGACGTGAAATACCATTTGGGATATTCGTCTGATCGTAAGCTGGACAGTGGCAAGAATGTGCATCTGTCGATGTGCTTTAACCCAAGCCATCTTGAGTTCGTGAACCCGGTGGTGGAAGGCCGCGTGCGCGCAAAACAAGACCGTCGCAATGACAAAGAAGGCAAACGCGTGATGCCACTTTTGGTGCACGGCGACGCGGCGTTTATTGGCCAAGGCATTGTACCCGAGACGCTCAACATGGCAGCACTCGAGGGCTACCGTACGGGCGGCACCCTGCATTTGGTGATCAACAACCAAGTGGGCTTTACCACTGACACCGGCGATTCGCGCTCGACGCGCTATTCCACCGACATCACACGGATGGTGCGTTGCCCTGTGCTGCATGTTAATGGCGACGACGTTGAAGCCGTGCTTCGCGTTGCGCGATTGGCTGCTGAGTTTCGTCAGCGCTTCAGCCAAGATGTGGTGGTCGATTTGTATTGTTATCGTCGTTACGGCCATAACGAAGCTGATGAGCCGCGTTTCACACAGCCGCAAATGTATGCGGTGATCGATAAGTTGCCGGGCGTGCGCACGCTTTACGCGCAGCAGCTTGTTAGCGCGGGCACCACCAAAGACAGCGACGTTAACGGCTTGCTTGAAGAAGTGCGCGCGGTGTTGAATGGCGCGTTGACCGAGGCGCGCTCTAAAAAGGAAGCGCCCGCTGAGTACACGTTGCAGGGTGTGTGGAAGCCTTATGTTGGCGGCGCCGATCATGAAGTGCCCGAGGCGAAGACGGCCGTTCCAAAAAAACAACTCATTGATCTTGCAGCGAAGATTTTTGAAGTGCCCAAGAACTTTCAGGCGAACCCCAAGATTGCCAAGCTGCTTGAAGATCGTAAGGCGCGCGTTGAGCAAGATAAGCCTCTTGATTGGGGCACCGGCGAGGCGCTTGCGTTTGCGACGCTGCTGGCCGAAGGCGCACCGGTGCGCGTAAGCGGACAAGACTCAAGGCGCGGCACCTTTAGTCATCGTCATGCGGCGGTGTATGACATCAAAACTGGTGAACGGTTTGAACCGTCGGCGAATATTTCTGATAAACAAGGGCGCTTCAGCATTTATGACAGCCCCTTGTCTGAAGCGGGCGTGCTTGGTTTCGAGTATGGCTATAGTCTGGACGCGCCTGAGGCCCTGGTGGTGTGGGAAGCGCAGTTTGGTGATTTTGCCAACGGTGCGCAGGTGATCATCGATCAGTTCATTTGTTCGTCAGAAGATAAATGGCGCCGCCTAAGCGGCCTGACGCTGCTGTTGCCGCACGCGTTTGAAGGCCAAGGCCCCGAACATTCGAGTGCACGTCTTGAGCGCTTCTTGGCCGCGTGCGCTGAAGACAATATTCAGGTTTGTAACTTGACCACCCCCGCGCAGCTTTTTCATTGTTTGCGCAGGCAGGTGGTGCGTAGCTACCGCAAACCGCTCATCATCATGTCGCCCAAGAGTCTGCTCCGGCATCCCAAAGCCACATCGACCGTAAAAGAGCTAAGCGAAGGCGCGTTTCAACGCATTATCAATGACGCCGACGTGAACGCGAGCAAAGTGAAGCGCGTGCTGTTGTGCAGCGGCAAAGTTTATTACGACTTGGTCGCGGATCGCGAAAAGCGCAAGGCAGACGACGCGGCGATCATTCGCTTGGAGCAGTTTTATCCGCTGCATCCTGAAGAAGTGCTACGAGCGCTTGAGCCTTATAAGCGCAAGGGCGTGAAGCTAATATGGGTGCAAGAAGAGCCACTCAACATGGGCGCGTGGTATTTCCTTAACGCGCATTTGCCACGTGTGCTCGGAAACGACTGGCGGCTTGAGTGTGTGGCGCGCGACGCGAGCGCAAGCCCGGCCACCGGTTCACATGGCGCGCATCAGCTTGAACAGCAACGCCTGATGCAACAAGCCTTCGAAGGTTAAATAAAATCATCGTGTAGCCTACCCGCTTGGTAGTTCTTACACGATGATAAGCACACTAGATTAAGTGTGTCGATGATGTTCAGTCGGCTTTGACTTCGATCATCTTGGGTTGTGCGCCTGGCGTCTTGGGCACGTTGATTTGAAGCACGCCATTGGTCAACTTCGCAACGATCTTGTCGGCGTTGACTGTCTCGGGCAACATCAGACTGCGAGCAAACGATCCGTAACGACGTTCACTGATGTGCACACCTTTTTCTGTGCGTTCAGTCTCTTGCTTGCGTTCGCCGCGGATGACCAGGGTTTGATCTTCAACGCTGACTTTGACTTCGTCTTGTTTCACGCCCGGCAAATCGACCTTCACATGATAGGCCTCTTTGTCTTCATGCACATCCAATGCGGGTGAAAAACCCCGCGTTGCTGTACGGCTGCTATTTCGCCAAACGTCGTCAAAACGAACCAAGTCTGCGAATGGATCCCATGTAATGAGTGACATATTTCCTCCTTTCTTCCTAGTGAGATGAACTTTTTGGCACCTCACACGTCTAAAACTAAGCATGCTTATTGGCGCGTCAAGACCGTGTTGCACGCGTTTCAGTCGTGCTAGACTCAACCCAATCCCACAAGGAGCGAACATGCGTGCTCTCAACATGACACTTTTCTTTGGCCTCGCTGCAGCGACGATACTCACTTTGTTAGCGAGCGGATGCGTCGTCGACAATAACTCGGTTCAGCAGGGCGTAAGCCTCTCGGGCGACTGGGTTGTGCTGGTGAACGGCTACTGTTATGGCTCAAACCCGACCAATGCGAGCGACTGCGCCAAACTCGAAGGCCCCTTAAGCGAGGGTTGTCAACGCGCTGGCTATAAAACAGTGCGCGTGCTTTTTTACGATTATCAAGGCGAGTTCAGCGATGACCGCACCACCTTTGACTGCAACTATCAACAAGGTGGCGGTTTGTCGCCAGGCCAGTTCGACAGCGCGCCAATCGAGATTTTGCAGTATGGGCGCTATCAAACAGCGTGGCAGGCGCTCGATGCCAACAACCAAATCTTGGTCACCAGCCCACGCCAAGATTTGACGACCACCCCGCCCGATGATCATATCATTTTGCTGGGTGCTGAGTTTGACGCCTTTCAACCCAAAGGCGGCGATGCTGGATTGACCCTGTCGTGGGACGTTAGCGGCATGGGTGCAACGCTTGCTGATCGTTGTACGGCGCGCGGTGTAACCGAGGTCGGTTTTGAGTTTCGACGCTATGATGATAGCAATTCCACCCCCACTGTACTCACTAAAGCCGCTTGTAACGCTGGCACTTACATGACGCCGCAGGCGATGCTGGCCAAGGGCAAGTATCTTTTCGACTATGTTTTCCTGGATGCGCAGGGTAATGCGGTGGGTCGCACCTCGTTTGTGAATGTGGTCATTTCCGCTACGGGAAACTACACGGTCGACAAGGGCACCTTGCCGTAAAAACCTCTGCTTTATTCTTGCATCAAAGGGGTAAAACACGGTCCAATTGAGGTATGACCCGTGGGTTTTACCTCGGTGTCCCGCGCCTCACGCCGGTCGTGCGTCGATTGTTGATCACGCTCTTTGTGGGGTTCGTGGTGCACCTTGTTGCCGAGAACTGGCTGCATGTGCCAATTCTGGCGACCTGCGCGTTGTGGATCGGCCCGCTGCGTGTGTCGCAGCTGTGGCAAATTTTCACGCACGTGTTTGTGCAACCGCTTAGCCCGCAGTCGGTGATTAGCGAGCTTATCGGGTTGATGTTCTTGTGGTGGATCTTGTCGCCCTTTGAAGAACGTTACGGCGGAAGGCGTACACTCGAGCTTTGTTTGGTGTCGCTTTTGGGTTGGGCGCTTGTGCCGATTGCCGTCGGGCCTTTTTTGCGCGAGTCGTCGCCTTTGTTTGGCACGAGCGCGCTTGCCTTTGGTGGCTTTTCCGCGTTTGCGATGACCACACGACGCACGCAGGTGATGCTCTTTGGTGCGGTGCCAGTGAAAGCGATGCATCTACTGACGATTGCGATTGGCTATAGCGTGCTCTTGTTCTTAGCGTCGCGAAATCTTGTGGTGCTGCTTGCGGGCCTGGGCGCGACCGCGAGTGGCGCTGCTTATGGGTGGTGGTTGACGCTACCGCCGCGCAAAAAGAAGAGCGGCAAAGTGGGCCAACTTGTGCCCTTCCCGATGCAACGCGACGCGCGCGAAAGCAAAAACCCCAAGCACTGGCTGAACTGATCGCGGCTGATTTTGCGCTAAGCTAT